>JABIXB010000125.1 GCA_018666805.1 Rhodospirillaceae bacterium | reverse complement strand
GATTTCCCGGCGCCGGAAAAGCCGCGTAACAGTACGCCCTTGCCGGCCAGCGCAACACAGGTGGCATGATTGAGATGCATTTCACCGACAGGGTGAAACGCCGCCCGCCACCTGTCAATCCGGCTTGCCCGGATTGCGAATCTAAAAGTGTCAATCCGGCTTGTTTGGTTTGGCCAGCGTGATCGGAACGCCGGATGGGGTGTTTCTAAGCGGCCGGCGCTTCCGCTGTTTGCGTGAGCAAAGCGAACAGGGCCTCGGCGCTTTCCGAGCCACGCAGGCGGATGCAGGCATCTTCATCGCGCAACAAGCGCGATATGCGGGCCAACGCCTTGAGGTGGTCCGCGCCGGCGGTCTCGGGTGCGAGTAGCAGAAAAATGAGATCGACCGGCCGCTCATCAATCGCCTCGAAATCGACCGCAGCCGGCAGCCTGGCGAAAACACCATAGAGCCGGTCGATATCACCGAGCTTGCCGTGCGGAATGGCGATGCCTTTGCCGACGCCGGTCGAACCGAGCCGTTCACGCTCGAGGAGAACATCGAAAATCGTGCGCTCGTGAACGCCGGTCTCCTTGGCGGCCACAGCGGCCAATTCCTGCAACAGCTGCTTCTTGCTGCCGGCCTTGAGATTGGCGAGGACAGCCTGCAGCGACAGGATTTCGGCAATTTCCATCAATACTCCTCCGCCCAAACCTTTACTCGGCAGCCGGTAATTGCGGATCGATCCAACCGATATTTCCGTCGGTACGGCGATAAACAACATTAATACCGCCGTGGCTCCGATTAAAAAACATCAGCGCCGGCGATTCCGCCAAATCCATACGCATAACCGCTTCGCCCACCGTCAATTCGGCAATCTCCGTTTTGGCCTCGGCTACAATGACCGGCGACAGATTATCGGGTTCGTCATTCTCGTCCGCATGCTCTTTATCCGCCTCCGCCTCGATCACATATTGTTGCGCCGACAAGCCATCCATGCGGCCATCACGACCTCTGTGATGGTCGCGCAAGCGGCGCTTATAACGCCTGAGGCGCTTCTCAACCCGCGTTGCCGCAATATCGAAACAGGCAAAAATCTCATCCGCTTCGCCTTGGCCCTGGAGGGTAATGCCAGAGCCGACATGAACGGTGATACTGGCCTCAAAATTCCTTTTTTCGCTCGCGAACACCACATGGGCATCGATCGCGGCGGTGAAATACTTACTGATCGCGGAATCAAGACGCTCGCGCACATGTTCGCGCAGCCTTTCACTGACCCCAACATGTCTACCTTTAACGGTTAACTGCATGGCATGTTCCCTTCACGCGGCCGGGCGCAATATGGTTCGAAACATTCGACTGTCCGCCCCGGTTCGGAAAGGCGGCAGCAACATAGTTCCACGCCCAAAGCGAGTCAATAGTGGCGCATCGAGCAACGCTGTTGCTCTATAATTATATAATCACTTCAACGAATTATACTATAATCCACGTGCAGCTTTCGCCAACTCCCGGCGCCGGCCCACCGAAGAGGGGATATGCATCGCCTCACGGTATTTAGCCACGGTCCGGCGCGCGATATCGATGCCGGAGTCGTTCAAGATCTCGGCAATCCGGTCATCCGAGAGAACCTTGCCGTTGGATTCGCCGCCAATCAGCTCACGGATGCGGTGACGCACCGCCTCCGCCGCGTGCGCTTCGCCACCGTCGCTGTTCGAGAGGCTGGCGGAAAAGAAAAATTTGATTTCATAGGTACCGCGCGGCGTGCCGATATATTTATTGTTGCTGACCCGGCTCACGGTGCTCTCATGCACGCCGACGATATCGGCCACGGTGGCGAGCGTAAGCGGGCGCAATTCCTGCACGCCTTGGCTAAAAAACGCCTCCTGCTGGCGCACCAGTTCGGTCGCGACCTTCAATATCGTCCGCGCCCGTTGATCGAGCGCGCGCACCAGCCAGTTTGCGTTCTGAAAGCAATTGGAAATAAAGCTGCGCTCTTCGCTGCCATTGCTGAGATCGCGCAGCTCAACATGGTAGTGATTGTCGACCATGACGCGCGGCAGCGTTTCATTGTTAAGCTCGACCGTCCAACCGCCGCCCGGCGCCGGGCGGACGAACACATCGGGCACGATGGCTTGTGCCACGTCATTGTCGAAGGCAAGACCGGGTTTAGGATTGAGGCGTTTGATCTCGGCCACCATGTCGGTGAGGTCTTCAGCGTCGACGCCACATATATTCATCAGCGCCGCCGCGTCGCCCGCCGCGAGGCGATCCAAATTATCTATCAGTGCCGCCATCGCCGGGTCGAAGCGGCCAACATCCTTAAGCTGGATCGCCAGGCATTCGCCGAGATCGCGCGCGAACACACCCGGCGGATCGAAGCTTTGCAGCCTCTCTAAAACCGCTGCGATGCGCTCAAGCGGGCAAGAGAAGCTTTCCGCCACGCCCTTGAGATCGCCGCTTAAATATCCCGCACCATCGACCATATCGATCAGGGTGCTGCCGACCAGACGGTCCGACGGCTCGGAAATTTCAATGCCGAGTTGGGCGAGAAGGTGTTCGCGAAGGGTTTGCGGTGCCGATTCCGCCTGCTCGATTCCGTCCATGCTGGCGTCCGGATTGGCGCCACGTCCGGGCAAGGAGATGCCGCCTTGCCCTGAATCGCTTGCCCCGCCGCCAGGCGCGCGTCCTTCGCCGGACCAATAATCATCGGAGCTCAAATCGATATCGGCGAGTTCCTCGCCATGCGGCATATCGGCGTTGCGGGTGAGCGCCGAATCGGACGCCAACGGTTCGCCGTCCGCCGCCGCGCCCTCAGGCTGCTCGGGTGTTTCGCTTTCCGAGGTGGCGCCGTCCTTGCGCTCGAGCAATGGATTTTTCTCGAGCTCGCCATCGATGAAAGCGGAAAGTTCAATATTGTTGAGCTGCACCAATTTGATCGATTGCTGCAATTGCGGCGTCATCACCAGGGACTGGCCCTGACGCAGGTCGAGGCGGGGAGTTATTGCCATTTAAGTAACTTTCCCAGCCTAAAGCTGGAACCGGTCGCCCAAATAGACCCGCCGGACTTCCTCGTCGCTGACGATATCCGAGGGTTTGCCCTCCATCAGCACCGCGCCTTCATAGAGAATATAGGCGCGGTCGACGATCTCCAGGGTTTCGCGCACATTGTGGTCGGTGATGAGAACGCCAATGCCACGGTCTTTGAGGTGCGCCACCAATTCGCGAATTTCCGCCACGGCGATCGGGTCGATGCCGGCAAGCGGTTCGTCGAGCAGCATGAAACTCGGCTTCGAGGCCAAGGAACGGGCGATTTCGACACGCCGCCGTTCGCCGCCGGAAAGCGCCAGGGCCGGCGTGCGGCGAAGATGGGTGATGGAGAATTCCGCGAGCAGCTCATCGAGCAGATTTTCGCGCTTTTCGCGCACCGGCTCGACCACTTCCAAAACCGCGCGGATATTGTTCTCGACCGAGAGGCCGCGGAAAATGGATGCTTCCTGCGGCAAATAACCGATCCCGAGACGCGCCCGGCGATACATCGGAAGATCGGTAATATCATGGCCGTCCATCTGGACTGTGCCATATTCCGAGGCGATCAATCCGGTCATGATATAAAAACAGGTGGTCTTACCGGCGCCGTTCGGACCCAAAAGGCCGACAGCTTCACCACGGCGGACATGAAGACTGACGTCGCGCAAAACCGGCCGCTTTTTAAAGCGCTTGCCGAGATTTTGCGCGGCCAGACCTTTGTTATCGGCCACCAAACGGGGCGCCGAAGTGTCGCCACCACCGCCCTTATTTGAGTTCTGCATGTCGTCGCTGTCAGACATGAGCCTTATTATACCTCAAATTGTTAATTTTCTTCCTTTTTTGGCACAAACATTCCACGCACGCGCTTTCGTTCGCCATTTTCATCCGCCGCGCTCATGACTTTGCTCTTGCCGCTCACCAAATCGAGCTCAAGTTCCTCGCCCTCAATGATATTATCGCCTTGCGTGAGAATGACATCGCCGCTCAGCCAAATCTTCCTGTTGTCGACGTCATAAACGCCGCGTTTGCCTTGCGCCGTCTCGTTGGGCGACGAGACAAAGACATTGCCTTCGGCGTCGATTTGCGAGATTCCCGGCGCATCCGGCGATTCGTTGTTTTCGCGGTAATGCACAACCAGCATATCCGCCTTGAGCAGCATGTCGCCTTGGATCGCATCGACATCGCCGCGGAAGATCGCGAGATTGTCCGACTGCCTGACTTCCAGCGTATCGGCGGTGATTTCGATCGGCGCCTGGCTATCATGACTGCCGTTCAAATCATCGAGCTGCGCCCACGCCGGTTTTATCGCGGCGCCGGCCAGAACAATCGCCAGGGCAAAAAATAGGGCAATCGAGGTGCGCCTCATATCAGCCCCGCCCGCCTGGGAAAATCGTCATCTTCACGCCGCCTCCAAACAACATAATCTCTTTGTCATCATCCACATGAAAGTTGCCGGCCTCAAGCAGGCCGAGCGGGCTCTGGCCCTGCACCGGCGCATCGCCTTCCGCCGTACGTGCGCCAAGATCGACATGCGCGCGCTCGGTATGAAACTCGTGCCCCTGATCGGAAAATATCGAAACATCGCCGGCCAAATCCAAAAACCGTGCATCGCGCTCATAGAGCCCTTCGCGCGCCGTGAGCGCAAACCATTGCCCGCTACCATCGTCTATGAACACATCAGCGGAAATATCCTCGAGCGCCACCAGCGGCGAATTCGGCTCGCTCTGGCTGGCTTCCGCGGCGGTCACCGTAAAGGGCTGATTGCGGTCATCGACGCCGAGGTAACGCGCATTGACCATGCGCAACGAGCCATCAAGATCGGGCGCATCGCTGAACGATATGCGGAAGCCCTCCTCGCGCCCGGTGGCGAGCGGCCAAACGATAACCAGGCCGAGCAACAGCAGTGCCACCAGCGGCAGGCCATAGCGCATAATGCCGACGAAATTGCTGTAGCCGACCGTGCGCGCGGCGGCGCCGGAACCACTCCGTGCCTGGAGGCCGGCAAGACGCGGCGGCGCCGGGCCACGCGGCGGCGGCGTGCCGCCATATCTGTGGCTGGCGCTCAACTGATGCCCGCCTTCAGGCAATCATGAATGTGCAGGATACCGACCGGCCGGGTGCCATCGGTGACAAACAGGCCCGTGATCTGGCGTTCGTTCATAACGTGCACCGCCTCGGCGGCAAGCGCGTCTTCACGAATCACCGTCGGCGCTTCTGTCATCAGGTCGCTCGCCGTTCGCTCGAGCAAATCATCGGTGAGGTTGCGGCGTAAATCGCCGTCGGTGACGATGCCGAGCAAGTCGCCCGCAGCGTCAATCACACCGACACAGCCAAAGCGCTTCGCTGTCATGACGATCAACGCTTTCGACATCAAGGTATCGGGGCCAATGAGGGGAAGATCATCCGCGCCGTGCATAATATCGCGCACCCGCACCAGGCTTTGGCCAAGTTTGCCGCCCGGGTGGAAGACGTGAAAATCACTTTCGGAAAACGCCTTGCGCTCAAACAGGGCGACAGCGAGCGCGTCGCCGAGCGCCAGCGTCATGGTGGTCGAGGTGGTCGGTGCGAGGCCAAGCGTGCCGGCCTCAGGCTCATCCGCCATAATCAAGGCAACGTCGGCACTTTCCGCCAAGGTGGTGCCGGCGCGCCCAACAATGGCGATCATCGGAATCTCATAGCGTTTGGAAAAATTCAGCATGTCGCCCAATTCGGTGGTTTCGCCCGAATTGGACGGAACCAGTAGCGCATCTTCATCGGTGATCATGCCGAGATCGCCATGGCTCGCTTCGGCCGGATGAACAAAGATCGCCAGCGTCCCGGTCGAGGCCATGGTGGCGGCTATTTTATTGCCGATATGGCCGCTCTTGCCCATGCCGGAGACGACAATGCGGCCCTTGACCTGGCTCAGTATCTCGACCGCTTGGCTAAAGTTGGCGCCCAATTCATCGGCCAGGCGGGCAAGTGCGCGCGCTTCCAATTGGAGCACTCGGCGGCCGGCGGCCAGATCATGATTCTCCGCCGAATCGTCACTACCTGTGAGGGGTGCCGCATTGTCTGATGGCGCATTCATTTGGACATTCGCAATATGGTTCGTGGGCGCAATATAGTTCGTCGGCATTTTCGCCGGTTGCGCCAAACGGCGCGAATCCGCGCGATATGGCTAACATACTCGCTTCCACAGGGAATTAAGCGGTAAATATGCGGGTAATTAACCAAATTTCCGCAGCCGGCGACGCAGTAATAGTCCGAACATGTGAAAAAAGACTAATTTTTTCACATGTTCGGGTCGCCACACGGGGCCGATTTGTTGCACCTTTCCGGCAAGACTAGTAACCATGGTGGCGCGGAACTTCGAATAAGCGATGGACAAAATTAATGGCTGCCCCGAGCGATTCCTCCAAACCCGGCCCAACTTCCCCCGGTTATGAAGCATCCGGCGTTAACACGGATCAGGCGGAGGACGGGCTCGGCCGTTTGATTGGCCATATTAAATCGACCTGGTCGTTGAGCGATGCGCGGGTTCAGCTCGATCTCGGCTATTTCGCCAATGTCATTGACCTCGCCGGTACGGGCATCGCCATTTGCACAGATGGCATCGGCTCCAAGGCGTTGGTCGCGCAGATGGTGGGCAAATACGACACCGTCGGCATCGACTGCGTGGCGATGAATGTCAACGATCTGATCTGCGTCGGCGCCACACCCCTCAGCATGGTCGATTATGTCGCGGTCGAAAGCGCCCAGCCAGCGATGCTGGAAGCGATCGGCGCCGGCCTCGCGGAAGGCGCGCGGCAATCCAACATTTCCATTTCAGGCGGTGAAATCGCCCAACTCAAGGACATCATCAAGGGCCATGGCGAAGGGCTTGGTTTCGACCTCGCCGGCACCGCCGTTGGCCATGTCGAAATCGATAAGATCAATCTCGGCGCCGGCGTGCGTCCCGGTGACGTTATCGTCGGCATCAGTAGTAACGGCATCCACAGCAACGGCCTCAGCCTGGCGCGCCGCGCATTGTTTGAATTAGCTGACTACCAAGCGGACAGCCATGTCGAAGCGCTCGGCCACAGTGTCGGCGAAGAGCTGTTGCGCCCAACCTATATTTATGTCGCCGAGGCGCTCGATATTCTGGCGCGCGTGAAAGATATCGGCGCGCTGATCCATATCACCGGCGACGGCTTCCTCAATCTCTGCCGCGTCAAGGCCGATGTCGGTTTCATCATCGACGACCTGCCGCAAACACCGGCCCTGTTCCCGCTCATTCAGGACATCACCGGCAGCGACAATATGGAGATGTATCACGTCTTCAATATGGGGATCGGCTTTTGCCTGGTGGTGCGCCCGGGCGACGCGGATCAGGTGATCGATATCGTGCGCGGCCATGGCAAGGCGTGCCAGCGCATCGGCTATGTGACGGATGGCCCCAAGGGCAGCGTCAAGATCGAACCGGCCGGAATCGAAATGACGCGCTAGCGCGAGAGAAATTAAACGCTATCCAAGCGGAACCACCAACCGGAATGCACTTAGCATTCCGGCAAGCGAGACTTCGCGCCCGAGTTAATACGAGGTAGCCAAGAGCGCGGATGCGCTCGCCCGGCGTTTGAGGGCAAATTAAAGAGACTTCTTAGTGATGAAAAATATCGACTTCGTCCCAGCCGGCGAGATCGAGCCGCGCGCGGTGGGGGAGGAAATCGAAGCACGCCTGAGCGAGCTCGGCCCGGCCCTCGCGCGCCAGCCGTTGATCGAGAATTTCCTTGATGCCGTGCAGGTGCAGCACATCCGAGGCGGCATAGGCCTGTTGTTCGGGGGTGAGCTCCTCTGCGCCCCAATCCGAGGATTGCTGCTGCTTGGAAATATCGACGCCAACTAGATCGCGGCACAGATCCTTGAGGCCATGGCGGTCGGTAAAGGTGCGCACCAGCTTGGAAGCTATCTTGGTGCAATAGACCGGTGCGCAGGTCACGCCGAGATAATGTTCGATCACGGCCAAATCGAAGCGCGCGAAGTGAAACAGCTTCAACACCGACGGGTCAGCCAGCATCGCCCTTAAATTGGGCGCTGAATAATCGCCGGGCGGCGGGAAATGCACCATGTGACAATCGCCATCGCCACGCGACATCTGCACCAGGCAGAGCCGGTCGCGGTGCGGATGCAGCCCCATCGCCTCGCTGTCGATGGCGACGATATCGCCAAAGGTGAGCCCGGGCGGCAAGTCGTTTATATGCAAATGATTAGCCATACCCGACTGGGTAGCCTGGGTGGTTTCGCCCTGTCAACAGATTCAGACGTATTTTTCCCCTGGCAGCAGCGCTTGATGTATCATAAGCACAAGCTTGATTTAGCAAAATGGCGGCATTATGAGCAAGCGCATCGTTACGGTTTTCGGCGGCTCCGGTTTCCTCGGACGCCATGTCATCAGCAAATTAGCGCGCCAGGACACGTTGATCCGGGTTGCGGTCAGGCGGCCTGAATTCGCCGGCTTCCTGTGCCCGATGGGCGCTGTCGGCCAGGTCTCTTTGATGCAGGCCAATGTGCGCGATGACGGCTCGGTCGCGCGCGCGGTCGAGGGCGCCGACGAGGTGGTGAATTTGGCCGGTATTCTCTCTGAAACCGGCCGGCAAAAATTTTCTGAAGTGCACGGCACGGCGCCGGGACGCATCGCCCGCGCGGCGAGCGAGGCCGGCGTGAAACGGCTGATCCATGTGTCCGCCATCGGCGCCAAGCCGGAGGCCATCTCGGCCTATGCGCGCAGCAAGGCCGCTGGCGAGACCGCTTTACGCGACGCCTATCCGGCGGCGACGATCCTTAGGCCCGGCGTGATGTTCGGCCCCGAGGATGATTTTTTTAACAAGTTCGGCGCACTCGCCCGCATCTCGCCGGTGCTGCCGCTGTTTTTCCCGATCCGCCAGCGGCCGAAATTTCACATGGAAGGCCTCTACATGGTGCCCGAGATCGAGGCCGGCACGACGCGCATGCAGCCGGTCTTTGTCGGCGATGTGGCCGAGGCGCTGAGCCAGACCCTCACCGCTCCGGCACCAGGTAGCGCCGCCAAGACATATGAATTGGGCGGGCCGAACGTGTACAGCTTCCGCGAATTGATGGAGCTGATCGCCAAGGAAACGCAATATAAGCGCCACCTGGTACCGGTGCCCTATTTTGCCGCCGACATGATGGGCTTTTTCATGCAATTTATGCCGGAGCCAATGTTTACCGCCGATCAGGCGAAGATGCTGCGCGCCGACAATGTGGTGTCGGAGCATGCCCTCAAATTGAGCGATCTCGGTATTTCAGCGACGCCGGCGGAATTGATCCTGCCAACCTATATGCACCGCTTCCGACGCGCCCGCACGGATTCAACGCCGCACGCGCAAACCTGAAGCCGCGGCGCGGATTATTGCGCTAAATTGCCAGAGTCCAGTCGAAGCCGTAGTAGAGCACCAGCAGCACGATACCGAGGAACAGACGGTAGAGGACGAATGGCGTAAAGCTCATATGCTTGAGCAATCGCATCAGCACCGCGATGGTAATAAGTGCAGTGACGAAGGCGAGCGCCGCGGCGAGGCCGGCATCGCCGGTGACGATCGGCTCACCGCTCTCTATCAGATTGCGCGCCGCCACAGCGCCGGCGGCAACGATCACCGGGATCGACATCAACATCGAGAAACGCGCCGCGGCGGCGCGCTCAAAGCCGAGAAAACGCGCTGCCGTCATGGTGATACCGGAGCGGCTGGTGCCCGGAACAAAAGCCAATATCTGCGCCAGGCCGATAATGAAAGCACTCGAGAAATTCATATGCTCGACGCGCCGTACCGTCATGCCGACGCGGTCGGCGAACCACAGGATGACGCCGAATATGACCATCGTGTAGGCGACGATCAGGGGCGAGCGGAAAAAATCGGGAGCGAAATAGGCGAGCAGGCCGCCGGCCACAATCACCGGCGGCAAAGAGACCAATATATAAAGCCCAAGCTGGCGCCCGGCACGCCGCTGGCGCCGTTTGCCGCCGAAAAAGCCGAGGATGATGGCGAGGATATCGCGCCAGAAATAAACCAGCACCGCGCCCAGCGTGCCGACATGCACGGCGATATCGATATTGAGGCCCTGATCCTGCCAGCCGGCAATTTTCGGCAACAGGACAAGATGCCCGGACGAGCTGACCGGCAGAAACTCAGAGATGCCCTGGACAGCCGCCAGGATGACGATGTGCAACAACAGCAATGTGCCAGCAGCCTGCTTGTTATGAGAGTGGAACGGCGGTTTTCCAATCGGTGGGCGGTATCATATTGCCAATTCAGGAAAATTTGCAATTCACCAATGCCGGCAAAAGCAACTTTAAAGGGTTGCGGGCAAGCCAGATTCACATGAAACAGTCTCAAAACCGGACTAATTATAAGTTTTTTCTTGTTTTTCATTTTAGTATCTTCAGATTTCGGCAAGCCATTCCCGCATCTATGTCAGTGTCTCTGACATAGATGCGGATTTTCCTCGCGATTATGGAACCTTTCCGCTAAGTTGCCCCTTCACATTCGGCGCCCGCGACTTTTTCACCGGCAGCCGTAGCAAAATCAAAAACCGCAAAATCAGGGGCAAGCGGAAGCAGCCATGCTTAAATTCGTCGATATCGCCGCAAAACGGCCGGACAAACGCGAAGCGAAGGAACGCCGCGCCGATTGGGGCGAGGTCTACCGCGATTTTGCCGCCGAGCGCGCCGGCGAGCAGGCTTCGCGTTGCTCGCAATGCGGCGTGCCGTTCTGCCAGATCCACTGTCCGGTGCAGAACAATATCCCCGATTGGCTGATGCTGACTGCCGCCGGACGCCTGCAGGAAGCCTATGAGGTCTCATCGGCGACCAATAATTTCCCCGAGATTTGCGGCCGCATCTGCCCGCAGGATTTACTGTGCGAAGGTAATTGCGTGATCGAGAAGGGCTTCGATTCGGTGACCATCGGCGCAGTCGAGCGCTATATCACCGATACGGCGTTCGAGAATGGCTGGGTCAAGCCGGCCAGCCCGGCGCGTGAACGGCCCGAATCCATCGGCATTATCGGCGCCGGTCCGGGCGGACTGGCGGCAGCCGAGATGCTGCGCCGGCAGGGCTACCAAGTGCATGTTTATGACCGCTATGACCGCGTCGGCGGGCTGCTGATCTACGGCATCCCCAATTTCAAACTGGACAAGAAAATCATCCAGCGGCGGGCACAATTGCTGATCGATGGCGGCGTTAAATTTCATCTCAATTTCGAGGTCGGCCGCGACGCCTCACTGAGCGAATTGCGCGCCCGCCACGAGGCGATATTGATCGCCACCGGCGCCTACAAATCGCGCGATATCAAGGTGCCGGGCGTCGGCCTTAAAAATATCCACATGGCGATGGACTATCTCACCGCGAGCAACCGCAAGGGCCTCGGCGATACGGTGCCACGTTTTGAAGATGGCGGCTTGAATGCCGAGGGCAAGAATATCGTCGTCATCGGCGGCGGCGATACGGCGATGGATTGTGTCCGCACCGCGATCCGCCAGAACGCTAAATCCGTCACCTGCCTCTATCGCCGTGACCGGGTGAACATGCCGGGCTCGCTGCAGGAAGTGACCCATGCCGAGGAAGAGGGCGTCAATTTCGCCTGGCTCTCGGCGCCGGAAGCCTTTGTCGGCGACAGCGCGGTCGAGGGTGTGCGCGCGGTGCATATTCACCTTGGCGTGGCCGATGCATCAGGGCGCCAGTCGCCGCAACCGATCGCCGGCTCGAGCCACACCCATGCCGCCGACATCGCCATCAAGGCGCTCGGCTTCGACCCGGAGGATCTGCCCACATTGTTCGACGCGCCGGAACTGGACGTCACGCGCTGGGGTACGGTGAAAGTCGATTGGAACTCGATGATGACCAATCTGGATGGCGTCTTCGCCGCCGGAGATATCGTGCGCGGCGCCTCGCTGGTGGTTTTGGCGATCGGCGACGGACGCGACGCCGCAGCCGCCATTCACCGCTATATCGGCGCCCGTGCTGTGCCGCTCGAAGAAGCGATTTGAGGCCCGGCGCATGGCAATAAAAAACAACCCGGAAAGTGGCGAGCGCTTCATCGCCGATTGGCGCGGCAATGCCGAACGGCTTGAGCGTGATGGGCTTTATCGCCCGGAACATGAACATGATGCCTGTGGCGTTGGCCTGATCGCAGCACTCGACGGCAGGCCGCGCCGCGATGTGGTCGAGGCCGGCATTGCCGCCTTGAAAGCGGTGTGGCACCGGGGTGCGGTCGATGCCGACGGCAAGACCGGCGACGGCGCCGGCATTCATGTCGAAATACCGCAGGATTTTTTCAAGCAACATGCCGAGAATACCGGCCATCGGCCGAAGCAGGGCCGCCTCGCGCTCGGCATGGTGTTTCTGCCCAAGACCGATCTCGGCGCGCAGGAAACCTGCCGCGGTATTGTCGAAACCGAAATTCTCAGCTTCGGCCACGGCATTTACGGCTGGCGCCAGGTGCCGATCGACTATGCGGTGATCGGCGAGAAGGCCAACGCCACGCGGCCCGAGATCGAACAGGTGATGATCTCGAACGACCGCGGCGTCGACGATGACCAGTTCGAGATCGACCTCTACATCATCCGCCGGCGGATCGAGAAAAAGGCGTTGGCGCACCATATCAAGGATTTTTATATCTGTTCGCTGAGCTGCCGCACGGTGGTCTACAAAGGCATGTTTCTGGCCGAGCAGCTCACCGCCTTCTATCCCGACCTCCTCGACGAGCGTTTCATCTCGAGCTTCGCCATATTCCACCAGCGCTATTCGACCAACACCTTCCCGACCTGGCGCCTGGCGCAACCGTTCCGCATGATTTCGCACAATGGCGAATTCAACACCATCAAGGGCAACACCAATTGGATGAAGAGCCACGAAACCCGCGCGGCAAGCGAGGTATTTGACGAGTACAACGACGAAATCTTTCCGCTTATTGAACCCGATTCTTCGGATTCCATGGCGATGGATTCGGTGATGGAGGCATTGGTCCATGCCGGACGGCCGATGCCGGCGGCGCATTGCATGGTGGTACCTGAATCCTGGTCGCACCGCCCGCATATGCCGGACGCGCACCGCGATTTCTTCGCCTATTGCAATTGCGTGATCGAACCGTGGGACGGACCGGCAGCGCTCGCCGCCTCGGATGGCCGCTGGGTGATTGCCGGCATGGATCGGAATGGTCTGCGCCCGTTACGCTACACAGTGACGGAAGACGGCCTGCTGGTGGTCGGCTCGGAAACCGGCATGGTGCCGATCGACGAGGCCGAGGTGATGGAAAAAGGCCGGCTCGGGCCGGGCGAAATGATCGGCGTCCATCTCGCCGAGGGCCGCTTCTATCACGACCGCGAACTGAAGGACATGCTGGCGGCGCGCCACCCCTATAGCGACTGGGTCAAGAAGATCGTCGAGATCGACAGCTTGATCGGCTCGGAAAAGGAGCCGGTAATCTACGCGCCCGAGGAATTGCATCACCGCCAGCGCATCTTCGGCCATACCATGGAGGAGCTCGAAATGATCCTCCATCCCATGGTCGAGGACGGCAAGGAGCCGACCGGCTCGATGGGCGACGACACGCCGCTCGCGGTGCTGTCACAGCATCATCGCGGCCTGCATCATTTCTTCCGCCAGAATTTCAGCCAGGTGACCAACCCGCCGATCGATTCGCTGCGCGAATATGGCGTGATGAGCCTGAAAACCCGGCTCGGCAATCTCGGCAACATGTTCGGCGAAAGCGAAACCCAGACCGATCTATTGCAGCTCAATTCGCCGGTTCTGACCAATGCGGAATTCGATGCGATGCTGCGCTATATGGGCGATAAGTCGGCCTGGATCGATTGCACTTTCGAGGCCGGCGAGGGCCATAACGAACTGACCGAAGCGATGGACCGGATTCGCCGCGAGGCCGAAGACGCGGTGCGCGGCGGCGCCGTGCATCTGGTGTTGAGCGATGCAAACACCTCGCGCGAGCGCGCGCCGGTGCCGATGATCCTGGCTGCCGGTGCGGTGCATAGCCATCTGGTCGAACAAAAACTGCGCACCTTCACGTCAATAAACGTACGCTCCGGCGAGTGCCTGGATGTGCATTATTTCGCCGTTCTGATCGGCGTCGGCGTGACCACGGTCAACGCCTATCTCGCCCAGGAGAGCATTGCCGAACGCCAGGCGCGTGGCCTGTTTGGCGATCTCAGCCTTGATGAATGCTGCCAGCGTTTCCGCACCGCGGTCGATGCCGGCCTCCTCAAAATTCTCTCGAAAATGGGCATCTCGGTGCTCGGCTCCTATCGCGGCGCCTATAATTTTGAGGCGGTTGGCCTGTCGCGCGCCCTGGTCGCCGAGTTTTTCCCTGGCATGAGTTCGCGCATCTCCGGCATCGGCCTTTCCGGCATCAAGCAACGTGTGCTGCGCCTTCATACCAAGGCGCACGAAACAATCCACACCACGCTGCCGGTCGGCGGCCTTTACAAGGCGCGTAGCTCGGGCGAAGTGCACGCCTTCGATGGCCGCCTCATTCACATGCTGCAGCACGCGCTCGCCAATGATTCCTACGCCACCTACAAGAAATATTCGAGCGGCGTAACCGACATGCCGCCGGTCCATGTGCGCGACCTGTTGGGCTTTAAATCCGAGGTCGCGGCCGTCGCGCTGGAAGAGGTCGAATCGATTACCGAAATTCGCAAGCGATTCATGTCGGGCAGCATGTCGCATGGCGCGCTGTCACGCGAGGCGCATGAAACGCTCGCCATCGCCATGAACCGCATCGGCGCCGCATCGTGCTCGGGCGAGGGCGGCGAGGACCCGGCGCGCTACACCCCGCGCGCCAACGGCGACAACGCCAGCTCGGCGGTCAAGCAGATCGCCTCGGGACGCTTCGGCGTGACGGCGGAATATCTCAACCACTGCCGCGAGATCGAAATCAAAATGGCGCAAGGCGCCAAGCCCGGCGAAGGCGGCCAGCTGCCGGGCTTCAAGGTATCCGAGGAGATTGCCGGCCTGCGCTGCGCCACACCGGGGGTGACGCTGATCTCGCCGCCGCCGCATCACGATATCTATTCGATCGAGGATCTGGCCCAGCTTATTTACGACCTGAAACAGATCAACCCGAAGGCCCGGGTGTCGGTCAAGCTGGTGGCCGAAGCCGGCATCGGCACCATTTCGGCCGGCGTCGCCAAGGCCAAGGCGGATGTCATTCTGATTTCCGGCCATGACGGCGGCACCGCCGCGGCGGCGCAAACCAGCCTCAAATATGCCGGCGTGCCGTGGGAAATGGGCCTGGCCGAAGTCAATCAAGTGCTGACGCTCAATCGCCTGCGCCACACCACGACACTGCGCGCCGATGGCGGTATCAAGACCGGGCGCGACGTTGTTATTGCCGCCATGCTGGGGGCCGAGGAATTCGGCATCGGCACCGCCTCGCTGGTCGCCATGGGCTGCATCCTGGTACGGCAATGCCATTCCAATACCTGCCCGGTCGGCATCTGCACCCAGGACGAGGCGCTGCGCGCCAAGTTCGAGGGCACGCCGGAAAAAATCGTCAATCTGTTCAGCTTCATCGCCGAGGAAGTGCGCGAGATTTTGGCCTCGCTCGGGGTGCGCAGCTTCAATGAGATCGTCGGGCGCAGCGATTTGCTGCGCCAAGTCAGCCGCGGCAGCCGCGATCTCGACGATCTCGACCTCAACCCGATTCTGGTGCAGGCCGATCCCGGCGGCTTCCCGCGTACCTCGCCGCGCACCGGGCGCAACGAGGTGCCGGAAAGCCTCGACGAACAAATGATCCGCGACGCCGACGATGCGCTCGAAGTGCCGGAAAAAATGCAGCTCGCTTATTCGGTCGGCAATACTCACCGCGCGATTGGCGC
Source organism: Rhodospirillaceae bacterium (assembly GCA_018666805.1). Lineage (GTDB taxonomy): Bacteria > Pseudomonadota > Alphaproteobacteria > UBA828 > UBA828 > PTKB01. The sequence continues at coordinate 1,051 of JABIXB010000125.1, read as the reverse complement.
CAAGCTCTCCTCGCACCTGACGCAGCGCTTCGGCATGACCGGCCTGCCGCCGGATTATTTCACCGTGCGTATGCGCGGCGCCGCCGGCCAATCGCTCGGCGCCTTTGCCGTGCAGGGCCTCAAGCTCGAGGTTATCGGCGAGGCCAATGATTATGTCGGCAAGGGCCTTTCGGGCGGCACCATCGTGCTGCGTCTCGCGACCTCAAGCCGGCTGGTGTCGAACGAAAACGCCATTATCGGCAACACCGTTCTCTATGGCGCGACGGCGGGCAAGCTATTCGCCGCCGGCCAGGCGGGCGAGCGCTTTTGCGTGCGCAATTCAGGCGCGCTGGCAGTGGTCGAGGGCTGCGGCTCAAACGGCTGCGAATATATGACCGGCGGCGTCGCCGTTATCCTCGGCCCCGTCGGCGATAATTTCGCCGCCGGCATGACCGGCGGCATGGCCTTCGTCTACGATACCGACGGCAGCTTCGAGCATCGCGTCAATGCCGATTCTGTCATCTGGCAGCGCATTCAAAGCCGCCACTGGGAAGGCGTCTGCCGCGACCTGGTGCGCGAACATTACAGTGAAACCCAATCACGCTTCACCGAGCGCCTACTCGCCGACTGGACCCTTGAGGCCGGCAATTTCTGGCAAATCTGCCCGAAAGAAATGATCACCCGCCTCGACCAACCGCTCAGCGACACGGCGGCGGCGCAGACCGCCTAATCCGCGCGCCTGCCGGTAATACCAAGGAGCGGTGATAATGACCCATAGGGATCGCCCCCGCGACCCGTCGGGTAGGAGGATGGCCGCAGGCGATGCGGCGCATCGGCAAGGCCTTCCGACGCCCTCCGACGCTTCGCTGGGGCGACCGGGACGGCGGCTTACCAAGGCTTTCGGACGGCGTCGCGCGCGGCTTCCGATGCACCGCATCGCTACGCCCCACGCTCCTAGCCGAAAACCTTGGCAAGCCGTCCCTATGAGTCATTATCACCGCTCCTTGGTATAAGTGCCCGGCGCTAAACCGGGAACCAGTTTCGCGGTTCGAGCTTTTCGATGATGGGGCCG
>JABIXB010000124.1 GCA_018666805.1 Rhodospirillaceae bacterium | reverse complement strand
GCAGCAAATTCAATACATCTTCATCGGAATATCGCTTCCTTGCCATCCCAAAACCTCCACATGTTCGCAAAATATCACGAATTACGTGGCTCAGTTATAGGGGGGCAGGACACCCATCTCGCGGCAAATCGAGAGCAGCGTCGATTCGATGATATTCATCGTCACGACATCCATCTCTCTTTTAGCCTGAGTCTGACTCATCACTGTTTCCTTAGCGCTTTTTGCCGCGCCCGCCTTTGGTCTGGGCGCGCAATTGATCCATGCCTTCTTTCAGCGCGGCCTGGAAAATCCACACATCGCCCGAGTAGCAGATGAAGTCGAAGCCATCGCGGTATATGGCCACGCCGGTCGCCACATCCGGCACCAGACGGCCAAAGGATTTTTTGTGCTTGCGGCAGGCTTTGCCAACGCGCTCCACCGCAGCGATAAAATCCGGATGATCGAACTGGCCGGCGATGCCCATCGACGCGCTGAGATCAAAATGCCCAACCCAGAGACAATCGATGCCCTTCACGGCGGCGATGTCATCAGCATTGGCAACACCTTGCGGCGTTTCGATCTGGGCGAAGATGGTGCTGCGCTTGTTGGCGTCGCGCAATTTTTTCAATACCGGGCCGGGCTGGTATCGGTCATGCGCCACACCGAGCGCAACGCCGCGATGGCCTTGCGAGGGATATTTGGCGTGCGCAGCGATTTGCGCGGCCTCCTCGCCGGAGCCCACCATTGGCAGCATCAACCCTTCGGCGCCCATGTCGAGGGCACGCGCGATGTGGTGATAATTGCGCGACGGCACGCGCACGATGGTCGGTAAATCGGCCGACTGCATGTAGCGCAACATGGATTTAAGGCTTTCGAAATTAAAGCCGCTATGCTCCATGTCGAGGAGGACATATTCACAGCCCGCCGCCTTCATGATCTGCCCGATGCCGGGCGTATTGAACTCGACCAAAAAGGTGCCGAACTTGGCGCGGCGCGTTTGCGCCATCTCCTTCAAGCTATTCTGCGTCACCCTAACTCTCCCTCTATTTTTATTTTTCAGGCGCCGCGGTCAGTTTTCTCTGCCGCCGCTACCCCGTTTTACTGCTCCCCTCGGCGCGCCAATAAAGCTGCGAAACATCGCCTAAATGCCCGCGCATTGCCGCCTCTGCGCCCTCAACATCATGATCCGCAACCGCGCGGAAAATTTTGGCGTGCCAATCATAAGCACCTTGCGCCGCGCCCTTATTCATTAGGGATTTATGACGCTGCTCCGTTAGCCATTCGACCACCGCTTCATGGATGGCAACAAATACCGGATTCTTTGGAATCTCCGCGAGCACATAGTGAAAATTCACATCCGTCTGCTCAAACGCTTGCATATCGCCAAGCGCCTGGTGGTTTTCCATCAACGCCTCTTGCAGCCGCGCGATACCCCCATCGTCCGCATGACGTGCTGCGTCACGCGCCAAACCCGCTTCGAAAAAGAGACGCGCTTCCTGCATGTGACGCACGCCTTGTCCGTCCGTCAGCATATGGCGCACAGTTGCAGTCAGGCCGTTCAAGACGGTTTCCGGTGTCGGCCTGGTAACACGCGCGCGCTCACCGCTGTTGATCGCGACCAAACCCATTTTTTGCAGAGAAAAAAGCGCCTCGCGCACCGAGGGCCGGCCAACGCTAAAACGCTCCATGAGATCGCGTTCCGACGGCAATTGATCACCAAGCTCGAATTCGCCGGAGTGGATCAGCCCTTCCAGGCGATCCACCACTTCGTCCGACAGTCGGCGCCGCGTGATTGTCTCTCTTTCCATGGTGTACCTGTTATACCACTACTCAAGGCGCTATGGATAGCGCCTATCGGGCGTAAAACTTCCCTTCCTTTGTCCGGGCGCGAGCAATAGCCTTGGGCGCACAGCTTCACTTCGGAACGGGACATAAACCATGGCGAGACTCTCAGGAAAAACAGCGGCGATCACCGGCGGCGCGGGCGGCATCGGCGGCGCCATCGCACAGTGCTTCGCCGGCGAAGGCGCGAAATTGGCTGTGCTCGATCTCAATGGCGACGGCGCGGCTGACATGGCGGCCTCGCTTGAAGGGTCCGGCCATTATGGCGGCGCGATCGACGTCGGCGACGAAGCCTCAGTTAATTCCGCATTCAGCGCCGCGGCCGAGGCGCTCGGCGGCATTGATATTTTAGTCAACACCGCCGCCATTGCCGGCGCCGGAACAGTCGAGGAAATGCCGGTCGAGGAATGGGACCGCATGTTTCACATTAATTTGCGCGGCACCTTCCTCTGTTGCCGCGCCGCCTTGCCTGGCATGCGAAAGAAAAAATGGGGCCGCATCGTCAATTTTGCTTCCGAGGTCGCCAATCGCGGCAATCCCGGCCTCAGTCATTATGCCGCCTCCAAGGCCGCCGTGATTGCCTTTAGCAAATGCCTCGCACTTGAAGCGATTGAAGACGGCATTTGCGTCAACACGCTGTCGCCCGGCCCGACCGATACCACCATGCTCTCCGGCATCGACCCGGAAGTGATCGCCAAGCTGGTTAATGATTTGATGCCGATTGGCCGCCTCGGCAAACCTGAAGAGATCGCCGCCGCCGCGCTCTTTCTCGCCTCCGATGAAGCCGCCTTCTGCGTCGGCGCCACTCTCAATGCCAATGGCGGCGCCTACTTGCAGTAGCCGGATTACATCTCCGCCAGAACCGTCTTGGCGTCCGCGGCCAGCTTGGTAAGAAGCTCGCCCGCCGGCAGAACCTGCGCCAGCGCGGCGCCCTGCCCAGCCCACATCACCATCAGCTCGCTCGAATCATTTTTCCGGCTGGCTGCGTTGAGCGGGCCGGAGAGGCTGTATTGCAGCGGGAAGGCCAAGGGCTCGGCGCCGCTTTCATTCATCTCAGTGATATAGCGGTTGACGATGGCGCGCGCCGGACGGCCGGAGATGGTGCGCGTCACCTGTGTTGCTTCGCTGGGCGTTTGCAACAGCAGTTCGCGGTGCACGGGATGTATCTGCGCTTCCGGGCAGGCAAGAAAGGCGGTGCCGATCTGCGCGCCACTCGCGCCGAGCGCAAAAGCTGCCGCGATACCGCGCCCGTCGGCAACACCGCCGGCAGCAATCACCGGCACACGCACGGCGTCGACCACCTGCGGCACCAGCGCAAAAGTTCCGACCGTGCCGGATTCAACATCGCCCAAGAACGTGCCGCGATGGCCGCCCGCCTCAACCCCCTGGGCAATGACTGCATCGGCGCCGCCCGCTTCCAGCGCAATGGCTTCACACACCGTCGTTGCAGACGCCAAAATAACGGCACCCGCTTCTTTCAGCGCATCGATCATGGCGCGCTCGGGCAAGCCAAAATGAAAACTCGCTACCTTGGGCGACAACTCAGTGACAACCGCCAGCATCTCTTCGCCAAAAATCGGAAATATGGAACGCGCCGCCGGCGCATCGCCGAGCTCGAGTTCATTATAATAGGGTGCCAGGCGCTGCTGCATCGCCGCTTCGTTTTCCGCATCGGGCACGGGGGCGTCATGGACGAAAAAATTCAAATTAAAGGCGTGGTTGGTGCCGTCCCGTAGCGCCGCTACATCTGCGCGGACCTGATCCGCCGATTGCGCGGCGCAGCCGAGCGAGCCCAGCCCGCCGGCATTGCTTACCGCAGCGGCGAGCGGCGGCGTTGTCGCACCCGCCATCGGCGCCTGAATAATGGGGTGCTCAATGCCAAGCAGATCGCACAGTTCGCTTCTCGGCCAACCGGTCATCGCCTATCCCCCGAGCGCCGCAAGTGCCTCATCCGCCGTCATCACATCGCCGAACTGCTGAATGAAAGTTTCCAGTGTAGCGCGGTGCTCGTCGTCCGAAAGCGCGGCACAACAATCGGACAGCATCACGGTTTTGAAATCGAGCATCATGGCGTCGCGCGCGGTTGATTCGCAGCACACATTGGTTTTGGTGCCGGCGATCAAGATCGTATCGATGCCCTGGCTGCGCAACTGGCGCTCCAATGACGAGGCGCCGGAGATGAGCGCGCTGTAACGGTTCTTGAAAATCCGCGCATCGGTCGGCGCGACCTCAAGTTCGGGCCAAATCTTCTGCCCCTCCGCGCCCGGTTCCAATCCGGCGATGGTTTTCGCGCGCACCTCATCGGCGACGAAATTATCGAAGAAGCCGGACCAATCGCTCATGCCGCCCGGGCTGCTGTTGGCATGCGTCACCCAGATCACCTGCACGCCGAGCCCCCGCAGACGCGCGCTCAGACGGTTGATGTTGGGCACAATCTCGCGCCCCTTCGGCACTTCGACCGGCGCGCCGGGACGGAGAAAGGTATTCTGCATATCGATTACAACGAGCGCCGTCCGCGCTGGCGTCAGGCTTTCGAACAGATGCAGCTTGCCACGCCGCGCCATGACGCGGTCGATCACTTCTTGGCGAATCTCGATGTCATGCATGATTAGACGTGCACGACATCATTCAAAAAGGGGTCGGCCGCCAATGCCGTTTCGCTATCGAGCAGCGCGGCGCAACCGGGACAATAAAACTGGCGCAGGAGAACGTTAGCGGCGTTCG
>JABIXB010000123.1 GCA_018666805.1 Rhodospirillaceae bacterium | reverse complement strand
TACCCTCGATTCGGCGCCCGGCACCGTCTCCCAGGTGCGCGGCGCGGCGCAGGAGCTGATCCGCCACGCCAAGCGTTCGGGCTCGGTTTTGCTCCTGGTCGGCCATGTCACCAAAGAGGGGCAAATCGCCGGGCCACGCGTCCTCGAACATATGGTCGACGCGGTGCTCTATTTCGAAGGCGAACGCGGCCACCAGTTCCGCATTGTCCGCGCGGTCAAGAACCGCTTTGGCCCGACCGACGAAATCGGCGTGTTTGAGATGACCGGCGCCGGCCTGTCGGAAGTGCCAAATCCCTCCACGCTCTTTCTCAATCCGGAGCGCGGGCCGGTTTCCGGGGCTGCCGTGTTCGCCGGCATTGAGGGTACGCGCCCGGTATTGGTGGAAATCCAGGCGCTTGTCGCGCCGGGGCCGCCGGGCTCGCCGCGCCGTACCGTTGTCGGCTGGGATTCGGGCCGCCTCGCCATGGTGTTGGCGGTGCTTGAAGCACGCGCTGGCCTCTCGCTCGGCAACAGTGATGTATTTCTCAACGTTGCCGGCGGCTTGCGCATTGCCGAGCCGGCGGCGGATTTGGCGGTCGCCGCGGCAATCGTCTCGTCCTATAGCGACCGCCCGGTGCGCGAAGGTACGGTGGTGTTCGGCGAGATCGGCCTCTCGGGCGAGGTCCGCCCGGTGGCGCAAAGTGCGGCGCGCCTGAAAGAAGCCGCCAAGCTCGGCTTCACAAATGCTGTGACGCCGCAGCCGGGCGGGCGCAAGAAGAAGAACAAGGCGGAAGCCGCGCCGCCCGAGATTTCAATTCAGACAATCAGCCAGGTGAACGAGCTCTTGGACCTGCTGGCGCCGGCGCAAACACCCGCCAATACGCCGCGCGTGCGCGAAGCCTGAAAATTATGGATGGAATCCCCATCAATCCGGTAGATGTGCTGGTCGCGCTGGTGATGTTGATCTCGGCGCTGCTCGCCTTTTCGCGCGGCGCCGTGCGCGAGATTTTGGGTGTTAGTGCCTGGGTCGGCGCGGCTCTGGTGGCGGTTTTCGCCTTTCCCCATGCGCGGCCCTATCCGCGCCAATGGGTGGCCGAAAATTGGCCCGACCTCGATCTCGGCGAAACGTTGGCCGATGCTGGTACGGCTCTGGTTCTGTTTATTCTGGCGCTTATCGTCTTCACCATTGTCAACCAGATCATCTCCGGCTATGTGCAACGCAGCAGCATGGGTGCGCTTGACCGCTCGATCGGTTTCATATTCGGCCTGCTGCGCGGTGCGGTGCTGATTTGCCTCGCCTATATGCTGTTCGTTTGGGCGGTCAAGGAGCCGGAAGACCGGCCGCCCTGGGTGGAAGAAGCGAAGACCATGCCTTATATCCAGATGGGAACCGAGATCATCCGCGAAATCGCGCCCGAGGAATTGCGCGACCAAGCGAAGAAAAGCGCTGCCGACACCAAGCATAATTTGAAGAAACTGCAGGATGCGGAGCGCAGCCTGCGCGCGCTTTCGGAGCCGACTCCGGACGAAAGCGACGAGGATGAGGATCCGCAGGGCTATGGCAATTCCGAGCGCAAGGCGATGGACGGCTTGTCGGATTCGGTCGAGGAGTAGCGGCGTCTAATATGAAACAAGCGACCAAAAACACCGTGAGTGACCCCTTCGACGACGATAAGCTGCACGAGGAATGCGGTATTTTCGGCATCCTCGGCCACCCCGACGCTTCGGCCCATACCGCGCTCGGCCTGCATGCGCTGCAGCACCGTGGCCAGGAATCAGCCGGCATCGTCAGCACCACGGGGGCGCAATTCTATTCGCATCACGGATTGGGCAGCGTCGGCGAGAATTTCAGCTCGGCCGAGGTGATCAAGGAGCTGGAAGGCTCGGCGGCGATCGGCCACAATCGTTATTCGACCACCGGGCGGCCGGAACTGCGCAACATCCAACCGCTTTTTGCCGATCTTGCTTTTGGCGGCCTCAGCATCGCGCACAATGGCAATTTGACCAACGCGGTGGGTCTCAGGACCAAGCTGGTGCAGCGCGGCTGCATCTTCCGCTCAACCTCCGACACCGAAGTGATCATCCACCTGATGGCGCTCAGCCGCGGCGAGGATGTCACCGACCGCCTGGTCGATGCGCTGCGCCAGATCGAGGGCGCCTATTCGCTCGTCGCCATGACGCAAGATACGCTGATCGGCGTGCGCGATCCGCATGGCGTGCGCCCGCTCGTGCTCGGCAGCCTCGACGGCGCCTATATTCTCGCCTCCGAGACGGTCGCCCTCGATATCATCGGCGCCAAGCGCGAGCGCGATATCGAGCGCGGTGAAATGGTCGTGATCCGGGGCGGCGAATTGACCAGCTTCAAGCCGTTTCATGTTGCGGCCGAGCGCTTTTGCATCTTCGAATTTATCTATTTCGCGCGGCCCGACAGCCTGGTGCAAAGCCGCAGCGTCTATGAGGCGCGCAAGGCGATCGGCGCCGAGCTGGCGCGTGAAGCGCCGTGCGATGTCGACCTGGTGGTGCCGGTGCCCGATTCGGGCGTTCCGGCGGCGATCGGTTATGCGGCGGAGGCGCACATTCCGTTCGAGCTCGGCATTATCCGCAACCACTATGTCGGGCGCACCTTCATCGAGCCGACCGACCAGATTCGCCATTTGGGCGTCAAGCTGAAGCATAACGCCAATCAACGCCTGCTTGAAAACAAGCGCATCGTCCTCGTCGATGACAGCATCGTGCGCGGCACCACCTCGACCAAGATTGTCGAAATGGTAAGGAGCGCCGGCGCCAAGGAAGTGCATATGCGCATCGCCAGCCCGCCGACCACCCATTCCTGCTTCTATGGCGTCGATACACCCGAGCGCGAACAACTTCTCGCCGCCAACAACGACACTGCCGAGATGGCCAAGCTGATCGGCGTCGACAGCCTCTCCTTCGTCTCCATCGATGGCCTCTACCGCGCCATGGGGGAAGCAAGGCGCAACAGCGAAGCGCCGCAATATTGCGATGCCTGCTTCAGCGGCGAATACCCGATCGCGCTCACCGATCACGACGATAACGGCCTGCCGGCGCAGCTTTCCCTGCTGAATGAACCAAACGGTCGATAGAGAGATGACGACGAAACGCCTTGAAGGCCGTATCGCATTGATCACCGGCGCCTCGCGCGGCATCGGCCGGGCCGTCGCCAAGCGCTACGCCAGCGAGGGCGCGCAACTTATTCTCGTCGCGCGCACCCCAGGCGCGCTTGAGGAAGTCGACGATGAAATCCGCGATCTCAGCGGCGAAGGCGCCATGCTGGTGCCTCTCGATCTTCGTCAAGGGGACTTGATCGATCAGCTCGGCGCCGCCCTATTCGAGCGTTTCGGCCGCCTCGATATCCTGGTCGGCAACGCCGCCATGCTGGGCGGCCTGCGCCCGGTCGGCCATTATCCGCCCGATGTCTGGCAAGAGGTGGTCGACATCAACCTGACCACCAATTGGCGCCTGATCCGCAGCCTCGATCCGCTGCTCCGCCTGTCCGAGGCGGGCCGCGCGATGTTTGTTACCTCCGGCGTGACGGAATGCGATCCGCACCTGCCGTTCTGGGCCGCCTATACGGCGACCAAGGCGGCGCTCGAAGCGCTGGTGCGGACCTACGCGGCGGAGCTTAAACGCACCAACATAAAAGCCAACATCATCGACCCCGGCACCGCCGCCACCAACATGCGCGCCGAAGCCTTCCCCGGCGAAGACCCCGCGACGCTCGCCGCGCCGGATGATATTACAGAGCGCTTTGTCGAGTTGGCCGAGGCGAGCTATGGCGAAAACGGTATCAAGGTTTTCGTATAGCGGTATAGGCTCACTCGAACAAATTTTTTAGTCTGTTCTTCTGTAACTTCCCCGTGCTGGTGAGCGGCAAATCGGCATGTGTCACGAATTTAACTTTGCGCGGCACTTTGTAGACGGCGAGGCTTGCGCGACAGAGCGCGATCAGTTCATCGCTGTCGATCGGTTCCGTAGCGACGATCACGGCGGCGACGATTTCATCGCGCCGCGCGTCCTTGAGGCCGATCACATAGGCGAGCTCCACTGCATCGTGACTGATCAATAATTCCTCGATCTCGGCCGGCGAGACGTTGATACCGCCGGTTTTGATCATCTCCTTGGCGCGGCCGCGGAAATAGAAATAGCCGTCATCGTCGACGAAGCCGAGATCGCCGGTGCGGAAATAGCCGTCGGCGTCGAACGCCTCGGCGGTTTTGTCCGGCTCTTTGTAATAGCCTTTGGTGACATAGCCCTTGAGGCGGATTTCGCCGATCTCGCCGGTTGGCATGCGCTTTCCGGTTGCCATATCGGCGATGATCATATCGTTGCCGGGCAGCGCCTTGCCGATCGATTCGGTGCGCCGTGCCAGCGTGTCATGCGCGTCATTGATCGAGCAATTGCCGTAGCTCTCTGTCAGGCCGTAAATCTGGCAGGCTTCGCGAACGCCGAGGTCGATCAGGCATTGAATCTGCTGCGGCGAGCCCAGGGTGGCGCCGAC
>JABIXB010000122.1 GCA_018666805.1 Rhodospirillaceae bacterium | reverse complement strand
GCTTCCGCCGTTTGTTGCAGCCGCATGGCGCCAAAGCCGCCCGAGGTGCCCTTTAGACTGTGCGCCTCGAGCTTTATCGCCGCCAAGTCCGAGCCATCCTTCAAACTGTGCAATTGCGCGAGGCGGGTCGCTATTTCCTCGACATAGAGTTCGACAAGCCCGGCCATCTTCGCCGCACCGATTTTCGCCGACAAGCTGTCGAGAATTTGTTCGTCCAAAATTACGGCCTGGTCGGACGGACTATGTCTCTCCGGTGCCGCCTTCGGACTCTCAGCGATCTCCCCAGCGCCCCCGCAACATCTGCCGATCGCGGCAAAAAGCTCATCCTGGCTGATCGGTTTGGCGACATAGTCCGTCATACCGGCGGCGAGATATTTTTCCCGGTCGCCCTTCATCGCGTTGGCGGTTACGGCAATGATCGGCAGCGCTCCGGTATTGCCCGGCAATTCGCGTATTTTTTCGCTTGCGCTAACGCCATCCATTTCGGGCATTTGGATATCCATCAACACCAAATCATAGGGCACCCGCATGACCGCACTGACGGCCTCAAGACCATTTTCGACCATCGTGACACGGTGCGAAGTGCTGGCAAGAAAGGCGCGGAGAACCGCCTGGTTCACCAGATTGTCCTCGGCCACGAGAATATTCAGCGAACGGGTTGCATCACCTGCCGGATCGGCGTTGGCTGCGGGCGCGGCACTTTCTTGGCGCGTGGCAATTAATTCAGCCGGCGCATCGGCCGGCCCGCATTGGAAGCTGAACCAAAATGCCGAGCCAACATTCTCCACGCTCTCGACGCCGATATCGCCGCCCAACAAGTCGGCAAATTGCTCGCAGATCGCCAGACCCAAACCGGTACCGCCATATTTGCGCGTCGTCGAGCCATCGGCCTGGGTAAATTTGGAAAAGATTTTCGACTGCGCTTCCAGCGTAATTCCGATGCCGGAGTCTTTGACGGTGATGCAGGTCTCATACCTGTCACCGCCAAGACGGTTTTGCGAAACATGAACGGTAATTTCGCCTGTATCGGTGAACTTGAATGCATTGCCAATCAAGTTGAACATGATCTGGCGAATACGGGTGGGGTCGCTTTTCAGTGCCGCGACCACGTCGGGATCAAACTCAAGCGCGTATGTCAGGCCCTTGCCGAGGAGGCGCGATTCCCAGGGCGCCACCACACTGTCGAGCAATTCCTGCAGATCGAAATCAATAACCTCCATTTCAACCTGGCCCGCCTCGACCTTCGACAGATCGAGGATGTCATTCAGAAGGACCTGCAGCCCTTCGCCTGATTCCTTGACCAACTGCGCCTGCTTTTGCTGCGCCGGCGTCAGATCACTCTCGAGGAGAGCGCTCACCATACCGATCACGCCATTCAGCGGTGTCCGTATCTCATGGCTCATGGAGGCGAGAAATTCCGACTTGGCGATATTGGCGGCATCGGCTTTCTTGGCGGCAAGCGCGGCGGCTTCGGCGCGTTGTGTCTGCGCCACCTGTTCGCGCTGTTCGGCTTCCTGTTGCGCAATATGCAGGCGTTCATTCTCAGCCATTTTGGTTTTGAATACCTGCAACGCGCGGGCCATGGCGCCAACCTCGTCGCGGCCGCTTTGGCCAGGCACCTCAAGCGCCATACGGCCCTCAGCCAGCGAGCCCATTACTTTGGTCATGCGGGTAATGGGTCGCGCGATACCGCCGCCGATCAACCAGGCCATCGCCAGCCCCATCAAAAGGCCGAGCACAACGCAGATTGCGATTACGATGTAAGTGAATTCAACCGTGCGCTCGCTCTCGGCCAAACGGAGCTGCATCAGGCGTTGCTCTTCGGCGTTGAAATCGGCCATGACCCGGCGGAAGCGGTCGAAATATTGTTTGCCGCGCGTCGCGCCGATCAGATCGGCCATATTGTCCATGGTCTTGGCATCGCCGATTTTGCGGCGCAGGGCGATTGCCGGCGCGACAACACTATCCTGCCAACCGGCGATCGTCTGCTCGATTTCGTTGAGCAGTTGAACCTGCGCCGGATTGTCCGTAACCGCCGCACTCAAGCCGGCGACAAGCTCGAGAAAACGCCAGGCGCCTTTATTATAGGGCGCCAGAAAGGCCTCTCTGCCGGCGAGCAGATAGCCGCGCGCGCCGGTCTCCATATCAATTGCCGCTTTGAGGACGGCATCGGCCTGTGCAATCACCTGATAAGAGTGAGCGATCAACGCTTCAGCGCTCTTTTGCCGCTCGAGATTTTGCAAAACGCCTTTTTCGAGAATACCGGCGGCAGCGTGGCGTTCCTCCGTTATGCCTCGCTCCGCCTCGGTGAAGGCCGCAATGCTAAGTCCAAATCGACCCATGAGTTCGCTGCTTCGATTGCGCTCGAGAGCACTAAACACCTGCGATGCCCAGTCGCCGCCTTTTAATTCCCGCTGCAGCGCAATCGCCGGCTCGGCAATTTTCTCAATCCACTCGCGAATATAATTTCCCGATTGTTGCAGCAGCTTCAGTTGCGCCGGGCTGTCGCTTTTTCTCTGCTGCAAAGACAGCATATCGAGGAAGAAGGTCTTCTTACCGGCCATATAGGGAAGCAAAACCTCCTCTTCCCCGGAGAGTAAAAAGCCGTGCATGGCACTTTCCATTTTGACCACATCGGACAGGAGCAGTGTCACATCGGCAAGAACTTCGTGCGAACTGTCAATCCCGCCAATAGTCTGCTCGACCTGTTCGGAGGGCCGGGTAAGCGCGCGCGTTGCGATGTCGAAGTCGTTTTGATGTGTTTTAAGGCGCGCCGTCTCGCGCGCCTTAAAGGTGCTGACATGAAGGCGAAATTTGTCGAAATATGCCTTACCCTGGGCATTGCCGACCAGCGCCGCCATGTCGTTCATGGTCTCGCCGTCGCCGATCTCACGGCGCAGTGCAATCGCCGGCTCGGCCACCTCAGCCCGCCATTCTCTGAGAATCGCGCCGGCTTCGCTCAAGCGCGCGGCCTGCCCGCTATACGCGCCTTCACTGCGCTGCAAAGCGGCTATTTTTTCATCGCTCCATTCCTTGCCATCAATATAGGGCTTGAGAAACGTCTCGTCGCCGGCGAGCAGAAAGCCGCGCATGCTGGTTTCCATATTTAGCCCGATAGCGAGAATCGTATCGGCTTCGCGCAGCACCCCCTGGGTGTGATCAACCAACCTATTGGTATCGACGATGGAATTGATCGCGAACACACTTATGGCGCCAAGGATCGACAGCAATATGAGCGGCGCGCAGATGGCGGCGAACACCTTCTGCCTCATATTCAGGCCGGAGAATAAGTTTATCTTTCCAAGAATCATGGCGAAATATCCAAGGAATTTGAGGTCCTCAAACTTAAAATTCCTCATTTTTCGGCCCATTATCCGGCACAGGCCATTTGGGCGGAATTAATATAGGGACAAACCTATTGGTTATTTATTTATAAATATTGAATATTGAGGCCGCCAATTGGTGTTAGCGCGAGAGCCGGATAGGCAGGTTTGACGTATTGGGCGAGGCGTCAGAGCAATTTTTCCGCTACCCTATGAGCCCCCTTGCCGCTCAGCCTGGGGACCACTATCTTCTCGCCAGTGCCGGCTTAGCTCGGTTGGTAGAGCGCGTGATTTGTAATCACGAGGACGACGTGCCGGTGAAAAACCTGCCGATCAGCAGCCGAGAGTTCATCATGTGCGGCATTGCCGGCGTCCTGACATTCGACGCAACGCCCGTTAGCGAGCAAGATATTGCCACCATGAACCGCTGGCTCGACCATCGCGGCCCCGACAGCAGTGGGGTTCATGTTGAATCGGGCCTCGGACTCGGCCACACGCGCCTCGCGGTGATGGATCCAACACCAGCCGGCCATCAACCGATGTCGTACGGCGATGGCCGTTTTTGGATCACCTATAATGGCGAGGTCTATAACTTTCTCGAAATCCGCGAAACGCTGGAAAGCCTCGGCCACCGTTTTCGTGGCAATGCGGACACCGAAATCGTCCTCGCTTCGTTCGTCGAGTGGGGCGCGGAATGCCAATTCCGCCTCAACGGCGAGTGGGCGTTCGCCATCTGGGACCGGCAGGAACGCTGCCTGTTCCTGTCGCGCGACCGCTTCGGCGTTAAGCCACTCTATTACTATTTTGACGGCAAGCGCTTCGCCTTCGCGTCGGAAATGAAAGCCTTCCTCGGATTACCGTGGCTCGACCTTGAGTTTGATCCGCGCGGCATGGCGAGCGCGCTGGCTAACTTTCAGGCGGCCGAAGGCACCGACATAACGATGTTCGAGAATATCAAGCGACTGCCGAGCGGCCATCATATGACCGTTACAGCCGGCGGCGAACCGCGCACCGAGCGTTGGTGGCGCACGCTCGATCATTTGGTGGAGACCTTCCCAGACCCGCGCCGCCAAGCCGAGCGACTTCGCGAATTGCTATTTGATGCCTGCACGCTGCGTATGCGAAGCGATATTGCCATGGGCTCAGCCGTGAGCGGAGGTCTCGATTCGGCTGCGGTGCACGCCGCCATGGCGCATATCAATAATGCCGACAATGCCCGCCCCCGGCAGGCGGAAAGCTGGGACCGGGCGGTGGTCTGCCTGCTGCCGGGCTGG
>JABIXB010000121.1 GCA_018666805.1 Rhodospirillaceae bacterium | reverse complement strand
CTTGACCATCGCCCCAGCATCAAGTGCAGCCAGGCCTTTATAGGCGTTCATCCAGGTTTTTGAGGTGAACTCTTCGTGCCAGTCAAACTCACCGGCTTTTAGCGCCTCGACCATGATGGTGCGGTCGCGGTAATAGTCCCAGCGCTGTTCGTCGAAATTAAAGCGCCCAACATTGACCGGCAGATCCTTGGCCCAATAATCCGCCACGCGCCGGTAAGTGATGCTGCGCCCGGCATCGATTTTTTCGATACGGTAGGGGCCGTTGCCGAGCGGCGGCGTTAGCGTTGTCTTGTCGAATTCGTTTTCTGTGTAATACGCCTTGGAAATAATTTGCAGCGCGCCGATCAAGAGCGGCAACTTGCGGTTCTGGCTATTGCCGATGCTGAATTTCACTTCATGCGTGGACAATTTTTCCCCCCCCGCCACATCGCCATAAAGAATGCGGTAGCTCGGGTGCCCCTTTTCCATCAGCGTTTCGAAGGTAAACACCACATCGTCCGCCGTGATCGCCGTGCCGTCATGCCAGCGCGCCTTCGGGTTGAGCACGAAACGCACCCAGGAACGGTCCGCCGCCAGCTCGACCGATTGGGCGATCAGGCCATAGGCGGTGTCGGGCTCGTCAAACGAGGTCGCCAACAGGCTGTCGAACGGCAGGCCGGCATCGGCGACCGCGACGCCTTTCAGGATGAAGGGGTTGAGATTGTCGAAACTGCCGACGAAGCCGAAGCTGATGGCGCCGCCCTTGGGCGCCGTCGGGTCGGCATATTCAAAATGCGCGAAGCCGGGCGGATATTTTAATTCACCGAACAGTGACAAGCCGTGCTGCGCGCCACCGCTCTCAGCGGCCTGCGCCACTGCGCCGAAGGATATCAGCACCGCCGTCAACAGCGCGGCAAACCAGCGCATCCCGTCTCTCCTCTCCCAACCAATATTGGTGAAGAGTGTAGCCGATTGCGGCCAGGATTGGCATTTTCTCGATTGCGGGCACGCTGGACGCCTATCCGGTCCCGTTCCATAATCACGCCATGGCGAGTTATCCGAAGAGCGGCGGGCCGATCCGCCGCGCCATCCCCGAAGGCGACAATATGGCGCGCCTGGTTTGCGATGCCTGCGGCTATATCCAATATGACAATCCCAAGGTGGTGGTTGGCGCGGTCGCGGTTTGGCAGGGCCGTATCCTGCTGTGCAAGCGCGCCATCGAGCCACGCATTGGCTATTGGACTCTGCCGGCGGGCTATCTTGAGCTCAATGAAAGTACCGAGGATGGGGCCAAGCGCGAGGCGCGCGAGGAAGCGGGCGCGGAGCTCCGCTTGAATGGTCTGCTCGCGATCTACAACATCCCGCGCATCAGCCAAGTGCAGATCATCTACCGCGCCGAATTGCTGAATGAGGACATTGCCGCCGGCACGGAGAGCGAAGAGGTTGGCCTGTTCGCGCCGGAAGACATCCCGTGGCAGGATTTGGCCTTTCCGTCGGTGCGCTGGGCCCTCGGGCAATATGCGGAAATAAAAGACCAGGCCAATTTCGCGCCGTTCACCAACCCCGACGGCGAGACCGGCGATTTCAAGCCCGACGCGGTGATGGGCGTCTAATTCTCCAAATTCATCAGCGCGCGGGCGAATTCGCGCGCATCGAACGGGCGGAGATCCTCGACCGCCTCGCCAACACCGAGAGCGAAAACCGGCAGGCCGAAGCGCTTGGCGAGCGCCACCAGCACGCCGCCTTTGGCGGTGCCATCCAATTTGGTGACGATCAGGCCATCGATATCGATCGCCTCACGGAATATCTCGACCTGGCTGTGCGCGTTTTGCCCGGTCGTCGCATCGAGCACCAGCAGGCGCGTGTGCGGTGCAGCCGCGTCGATCTTTTTCACCACGCGATCAATCTTTTGCAACTCGGCCATCAAATTGGCTTTGTTTTGCAATCGCCCCGCCGTATCGATCAGCAGCACATCGACGCCTTCATCGCGGGCGCGCGCATAAGCATCATAGGCGAGGCCGGCCGGATCGCCGCCGGTGCCGTCGCGCGCCACCACCGGGCAATCGGTGCGCTCGCCCCATATTTTCAGCTGCTCGACCGCAGCGGCGCGGAAGGTATCCGCCGCCGCCATCATGACGCTGAGACCATCGGCGCGGAACTGGCTGGCGAGCTTGCCGACGGTGGTGGTCTTGCCGGTGCCGTTTACGCCGGCGACCAATACAACATGCGGCTTGGCCGCCCGGTCGATCGGGAAGGGCTGCGCCACCGGCTCGAGAATGGCGGTGATTTGATCGGCGAGAGCAGAGCGGATTTCTTCCTCGCTCACTTCCTTGCCGAATTTTTCCTCAGCCAAAGTGGCGCTGAGTTCTGCCGCCGTCGCCGCGCCCATATCGCCCAAGATGAGTAATTCTTCAAGCTCCTCGAGCGCTTCATCATCGAGCCGGCCGCGCGAGAAGATGCCGCCGATGCCGGACCCAAGACTGGCCGAGGTACGGCTCAGGCCCGCCTTCAGACGGGACAGCCAGCCGCGCTTGGGTTTGCTCACGCAGCCGCTCCGACGATCAAATATTGCCCGTCGCGCCGTTCCGCCCGCAAGGCCAGCACCTCGCCGGGCCGAGCGGGTAGGCCGGAAAGCCGCACTGGCGCGTAATGGGCGCTGCGCCCACTATCCGCCTGCTCGACCAGAATGCTTTGCACCTTGCTGAGCTGAGAATCGAGAAACCGCCGGACGGCGGTCTCCCCGGCACTGCGAAGCAGTGCCGCCCGCTCGCGAATGAGGCCGCGCGGCAATTGCGGCATGCGCGCCGCCGGGGTGCCCTCGCGCGGCGAATAGGGGAAGACATGCAGCCAGGTCAGCCCGGCCTCCTCGATAATAGAGAGGCTGTTGGCGAACATCTCGTCGCTCTCGGTCGGGAAGCCGGCGATGAGATCGGCGCCGAAGGCGATATCGGGGCGAAGCGAGCGCAGCTCGGCACAAACACGGAGAATATCGGCCCGGCTATGGCGCCGCTTCATGCGCTTCAGGGTGAGATCGTCGCCGGCCTGGACGCTGAGATGAATATGCGGCATCAGGCGCGGTTCATCGGCGATCAATTGCTTGAGCTCGTCGTCAATTTCCGCCGGATCGATGGACGAGAGGCGCAAACGCGCCAGCTCCGGCACCGCCGCCAGCATGCGCCGCACCGCCTGGCCGAGACTGGGTGCGCCCGGCAAATCACGGCCATAGGCGCTGAGATCGACGCCGGTCAGGACCAATTCCTGGTAGCCGGCCTCGGCCAGCGTGCGCGCCTGGTTGACGATCTCGCCCAAGGGTACGCTGCGGCTGTTGCCGCGCCCGTAAGGGATGATGCAGAAGGTGCAGCGATGATCGCAGCCGTTCTGCACCTGAACGAAAGCGCGCGCCCGGCCTTCAAAACCCGCAATCATATGCGGTGCCGTTTGGCGCACCGACATGATGTCGTTGACCGAAACCGGCGTCTCATCGCCGGGCAAGAAACTCGCCGCCTCAAGCTTTTCCGCATTGCCGATCACGCGGTCGACCTCGGGCATGGCGGCGTAGCGCGCGGGATCGATTTGCGCCGCGCAGCCGGTGACGATGATGCGCGCCTCGGGTTGCTCGCGCCGTGCGCGGCGGATCGCCTGGCGCGCCTGGCGCTCGGCCTCCGCCGTCACCGCGCAGGTGTTGACGATCACCGCCTCAGCCAGGCCCGCCGCCGCCGCATGGCCGCGCATGATCTCCGCCTCAAACGCGTTCAAGCGGCAGCCAAAGGTGATGATTTCGGCCTGCTTCACAACAGCATTCCCATAAAGCTGGTCGCCACCGGCCCGGTCATGCGGACATGGTTATCTTCCAGCCACTCAATCTCAAGCGTACCGCCGCCGAGCGTCACGGTGGCGCGCCGCCCGGTCAACTCGCGCCGCGCGGCGGCGACCAAAGCGGCGCAGGCACCGCTGCCGCAGGCTTGCGTCAGGCCAACGCCGCGCTCCCACACACGGAGGCGGATATTCTCTTTGTCCGTCACTTGCGCAACGCCGATATTGGCGCGCTGCGGAAAAAGCGCGTCCACTTCCAATTGAGGCCCAAGCGAGGCCAAATCAACCGCCTCGGCGTCATCAACAAAGAATACCGCGTGCGGATTGCCCATATTGACCGCCACCGGCGCGCTAAGCTCCCCCAGCGCCAGATCGAGGCTAAGCGTATCCATCTCTCGCGCCAGCGGAATTTCGTTCCATTCCGTGCGCGCCGCGCCCATATCGACCGCCACCAGCCCCGGCCCGGCCGCCTCGGCCTTGAGCAGCCCGGCAACGGTCTCGATAACGGTCTCGCTCTCGCCGCTTTCCATCATCAAAAACGCCGCAACGCAGCGCGTGCCATTGCCGCACGCCTCAACCTGGCCGCCATCGGCATTCCAGATACGCATAAAGGCATCCGCTTCTTCCGAATTCGGCGCACAAATCTCCAACAACTGATCGCAGCCCACCCCTTCGCGCCGCTCGGCAATCGCCCGCACCCGGGTGGAATCGAGCGCCACATCGCCGCCGCGCCCATCGACAACAACAAAATCATTGCCGAGGCCATGCATCTTTATGAAGGAAAGCTCACTCATAAGGCGGGTTATAGGGCCGAGCAGGTCATTAGGTCCATAATAATAAGTAAGCGAACATGGTTGCCTGACTTGTTGGAAGAACCTACTTCGTACTCGGTCGGTCGCTCAAATTGACAACTGTCAAGCGACACTTTACACTGCTATGGTGATTGTATCGTTTCGACATCAAGGGTTGAAGGCGCTCTACGAGGGGCGGACTTCGCGCAAGGTTTCGCCCGAGCATGTCGTCAAATTGTTGGATATTCTTGCACTCCTCGACCGAGCGCAGAAGGCCGAGGATATGTCCCTGCCCGGGTTAAATATGCATCCCCTAAAGGGCACGCACCGAGGCCACTACGCCGTCTCTGTTTCAGGCAATTGGCGGGTTACTTTTCGCCTTGACCGCGGTGATGCCCGGGACGTCGATTATTTGGACTATCATTGAGGAATGACCATGGCTATGCATAACCCGCCCCACCCCGGTGGTATCGTGCGCCGGCAATGTCTCGAGCCACTTGGGTTGTCGGTCACCAAGGCGGCCGACGCGCTCGGCGTAACGCGCCAGGCCTTATCGGAGCTGGTAAACGGCAAGTCAGGCATATCCGTCGATATGTCGATCCGCCTCTCCAAGGCGTTCGGTTCCACGCCGGAAACCTGGCTTGGAATGCAAATGGCTTACGATCTTTGGCAAGCGCGGGACCGGGCGAGCACCATCAAGGTCAAGCGCATCGAAGCCGCTTGAGGTCTGCTCACGTCCCCGCTCAGCTTGACTTGGCGCGGGTGCGCGCATAGTCTCCGCCGCGTTCTAAGAATATTTGGCCTACCGCCTCCGAGGAGGCACGCCAGTCCGCGAGTTTCGCGCGCTGGCGCGTTTTGCGTTTGGCTTAAGGAAGTGAGCAATTGTTTGAGACCCTATCCAGCCGCTTAAGCACGGCATTCGACAAGCTGACGCGCCACGGCGCGCTGACGGAGAGCGATGTCTCCGCGGCGATGCGTGAGGTGCGCGTGGCGTTGCTCGAAGCCGATGTGGCGCTGCCGGTGGTCAAACAGTTCATCGATGAGGCCAAGGAAGAGGCGCTTGGCGCCGAGGTGCTGAAAAGCGTCACGCCGGGGCAGCAGGTCATCAAGGTCGTCAATGATCACCTGGTGAAAATGCTGGGCGGTGCGGGTTCGGTCGATATCAATTTGGCGGCGGAGCCGCCGGCGGCGATATTGATGGTCGGCCTGCAGGGCTCGGGCAAGACGACGACCAGCGCCAAGCTCGCCAAGCTTCTCGGCGAAAAGGAAAAGAAACGCACCCTTCTGGCTTCGCTCGATACCAGGCGGCCGGCGGCGATGGAGCAGCTTCAGGTGCTCGGCGAGCAGGCCGGTATCGATACCCTGCCGATCGTCAAAGGCGAGGCGCCGGTTGCCATCACCAAGCGGGCGATGAAGACCGGGCGCGAGCAGGGCTACGATATCGTCATTCTCGATACCGCCGGACGGCTGCATGTCGACGATGAGTTGATGGATGAAGTGGCCGCGGTGCGAAAGGCGGCCAAGCCGGTCGAGACTTTGTTGGTGGCGGATTCATTGACCGGCCAGGACGCCGTCAATGTGGCAACGCAATTTAAAGAACGGGTCGATGTCACCGGCATTGTCCTCACCCGTGTTGATGGCGATGGGCGCGGCGGTGCGGCGCTCAGCATGCGCGCGGTCACCGGCTGCCCGATCAAGCTGATCGGTGTCGGCGAGAAACTGGATGCGATAGAGGCTTTCCATCCGGAGCGTATTGCCTCGCGTATTCTCGGCATGGGCGATGTCGTCAGCCTGGTCGAAAAGGCGCAGGAGACGATCGACGAGAAAGAGGCGGTAAAGCTCGCCAAGAAGGTCAAGAAAGGCGGCTTCGATCTCAACGATCTCTCGTCCCAGCTCAACCAGATGCGCCGCATGGGCGGCATGGATGGGCTGATGGGCATGTTGCCCGGCGTCGGCAAGGTGAAAAAACAAATGGCGGCGGCCAATGTCGATGAGAAGTCGCTCGACCGCATGCAGGCGATTATCAGCTCCATGACCAAGGCCGAGCGTGTGAAACCGAAAAGCCTAAACGGCTCGCGCAAACGGCGCATCGCGGCCGGCTCCGGCACCACCGTGCAGGACGTCAACCGGCTGCTCAAGCAGTTCAAACAGATGAATATGATGATGAAACGGGTCGGCAAACTCGGCGAGAAAGGCCTCATGCGGGCCGGCATCCCGGGACTGATGCCGCCCCAATAACCAAATTTAATAATACAGCCTGATCAACCAGATAGCTGGACAATCGAGAGGAACAAAGACGGCATGGCACTGAAAATTCGCCTTTCCCGCGCGGGCGCCAAAAAGCACCCCTTCTACCGCATCGTCGTGACAGATTCGCGCAATCCGCGCGACGGACGGTTTATCGAACGCGTCGGCACCTACGACCCGATGCTGCCCAAGGACGCCCAGCGCGTCACCTTGAAAGAGGACCGCATCCGTCACTGGCTCGGCGTCGGCGCCAAGCCTTCGGATCGGGTGGCGCGCTTCCTAGGCAGCGCGGAAATAATCCCCATGCCGGAACAGCGCAATAATCCGCAGAAAGCCAAGCCCAAAGCCAAAGCCCAGGCGCGCCTCGAGGAAGAGGCCGAAAAGGCGGAAGCCGCGAAGACGGCGAAAGAGGAAGCCAAGGCAGCCCCGGCGGAAGAAGCGGAAGCGCCTGCTGAGGAAGCAGCTGCAGAAGAGGCACCTGCGGAAGAGGCGGCGGCCGAAGAAGCACCGGCGGAAGAGGCGCCGGCTGAGGAGGCACCGGCGGAAGAAGCGGAAGCTCCGGCGGAAGAGGCACCTGCGGAAGAAAACAGCTCGGAAGGCGGCGACGATGCGCCAGCGGAAAAGAGCGAAAAGGACGAGAGCTGAGGGCGCCAGGCCACTCGGCCCTGAGGTCGGCGCGAAAGCGCCGCCAGGGCTGGTTTGCCTCGGCGCGGTGATCGGAGCGCACGGTGTGCGCGGCGCGGTAAGAATTAAGAGTTTTGCTATGAATGCCAGTGATATCGCGGCCTACGGGCCGCTTCAGAGCGAGGACGGCGCGACGCGCTTTAGCCTCACCGTGCGCGGTGTGTCGCGCGGCGCTGTGCTGGCGGAAATCGACGGCATCGACCGGCGCGAAGCGGCCGAAGCGTTGCAGGGCACGAGACTCTATATCCCGCGCGAGGCGCTGCCCGAGACCGGCGAAGATGAATTTTATCATGCCGATCTGATCGGCCTCAGCGTCCGCACCAAAGACGGTGAAGCTTATGGCGTGGTGAAGAGCATTGACGATTATGGCGCCGGCGATGTGATTGAGATCGAGCGCGAAACGGAGCAATCCATTTTCCTCCCCTTCACGCGCGAAATCGTGCCTGAAATCGACCTCCAGGCCGGCTCCCTGGTGATCGATCCGCCGGCGGAAATCGATGCTGGTGAGCCCGGCAAGGCGGACCGGTCGTGAACGATAATTTTACCCAGAACACGACTCCGCCGAGCTGGCGCGCCACGGTGTTGACGCTCTATCCCGACATGTTCCCCGGCCCGCTCAATGAGGCTTTGGCCGGCCGCGCTTTGGCGGAGCAGATATGGTCGCTCAACAGCGTCAATATCCGCGACTATGCGCACGGTAAACACGGCTCGGTCGACGATCAGCCGTTTGGCGGCGGGCCCGGAATGGTGATGCGCCCGGACGTGCTGGCCGAGGCGATTGACGCCACACTGGCGAAAGGCGCGATCGGCCCCGTCATCTATCTGACACCACGCGGCGCACCATTGAAGCAGGCGCGGGTGCGCGAGATTTCTGCCGGAGCCGGCGTAACACTGATATGCGGACGCTTTGAAGGCGTCGACGAGCGCGTGCTGGAAAGCCGCAATATCGAAGAAATAAGCATCGGCGATTATGTGTTGTCGGGCGGCGAGATCGCCGCGCTCGCACTTTTGGACGCCGCCGTCCGGCTCCTGCCGGGCGTTGTTGGCGCCGCCGAATCCCTTCGGGAAGAAAGTTTCGAACACGGCCTGTTGGAATATCCCCATTACACCCGTCCGCGCCAATTCGAAGGCAAGGACGTACCGGAGATATTGCTGAGCGGTGATCATGAGCGCATTCGCTCCTGGCGCCGCGCCGAGGCCGAAAAAACCACCCGCAATCGACGCGCCGACCTGTGCGCCGGCACGATGAGCGATTGCGTCAACACGAGGGCAAGACCATGAATATTATCGAGCAGTTAAATAGCGAAAATGTGGCCAAGCTGGCGGCCGAGCGCGAGGTGCCGGAGTTCGCATCCGGCGATACCGTGCGCATCCATGTGAAAGTGGTGGAAGGCACGCGCGAGCGGGTTCAGGTGTTTGAGGGCGTCTGCATTGCGCGCAAGAACAGAGGGCTGAACTCCTCCTTCACGGTGCGCAAGATTTCGCACGGCGAAGGCGTCGAGCGCGTCTTTCCGCTGCATTCGCCGCGCATCGCCGAGATCGAAGTGGTCAAGCGCGGCGTTGTGCGGCGCGCCAAGCTTTATTATCTGCGCGGCCGGCGCGGCAAATCCGCCCGTATCCGCGAGAAGCGCGATGACCGCGCCACCCGCGCCGCCAAGGAGGAAGCCAAGGCGATTTCAAAGAAAGCGGCTGAAAAGCAGACGGGCGCGGACGCGGAATAAATCCGCCGCATAAGTCATATCCGGACGCGGCAAGAGGAATGTATAAATGAGTGATCCAAAAACCCTGTTTGATAAGGTTTGGGAGAGCCATGTCGTGGCGGAAAACGACGATGGCACATCTCTTCTCTATATCGACATGCACCTGACCCACGAGGTCACAAGCTGGCCCGGCTTTGAAAGCATGCGCAACAGCGGCCGGCGCCTGCGCCGGACGGACGCCCTTCTTGCCGTGCCCGATCACGTTATTCCAACGATTAACCAGGCCGAGGGCATCAAGGATGAGCTCGCCCGGGTACAGTTCGAAACGCTCCTGAAGAACTGCGCCGATTTCGATGTGCCGCTGATACCACTCCTCGACGAGCGCCAGGGCATTGTCCATATCATCGGCCCGGAGCAGGGCGCGACCCAGCCCGGCATCACGCTGGTGTGCGGCGACAGCCACACCGCGACGCACGGCGCCTTCGGTTGCCTTGCCTTCGGCATCGGCTCGAGCGAAGTCGAACACGTCCTTTCGACCCAAACGCTGGTGCAGAAGCGGCCGAAAAACATGCGTGTCGCCATTGACGGTGAACTGCCCTTGGGCGTGAGCGGCAAAGACATGATCCTCGCCATCATCGGCGCTATCGGCACCGCCGGCGGCACCGGCCATGTGATCGAATATGTCGGCTCGGCGATCCGCGCGCTTTCCATGGAAGGCCGTATGACGGTGTGCAACATGACAATCGAAGGCGGTGCGCGCGCCGGCTTGATTGCGCCGGACGAGACCACCTTCGCCTATGTCAAAGGCCGCCCGATGGCGCCGGGCGAGGCCGATTGGGACGCAGCGATGGACTATTGGCGCTCGCTGCCGTCCGATCCGGGTGCTGCCTATGACAAAGAGATTTCGCTCGACGCCAATATGATCGCGCCGCAAGTCACCTGGGGCACCAGCCCCGAGGATGTGGCGCCGATCGACGGCCGCGTGCCGGACCCGGCTGCGGCGAGCGACGAGAAGCAACGCGACGCCATTCAACAGGCGCTCGACTATATGGATCTCAGCGCCAATCAGCCGATCGAGGACATCAAGATCGACCGCGCCTTTATCGGCTCGTGCACCAATGGTCGCATCGAAGATGTGCGCGCCGCCGCAAAGGTCGCCAAGGGCCGCAAGCTGGCTGCCGGCGTGAGCGCCATGGTGGTGCCGGGCTCCGGCCTGGTGAAGGCGCAAGCCGAAGCCGAGGGGCTCGACAAAATTCTGCTCGATGCCGGTTTTGAGTGGCGTGAGCCGGGTTGCTCGATGTGCATCGCCATGAACGGCGATATTCTGAGCCCGGGCGAGCGCTGTGCCTCGACCTCGAACCGTAACTTCAAGGGCCGCCAGGGGCGCGACAGCCGCACCCATCTGGTCAGCCCGGCCATGGCAGCGGCCGCGGCGATTGAAGGACATTTCGTCGACGTGCGTTCGCTGGCGTCCTAGGAAAGGCGAGAAAAATGAAAAACTTCACCACCCTCTCCGGGCCGGCGGCGCCGCTCAATATGATCAATGTCGATACCGACCAGATTATCCCGAAGCAATATCTCAGTGCGATCAGCCGGGCCGGACTCGGCAAGGGCCTGTTCCATGATTTTCGCTATGACATGGCGGACAAGGAAAAGCCTGATTTTATTCTCAACCGCGAGCCCTACCGCGATGCCAAGATCCTTCTCGCCGGCGACAATTTCGGCTGCGGTTCGAGCCGCGAGCATGCGCCCTGGTCGCTCGATGATTTCGGCATCCGCTGCGTTATCGCGCCCGGCTTTGCCGACATCTTCTTCAACAATTGTGTGAAGAACGGCGTGTTGCTGATCGTCATGGACGAAGCCAAGGTGGGTGAATTAATGGCGCTGGCGGACAATCCGCAGTCCTGCCAAATGTCGATTGATCTCGACGCGCAAAGCATCACGCTCGCGGACGGCTCAAGCGTGCCGTTCGAGATTGAATCGTTCCGTAAGCACCGGCTGATGAATGGCCTCGACGATATCGAAATCACACTGCAAAAAAATGCTGAGATCAGCGCCTTCGAAGCAAAACAAAAAGCGGCGATGCCCTGGCTCTACCGCTAACAGCAACAACAAAAATATCGGACCTAAAAATGGCAACGAACAGAAAAATCCTGATGCTGCCCGGCGACGGCATCGGCCCCGAAGTGATGCATGAAGTGAAGCGCATGATCGACTGGATGCGCGATTATCGCGGCACGGCGTTCGAAGTCCAGGAGGGTCTCTGCGGCGGCGCCGCCTATGACGCGCACGGCACTTCGCTCACTGAGGAAACCATGGCCGATGCCCAGGCCGCCGACGCAGTGCTGTTCGGCTCCGTCGGCGGGCCGAAATGGGACAATGTCGAGCGCGAACAGCGGCCCGAGGCCGGCTTGTTGCGTCTCCGTAAAGAGATGGATTTGTTCGCCAATCTGCGCCCAGCGACCGTCTTTGACGCGCTCGCCGATGCCTCGACCCTGAAGCCGGAAGTGGTCACCGGACTCGACCTGATGATCGTGCGCGAACTTACCGCCGGCATTTATTTCGGCGAACCGCGCGGCACCGATACCTTGCCCGACGGCACGCGGCGCGGCTTCGATACGGATGTCTATACCGAGCCCGAGATTCAGCGCGTCGCGCGGGTCGGCTTTGAGCTCGCACGCAAGCGCAACAACAAATTACATTCGGTGGAAAAAGCCAATGTCATGGAATTGGGCGTTTTTTGGCGCGAGGTTGTGACCGAGTTGCACAAGGCCGAATATCCCGACGTTGAGCTGCACCATATGTATGCCGACAATTGCGCCATGCAGTTGGTGCGCTATCCCAAGCAATTCGATGTCATTGTCACCAGCAACCTGTTTGGCGACATCCTCTCGGATTGCGCCGCCATGCTGACCGGCTCGCTCGGCATGCTGCCCTCGGCCTCGCTCGGCCTGCCGGATGAAAACGGCCAACGCAAGGCGCTCTATGAACCGGTACATGGCTCGGCGCCCGATATCGCCGGCAAACGCCAGGCCAATCCGGTGGCGATGATGCTGAGCTACGCCATGATGCTGCGCTATTCCTTCGACATGGATGACGACGCCAATTTGGTCGAGCAGGCGATCAAGAATGTTCTCGGCGGCGGCCTGCGCACGGCCGATATCATGCAGGCCAAGACGGCCAAGGTTTCGACGGATGTGATGGGCGACGCCATCCTGCGCGAAATGGGCAAGCTTAATCGTTGAGATAGGACAGACTTAATGGGTTATCGAGTAGCGGTTGTCGGCGCCACGGGCAATGTCGGCCGGGAAATCATAAAGACGCTGTCGGAGCGCGAATTTCCCGCCGATGAGGTGGTGGCGCTGGCGTCGCGCGCCTCGGCGGGCAAGGAAATTTCCTTTGGCGAGGACAAGACGCTCGAGGTCAAGTCGCTCGAGGGCTTCGATTTTGGCGGCATCGATTTCGGCCTGTTTTCGCCGGGCTCGTCGGTCTCGCGCGTGCATGCGCCGCGCGCCGCCGAAGCCGGCTGCATCGTCATCGACAACACCTCCGAATTCCGCATGGATGAGGACGTGCCGCTGATCGTGCCCGAGGTCAACGGCCATGCGATCGCCGATTTCCGCCAGCGCAACATCATCGCCAACCCCAATTGCTCGACCATCCAGATGGTGATGGCGCTGAAGCCGCTGCATGATCTGGTGCCGATCAAGCGCATCGTCGTTGCCACTTACCAGTCGGTCTCGGGCTCGGGCAAGGCGGCGATGGATGAATTGTTCGACCACACGCGGGCGATCTATATGAACGACCGCAAGAATCCGGAACTGTTCCCGAAGACCATCGCCTTCAATGTCATTCCGCATATCGATACCTTCCTACCGGATGGTTCGACCAAGGAAGAGACCAAGATGCTGCGCGAGACGCAAAAAATCCTCGAAGCCGATATCGCGCTCAGCGCCACCTGCGTGCGCGTGCCGACATTTATCGGCCACGCCGAGGCGGTGAATATCGAGTTTCACGATCGGCTTAATGAAGACGAGGCGCGCGACGCACTCGCCAGTGCGCCGGGCGTGATCGTGCTCGACGAGCGCCATGACGGCGGCTATGTAACGCCGGTCGAATGCGCCGGCGAGGACGCCACCTACGTTTCGCGCATCCGCCAGGATTCGAGCGTGCCGAACGGTCTCAATATATGGGTGGTCTCGGATAATTTGCGTAAAGGCGCCGCATTGAACGCCGTGCAGATCGCCGAGGAATTGGCCTATCACCATTTGAACGCCCGCTAACAACGGGCATTTGCCCCCGGGACATATGACGCAGAGCGCCGCAAAACGCGCCAAGCGCGCACAGAAAATTTTCGACAAGGCTTTGGCCGTTCACCGCGCCGGCCGGCTTGATGAAGCGCTCGCCGGCTATGCCAAGACGGTTGAACTCGATCCAAAATCGTCACAAGCCTACAACAATATGGGTGTGGCGCTGCGCGCCCAGGGCGCCTTTCACGCCGCCGTCGCGAGCTACCGCCGCGCCATCGCGATCAAACCGGACGATGCCGGCAGCCATTCCAATCTCGGCAATGCATTGCGCGCGCTTGGCCGCCACACTGAGGCGGAAGCCAGCCACCGCCAGGCGCTGGCGATTGACGAAGACTATCTCGAGGCGCGCTACAATCTCGGCCTGGTGCTCAAGGATCAGGGCCTGTTCGACGAAGGCATCGCCTGCCTGCGCGAAGCGCTGCGGCGCAAGGCGGATTATGTCGACGCCCATTGGGATCTATCCCTCGCGCTGCTGATGATGGGCAATCTGAAAGAGGGCTTCGACGAATATGAATGGCGCTGGCGGCTGGCCGAAAATTCACCGCGCACATTCGACAAGCCGGCCTGGGGCGGCGGTGCGCTGGGTGGCCGCACCATTCTGCTGCACGCCGAGCAAGGCATGGGCGACAGCATTCAATTTGCCCGCTACCTGCCGCTCGTCGCCGAGCGCGGCGGCCGGATTATTCTCGAATGCCAAAGGCCGCTCACGCCGCTGTTTGAAACTTTGGACGGGGTTCAGCAAATCATCGCGCGTGACGACCCCCTGCCGGACTTTGATGTGCACGCGCCGCTCCTCAGCCTGCCGCGCATTTTCGAAACAGAACTGGATACCATTCCGGCTCCTGGCGCTTACCTCTTGGCCGAGCCGGCACGTACCTCACAGTTCGATGATCTGCTCGATCCCGAGCGCCTCAATATCGGCGTCGCCTGGGCCGGCAAGGCGAGCCACCGCAATGACCGCAACCGAAGCGCCGGGCTGGCGCCGTTCATCGATCTGTTCGGCCATGCCGGCGCCGCCTTTCACAGCCTTCAGGTTGGCCCGCGCGCCGGGGATATTGCGGCCTCCGGCAGCGCCGGGTTGATCCGCGACCATGCCCCGCGCTTAAAGGATTTCGCCGACACGGCGGCGCTGGTGTCGAAGCTCGACCTGGTGATCTGCGTCGATACTTCCGTCTGCCACCTTGCCGGCGCGCTCGGCAAGCCATGCTGGGTGGTGCTGCCCTACACACCCGATTGGCGCTGGCTGATGGCGCGCGAGGACAGCCCGTGGTACCCCTCGCTGCGGCTCTTCCGCCAAACCGAGTTCGGCGATTGGCCGGGCGTTTTCGCCCGCGTTGCCGCCGCGCTCGAAGAACTGGCCGCCGCATGAGCGCCACCACACGCCCGCGCCGGAGCGCCCTCTATGTGCCCGGCGCCAACGCCCGGGCGCTCGACAAAGCGCGTGGTCTCGAGGCCGATGTGTTGCTGATCGATCTGGAAGATTCGGTCGCGCCCGACGCCAAACAGGCGGCGCGCCAACAGGTTATTCAATCGCTTGGCGAAGGCGGTTATGGCGGGCGCGAATTGATCGTCCGCGTCAACGGCCTGGAGACGGAATGGGGCGAAGGTGATCTCGCTGGCCTGGCGCAAGCCGGCGCGGATGGCGCGGATGGCATTCTGCTGCCCAAAGTGGAAAACGCCGAGATGGTGCTTGCCGCCCTCGCTCGCCTCGACGCCGCAGGCGCGCCGGAGACGCTCGCCATTTGGTGCATGATGGAAACGCCGGGCGCGATGCTGCGCGCCGATGAAATTGCCGCCGCCACGCCACGCTTGGCCGCGCTGGTAATGGGCACCACCGATCTCACCAAGGATCTCCGCGCCCGCGCGACACCGGACCGTCTCGCCATGCTACCGAGCCTCGGCCTCTGTTTGCTGGCGGCGCGCGCGCACGGCCTCGCGGCGCTCGACGGCGTGCATATGGATCTTTCCGACGATGCCGGCTTCCGCGCCGCCTGCAAACAGGGCCGCGATCTCGGCTTTGACGGCAAAACCCTCATTCACCCGAAAACTCTGGCCGGCGCCAATGAGATATTTGCGCCACAGCCGCAAGAACTCGATTTCGCCCGGCGCATCATCCAGGCGCATGGCGCGGCCGAGGCCGAGGGCCTTGGTGTGGTGCTGCTCGACGGCAAACTGATCGAGGCGCTGCATGTGGTCGAGGCCAAGCGCCTGTTGGCCCTTGAAGCAGCTATTTCCGCCCCGCAATAACGAGATAGCTCGTATGCACGCGCATTTGTTGACTGGCCGCCATGATAGGTCTTAAATCCTTCATAACATGCAAGGATTCGGCACGCTGCCGGTGTGGCGCGCCAGAAGAGAGGATATATGGCGCTTAGGGATCGACCACTATCGCCCCATTTGCTGATTTACCGGCCCCAGCTCACATCCGTCCTATCGATCTTCCACCGCCTCACCGGGGTTTTCCTCATCAGTGGTACGGCGCTGTTGTGTCTGTGGCTGCTGTCGGCCGCCGCCGGGCCGGAATATTACGCCTGGTCGCAATGGTTTCTGACCTCTTGGCTCGGCTATGCGCTGCTCGGCGCGTGGTCCTATTGCCTGTTCTACCATCTCTGCAACGGCATTCGGCATATGTTCTGGGATATCGGTCTCGGTTTCAGCCTGCGCGCCACCTATGCCTCGGGCGTCCTGATGGTGCTGGCCTCGCTCGGCCTCACCGCACTTTCCTGGGGCATCGGCCTCGCCTTCTATTTCACCCAGTGAGGGAAAAAAGATGAGTATTCAAACCCCACTGGCCCGCGTTCGTTATCTCGGCTCCGCCAAGGAAGGCAGCCATCATTGGTGGTGGCAGCGCCTGACCTCGCTGATGCTGGTGCCGCTTACGCTCTGGTTCGTCGCCTCTGTCTGGTGGCTGGTGATCGGCGGCGCAACATACGAAGCCCTCCAGGATTGGCTCTCCGGCCCGATCGCGGCGATCCTGATGCTGCTCTTGATCGGCGCGATGTTTTATCACGTCAAGCTCGGCCTGCAGGTGATCGTCGAGGATTACGTCCACCACAAGGGCGCCAAATGGACCTTCCTCGTTATCATCACGCTGGGCTGCCTCGTCGGCGCCGTGGCGGCGATCTATGCGACCATCGCTGTCGCGTTCGGAGGCTAACGGCATGAGCACCGCCTATCCCATTACCGAACATAATTACGATGTCGTTGTTGTCGGCGCCGGCGGGGCCGGTCTCCGCGCCACCTTCGGCCTGGCCCAGCTTGGCCTAAAGACGGCCTGCGTCTCCAAGCTGTTCCCGACACGCAGCCATACCGTGGCGGCGCAGGGTGGCATTTCCGCCGCGCTCGGCAATATGGGCGAGGATGACTGGCGCTGGCATATGTACGATACCGTCAAGGGCTCGGACTGGCTCGGCGACCAGGACGCAATCGAGTATATGTGCAAGGAAGCGCCGCAGGCGGTGGTCGAACTTGAGCATTACGGCGTGCCGTTCTCGCGCACCGAGGAAGGCCGCATCTATCAGCGCGCTTTCGGCGGCATGACGACCAATTACGGCGAAGGTATTGCCCTTCGCACCTGCGCCGCCGCCGATCGCACCGGCCACGCGATTCTGCATACGCTCTATCAGCAATCGCTGCGTCACAATGCTGAGTTTTTTATCGAATATTTTGCCCTCGATCTGGTGATGGACGAAGACGGCACCTGCCGCGGCATGTTGGCCTGGAACCTCGATGATGGCTCACTCCATCTGTTCCGCGCCCAGATGGTGATCATGGCGACCGGCGGTTATGGCCGCAGCTACTTCTCCTGCACCTCGGCCCATACCTGCACCGGCGACGGCAATGCCATGGTGTTGCGCGCCGGTTTACCGCTGCAGGACATGGAATTCATCCAGTTCCACCCCACTGGAGTCTACGGCGCCGGCATGCTGATCACCGAAGGCACGCGCGGCGAAGGCGGCTATCTCGTCAATTCGGAAGGCGAGCGTTTCATGGAACGCTACGCGCCCTCGGCCAAGGATCTCGCCTCGCGCGATGTGGTCAGCCGCTCGATGACGCTCGAAATCCGCGAAGGCCGCGGCGTCGGGCCGCTCAACGATCATATCCACCTCAAGCTTGACCATCTCGGCGCCGAGGTATTGCACCACCGCCTGCCCGGCATCACAGAGACAGCCAAGGTGTTCGCCGGTGTCGACGCCACCAAGGAGCCGATCCCGGTGATCCCGACGGTGCATTACAATATGGGCGGCATCCCGACCAATTATCACGGCGAAATGGTGACGCTGAAAAACGGCGATGCCGACAGCGTCGTCCCCGGCCTGATGGCGGTCGGCGAAGCGGCCTGCGTTTCGGTGCATGGCGCCAACCGTCTCGGCTCCAACTCGCTCCT
Source organism: Rhodospirillaceae bacterium (assembly GCA_018666805.1). Classification (GTDB taxonomy): domain Bacteria; phylum Pseudomonadota; class Alphaproteobacteria; order UBA828; family UBA828; genus PTKB01. The sequence goes on along the minus strand of JABIXB010000121.1, from coordinate 7,794 downwards.
CGATCTTGTCGTCTTCGGGCGCGCCGCCGCCGAACAATGCGCAAAAGTGGTCGACGCCGGCGCGCCGCAGGCACCGCTTGCCGAAGGCGCGCTCGAGAAAAGCCTCGATTGGTTCGATCATCTGCGCCATGCCGATGGCGCCAACGGCGCCGCCGAAATCCGCCTCGACATGCAGCGCACCATGCAAACCCATGCCGGCGTGTTCCGCACCGGCGACATCATGGATGAAGGCCGCAGCAAACTGGATACGATCTGGAAAACCTTCCGCGACGATATTCAGGTCAGCGACCGCTCGATGGTGTGGAACTCGGATTTGGTCGAAGCGATCGAGCTCGACAATCTGCTGCGTCAATCGAACGTGACGCTCTCGGCTGCGATCAACCGCAAGGAAAGCCGGGGCGGCCACGCGCGCGAGGATTTCCCCGAGCGCGACGACGAAAACTGGATGAAGCACACCGCCGCCTGGCTCAATGACGCCGGCGACAAGGTGACGCTCGATTACCGCCCGGTGCACATGCAGACGCTGACCAATGAAGTTGAATCGATCCCTCCCAAGAAGCGGGTTTACTGAACGGCCGGCTTGCCCGGAAAACGACACAAAGCGGCGCGCCGCGAGGAATGAGATATGGTTGAATTCGCACTGCCCAAGAATTCAAGGATCAAAAAAGGCAAACACCACCCGGCACCGGCCGGCGCGGGCAAGACGCGCAAATTCAAAATCTACCGCTACGATCCCGATTCGGGCGACAATCCGCGCACCGATACCTTCGATGTCGATACCGAGGATTGCGGCCAGATGGTGTTGGATGCGCTGATCAAGATCAAGGGCGAGACCGATTCATCGCTCACCTTCCGGCGCTCGTGCCGCGAGGGCATTTGCGGCTCCTGCGCCATGAATATCGACGGCACCAACACGCTGGCCTGCACCAAGCCGATTAGCGAAGTGCGTGGCGAAGTGCGCATCTATCCGCTGCCGCATATGCCGGTGGTGAAAGACCTTGTGCCCGACATGTCTAATTTTTATGCGCAATACACCGCGATCGAGCCGTGGCTCAAAACAGACTCGCCGCCGCCGGCCAACACTGAGCGCTTGCAAAGCCCGGAGGACCGGGAAAAGCTCGACGGATTGTATGAGTGCATTCTCTGCGCCTGCTGCTCAACCTCGTGCCCGAGCTATTGGTGGAACGGCGACCGCTATCTCGGCCCGGCGGTTCTACTGCAAGCCTATCGCTGGCTGGTCGACAGCCGCGACGAATCGACCGGCGAGCGGCTCGACGAACTCGAAGACCCGTTCCGCCTCTACCGCTGCCACACCATCATGAACTGCACCCGCACCTGCCCAAAAAGCCTCAATCCGGCCAAGGCAATCGGCGCGATCAAGCAAATGTTGATGGCGCGCCGTTAAGCTAGAGAATACGGCAACATCGGATAGCTTGCGCATAAGCCGCAATCGGCGTTACAACCCGCGCCAACAGATCAGGAGTACATCATGGCACGCAATAAAATTGCGCTTATCGGCGCGGGAAACATCGGCGGCACGTTGGCTCACCTTGCCGGGCTGAAAGAGCTCGGCGATGTGGTGATGTTCGACATCGTCAAAGGCATCCCGCAGGGCAAGGCGCTCGACCTTATCCAATCCTCACCTGTCGAGGGTTTCGATTCAGCGCTTTCGGGCGCCAACAGCTATGCCGCGATCAAGGGCGCCGATGTGGTCATTGTCACCGCCGGCGTGCCGCGCAAGCCGGGCATGAGCCGCGATGACCTTCTTGGCATCAACACATCGGTGATGAACCAGGTTGGTGCGGGCATCAAGAAATATGCACCGAACGCGTTTGTCATCTGCATCACCAACCCGCTCGACGCGATGGTCTGGGTGTTGCGCAAGGCGAGCGGCCTGCCGGCGAAAAAAGTCGTCGGCATGGCCGGTGTGCTCGATTCAGCGCGCTTCCGTTATTTCCTCGCCGACGAAATGGGCGTCTCGGTCGAAGACGTCACCGCTTTCGTGCTCGGCGGGCACGGCGATACCATGGTGCCGCTCACACGCTACTCGACGGTCGCCGGCGTACCGCTGCCCGATCTGGTCAAGATGGGCTGGCTCAAGCAGAAGCGCCTTGATGAGATTGTCCAACGCACGCGTGATGGCGGCGCCGAGATCGTTAGCTTGCTGAAAACCGGCTCGGCCTTCTACGCGCCGGCTTCGGCGGCGATCCAAATGGCCGATTCCTATCTCAAGGATAAAAAGCGGGTGCTGCCCTGCGCCGCTTATTTAAACGGCGAATATGGCGTGAAGGGCCTTTATGTCGGTGTGCCGACGGTGATCGGCGCCGGCGGTGTTGAGCGCATTCTCGAGATTAAACTCGATAGGAGCGAAAAAGCCGCGTTCAACAAATCGGTCCGTTCGGTCGAAGGGCTGCTCGCGGCGATCAAAGCGCTGAATAAGAAATAGCCGATAGATGAACATTCACGAGCATCAAGCCAAAAGCCTGCTCGCCGGATATGGCGTGGCGGTGGCGCGCGGCAAGGCCATTCTCGCTGCCGATGAGGCCGCAGCCGCGGTGGCGGAAGTCGGCGGCCCGGTATGGGTGGTGAAAGCGCAAATTCACGCCGGCGGGCGCGGCAAGGCGGGCGGCGTCAAGGTTTGCAAAAGCGCGGAAGAGGCCACCGAGACGGCGCGTGGCATGTTCGGCCAGGTTCTGGTGACGCACCAGACCGGACCGGCCGGCAAGGAAGTGCACCGGGTTTATATCGAGGATGGCTGCGATATCGCCAACGAGCTTTATGTCGGCGCGGTGATCGACCGCGATTCAGGCCGGGTCGCCTTTATGGCCTCAAGCGAAGGCGGGGTTGAGATCGAGCAGGTTGCGGCGGATACGCCGGAGAAGATCGTCACCGTCACCATCGACCCGGCGAGCGGCTGCCAGGGCTTTCATGCCCGCAAATTAGCCTTCGGCCTTGGGCTCGAGGGAAAATCCTTCAAGGCGGCGCTGAAACTTTTCCCGGCACTTTATAATGCCATGCTCGGCAGCGACGCCTCGATGCTCGAGATCAACCCGCTGGTCGTCACCGGTGAGGGCGACCTTCTCGCCCTCGACGCGAAGATGAATTTCGACGACAACGCGCTGTTCCGCCACCCCGATATCGCCGCACTGCGCGACGAGAGCGAGGAAGATCCGGCCGAGCGCGAAGCGGCAGAGCATGAGCTCAATTACATCAAACTCGACGGCTCGATCGGCTGCATGGTGAACGGCGCCGGCCTCGCCATGGCGACCATGGACATCATCAAACTGAAGGGCAGCGCGCCGGCCAATTTCCTCGATGTCGGCGGCGGTGCGACGCGCGAGCGCGTCACCGAAGCGTTCAAGCTCATTCTCTCCGACGAGAACGTCAAGGGCGTGCTGGTCAATATCTTTGGCGGCATCATGCGCTGCGACGTCATTGCCGAGGGCATCGTCGCGGCGGCGGGTGAGATCGGCATTAAAGTGCCGCTGGTGGTGCGCCTTGAGGGCACCAATGTGAATGAGGGCAAGGCCATTCTCGCCGAGAGCGGCTTCGACATTATCTCAGCCGATGATCTCGGCGATGCGGCGGAGAAAATCGTCGCCGCCGTGAGCGGGGCAGGCTGATGGCAGTTCTCATCAACAAAGAGACGAAAGTCATTTGCCAGGGATTCACCGGCGCGCAGGGCACCTTCCATTCCGAGCAGGCCATTCAATATGGCACGCGCATGGTCGGCGGTGTGACGCCGGGCAAGGGTGGCGGCGAGCATCTGGGCTTGCCGGTATTCAACACGGTGGCTGACTGCATGGCCGCGACAAAAGCCGATGCCAGCGTCATTTATGTTCCGGCAGCCTTTGCCGCCGATGCCATTTTAGAGGCCATCGATGCCGAAGTGCCGCTGATTGTCTGCATCACCGAGGGTATTCCGGTGCTCGATATGGTGCGCGTCAAACGCGCGCTGGGTGGCTCGAAGAGCCGCCTGATCGGCCCCAATTGCCCCGGCGTCATCACGCCCGAGGCGTGTAAAATCGGCATTATGCCGGGCCATATTCACCGTCCGGGCAGCGTTGGTATTGTCTCGCGCTCCGGCACGCTTACGTATGAAGCAGTGGCACAGACAAGCGCCGTCGGTCTCGGCCAATCGACCTGTATCGGTATTGGCGGAGATCCGGTCAATGGCACGAACTTCATCGATTGCCTGGAATTGTTCCTGGCTGACAAGGAAACGGAATCGATCGTCATGATCGGCGAGATTGGCGGCACCGCGGAAGAGGATGCGGCGGCGTTTCTTAGTTCACAGAATATTAAGAAGCCTGTGGTTGGCTTCATTGCCGGACTGACCGCGCCGCCGGGCCGCCGCATGGGCCATGCAGGTGCGATCATCTCGGGCGGCAAAGGCGGTGCCGGCGACAAGATCGAGGCGATGAAAAGCGCCGGAATTGCGGTCACGGAATCACCCGCAGCCATCGGAACCACAATGGTGGATTTGCTGAAAAGCTAATCTCACCCGGCCGTGAAAGCGGCAGACTGGCATGAGCAAACATACGGACGATACTTCGTTTCTGCACGGCTCGAACACGGCCTTTATCGAGGCCTTGTTCGAGAGCTATACGCGCGACCCTAATTCGGTCGAGCCGAGCTGGCGCGCCTATTTCAGCGATATGAACGGCGGCAAAACAAACGGCGCGGCGCGAGCCAAAACAAACGGCCACGGCATGCCACCGCAAGCGGCGCGCTGCGTTCCGGCGGAGCCCTCGGCCGACGTGCCCGCCGCCACGGTCGATTCAATCCGCGCCCTGATGCTGATCCGCGCCTATCGCGTGCGCGGCCATCTGCTGGCCGAGCTCGATCCGCTGGCGCGCGACGGCGACAAGAGCCATCCCGAACTGGACCCTTCGTCTTACGGATTTACGGATGCCGATTACGACCGGCCGATTTATGTCGATGGCGTGCTCGGCATGCAATGGGCGACACTGCGCGACGTTGTCTCGGTGGTGCATGATACCTATTGCGGCCATATCGGCGTCGAGTTCATGCACATTCAGGATCCGGCGCAAAAGGCCTGGATCCAGCAGGCCATGGAAGGCAGCCGCAACCGCCCCAACCTCGGCAAGGGCGACAGGCTCGAAATTCTGCGCCAGCTCGACGAAGCGGAAGGTTTCGAACGCTTTCTCGATATCAAATATCCCGGCACCAAACGCTTTTCGCTGGAAGGCTCGGAGAGCGTCGTGCCGGCGCTCGAAACCCTGATCGAAGGGGCAAGTGCGTGGGGCGTGAAAGACGTGGTGATCGGCATGGCCCATCGCGGCCGCCTCAATGTGCTAACCAGCATCATGGGCAAATCCTACGCCGCCGTGTTTTCGGAATTTCAGGGCGAAGCGGCCCACCCGGCCGATGTGCAGGGCTCGGGCGACGTCAAATACCATCTCGGCGTCTCGGCCGACCGCGAATTGCCGGATGGCAACCGCATCCACCTCTCGCTCACGCCCAATCCGTCGCACCTTGAGGCGGTCAACCCGGTGGTGCTGGGCAAAGTGCGGGCCAAGCAAATGCAGAGCGGTGACGAGAACCGCGAGAAGGTGATGGGCATCCTCATTCACGGCGATGCCGCCTTCGCTGGCCAGGGCATGGTTGCGGAAACACTCGAGCTCTCCAATCTGCGCGGCTACCGCACCGGCGGCACCATCCACATCATCATCAACAATCAGATCGGCTTCACCACCAGCCCGAGCTTCGCCCGCTCTTCGCCCTATCCGTCGGACGCAGCCAAAATCATCCAGACACCAATTTTTCACGTTAATGGCGACGACCCGGAAGCGGTGGTGCATGTCTGCCGCATGGCCGCCGAATACCGCCAGCGCTTTCACCGCGATATCGTCATCGACATATTCTGCTACCGCCGCCATGGCCATAACGAAGGCGATGAGCCGGCGTTTACCCAACCGGTCATGTATCAAGCGATCGATTCACTGGCAACGACACGGCAACTCTATTCCGAGCGCCTGGTGGCCGAGGACGTGTTATCGGCGCCGGAAGCGACACAATTGGCCGAGGCCTTTCAGGCCCGCCTTGAAGACGAGCTTGACGCCTCGAAAAGCTACAAGCCGAACAAGGCCGATTGGCTCGAAGGCCAGTGGAGCGGCATGCAGGCGCCGCCGTCCGAACATGGCCCGGGAGAGACCGCGGTGGAAAGCGATGTGTTGCGCCGCATCGGCACCGCCATCGCCACTGTGCCGTTGGAATTCAACCTCCACCCGCGCTTGAAGCGCGTGCTCGGCGCACGGCGTAAGATGATCGAGTCGGGCGAGAAGATCGACTGGGCGATGGCCGAGGCGCTGGCATTCGGCTCGCTGTTGCACGAGGGCAATCGCGTCCGCCTTTCCGGCCAGGATGTATCGCGCGGCACCTTCTCGCACCGCCACGCCGCTTTCTTCGATCAACAGAGCGAGACACGGCATATCCCGCTCAATCATATCGAAGACGGCCAGGCGCGCATCGAGATCGCCGATAGCCTGCTTTCAGAAGTCGGCGTGCTGGGTTTTGAATATGGCTATTCGACCGCCGAGCCCGATACGCTGGTGCTGTGGGAAGCGCAGTTCGGCGATTTTGCCAACGGCGCGCAAGTCGTCGTCGATCAGTTTATTTCATCCGGCGAAAGCAAATGGCTGCGCATGTCGGGCCTGGTGATGCTGTTGCCGCACGGCCATGAGGGCCAGGGCCCCGAGCACAGCTCGGCCCGCATGGAGCGTTATCTGCAATTGGCGGCAGAGGGTAATATCCAGGTCGTCAATTGCACCACGCCGGCGTCTTATTTTCATGTCTTGCGGCGCCAGATGCGGCGCAGCTACCGTAAGCCGCTGATCGTCATGTCGCCGAAATCGCTGCTGCGCCACAAAATGTGCACCTCCAAACTGGAGGATTTCGCCCCCGGTACCTATTTCCACCGGATGATCGGCGAAGATGAATCCTATGCAACGGGCGAAGATATCCGCCGCGTCGTGCTCAGTAGCGGCAAGGTCTATTACGATTTGCTGCAAGCACGGAGCGAACAGGACATCAAAGACGTGGCGCTTCTCCGCATGGAGCAGGTCGCGCCCTTCCCGGGCCGCAGCGTCACCGTCGAGCTGGCAAAATATCCGGGCGCCGAGATTATCTGGTGCCAGGAAGAGCCGCAAAACCAAGGCGCCTGGAACTATGTCGCGGCACGTCTCGATGGCGTGCTGGACGGCTTGGGCGAGACACCGCGCCGGGCGCGTTATGTCGGCCGCCCGGAAGCGGCCTCGCCGGCCAGCGGCTCGTTCAAAATTCATGTCAAAGAACAGCAAGCGCTTGTCAGTGAAGCACTGACCATCGCCAATGGAGCAAAACCATGACCCTCAACATCACCGTCCCCGAATTGGGCGAATCGGTGACGGAAGCCACCGTTGCCAAATGGTTCAAGGCGCCGGGCGAAGCGGTTTCGCTGGACGAGCCCTTGGTCGAGCTGGAAACCGACAAAATTGCGCTTGAAGTCAATGCCGCCAGCGCCGGCGTGCTGGAAGATATTTTGGTGCCGGAAGGCGAAGATGTCGAAGTCGGCACGGTACTCGGCCATCTCACAGAAGGCGCGGCCCCGAAAGCGAATGGCGGCAATGGCGCGGCTGCACCGGCACCTGTGGCGGCACCGGCGCCGGCACCTGTCGCGCAACCGGATGATACACCCGTGCTGTCACCGGCGGTACGCAAGCTGATCGAGGAAAACGACCTCGACCCGAGCACCGTCACAGGAAGCGGCAAGGATGGGCGAATTCTAAAAGG
>JABIXB010000120.1 GCA_018666805.1 Rhodospirillaceae bacterium | reverse complement strand
TGCGCGAAAATCCGCCGGCGGCCAAGCTGAGCCGGACTCCGGCCGGTAAGCGCAGAGATCCCTATTCGAGCTATAAAAGCAGAAATTCACAGCCGCGCCGCTCTCCGCTCCTGGCGCCGGCAAATACACCGCCGCGCAGCGCAGTGGATGAGCCGAGCTCAATCGACCCCTTCGAAGGGCCGGACAATGAAACGGCAGCGCCACGCGCGCCTGTGCCGGACGCGCCGAAAGTAGAGAAAGCCGAGCAGGCCGAGAAAATTGAAAAGATTGAGAAAATCGAGCCTGTGGAAAAACCCGTCGAAAGCATCAAGGCGGAAGAGCCTAAAGTCGAGGCGGAAACGCCCCCGATGGAAGAAATTGAGCCTGTCGACGACGGTGAAATCATCGATAACGATCTTTGGCAACGGCTTTAATTAATCCCCCCATCTGTCCTCTAACACGTAAACCGCCAAAGCCACTTCCGCTTGGCATTAACGCAGCCGTCTACCATGATGGCGCGCTATGATCGTCGCCGACCCCTTCATTTTAATGTGGATAACCCTGGCGCTTGCCGGGCTTACCATCATCGCCTATGCGCATCCGCGCCTGCCGCTGGAATTGACTTCTATCGGCTTGGTGGCGGCGCTTCTGGTGCTGTTTCATATTGCGCCGCTGCCAAGCTCAGACGGCCGCGAGGGGCTCGATGCGGTCGGTTTGCTGAAAGGTTTCGGCAACCCGGCGATCATCACCGTTGTCGCATTGCTGATTGTCGGCCAGGGCATGGTGCGCGCCGGCGCGCTGGAGATGATCAGCCAAATGATCTACCGCGCCGCGCGCGGCCGCCCGGCGCCGGCGATCGCAGTTAGCCTTCTGACCGCCCTGACCATTAGTGCAGCGCTCAACAACACCCCCGTGGTGGTCATGTTCATTCCGATTCTGGCTTCCCTGGCGGACCGCCTCGGCCACACCGCGAGCCGCATCATGATGCCGCTCAGCTATTGCACCATTCTTGGCGGCATGGTGACGCTGATCGGCTCAAGCACGAACCTACTCGTCGCCGGTACCGCCCAGGAATTGGGCATGGCGCCGCTCGGATTCTTTGATTTTGCCATTCCCGGCTTGGTGCTGGCCGGGTTGGGATTTCCCTACGTCATCTTTATTGCGCCGCGCCTCATGCCCAAACGCGAGGCCGATGAGGACGAGCCCGCCACCAGCAGCGGCAAGCAATTCATCGCCCAATTCACGGTCGAGCCGGCTTCGCCCTTGATCGGCATCACCGCGGTGGCCGGCATGTTTCCGGCGCTGCGCAGCATGACGGTGCTGATGGTGCAGCGCGGCGCCGTGCACAGCCGGGCGCCGTTCGAGGATATCGCGCTTGAGCCCGGCGATGTGGTGATCGTGGCGGCGACGCGAAAAGCGCTGGTCGACGCGGTATCGCGCTCAAGCGGCCTGCAAATCCGCCTGACCTCGGCGGCCGAGGGCGACCCGGTGGCCGGCGGCGAGGCCGCGCCCGAAGCGCAAGCCGGCAGTGATTTGCGCGGCGACCGCGTGGTGGCCGAAGCGATGGTCTCACCCGGCTCACGCCTGCTCGGATTGCCGATCGAACAATCCGCCTTTCCGGCGGCGAACAGCGTTCGTGTCCTCGGCATTCAGCGCCGTTCGCGCATGACCCGGGCGCATATGCATGAAGTCCGCCTCCAGCCCGGCGATGTTTTACTGGTGTCGGGCCACAGCCGCGATGTCCGGCGCCTGCGCGCCAACCGCGATGTCGTCCTGATGGAATGGTCGGAAAGCGAGATTCCGTCCTACAATCACGCGCGTCGCGCCAGCCTGATTTTTCTTGCCGTGGTCGCGATTGCCGCGACCGGCGTTCTGCCGATCGTCGCCGCCGCCGTTGCCGGCGCCGCGCTGATGGTGTTTTCCGGAACGCTCAATGTGCGCCAGGCGGCGCGCGCCATAGACCGCCAAATCATTTTGGTCGGCGGCGCGGCATTGGCCTTGAACGCGGCGCTGAGTGCAACCGGCGGCGGCGCCTATATCGCCGATGGCCTGGTCAGCGCGCTCGACGGCGCCGGCGCCGCCGTCATGCTATCGGCGTTTTTCCTTCTCGTCGCGGCGTTCACCAATGTGCTGAGCAACAATGCCTGCGCGGTGCTGTTTACCCCGATCGGCATCAATATCGCTCACGGTCTCGGCGTCGATCCGATGATATTCATTATCGCCGTTATTCTCGCCGCCAATTGCTCCTTTGCCTCGCCGATCGGCTATGTGACGAATCTTCTGGTCATGACACCGGGCCGCTACCGCTTTATCGATTTTGTCCGCGCCGGCACGCCACTGATCCTATTGCTGTGGGTTGGATTTTCGCTTTTCGCACCCTGGTATTACGGGCTTTGGTGACGCGCGCGCCGGGTTATACTCAGCGCCATGACATTTCCCAAACCTGTCACCCGCGATCCCGGCGAGGATAAGAAAAGGCAAAGCCTGGCCACCGACCGGCTTGATTTCCTGTTCGCCACCCGGCCGCAGCCCTGCCCCTATCTGCCGGCCAACCGAGAGCGCAAGATCGTCGCCGAATTGGCCGATGGCGATGCGGCGCGCAGATATGAGCCGCTGATTCGCGCCGGATACCGGCGCAGTGGCGCGATTGCCTATCGCCATGCCTGCCCGGCCTGCCGCGCCTGCATACCAGTGCGCATCAATATCGCCGACTTCAAACCGGGCAAATCGCTGCGCCGCGTGCGCGGCCAGAATAGCGATCTCGCCGTCACTATTTTGCCCGCCCTCGCCCGGCCCGATCATTTCGACCTGTTCCGGCGCTATCAGGAGGGACGGCATGGCGACGGCGAAATGGCGGATATGGATTACGAGGATTACCGCACCCTGGTCGAGGAAAGTTTTGTCAGCACGAAGCTGGCCGAATTTCGCACCCCCGACGACAGCCTGATGGCGGTGTGCCTTTATGATTCGCTCGGCGATTCGCTGTCCGCCGTCTATACGTTTTTCGAGCCTTGTGCCGACAAAAGAAGCCTCGGCAGCGAGATGATTTTGTGGCTCGCGAAAAATTGCCGGGAAACGAATAAAAAATATCTCTATCTTGGGTTTTGGATCGAGGAGAGCGCAAAAATGGCCTACAAGGCGCGATTTCGCCCCCTACAGATGCTCGTCGCCGGCACATGGCGGCAAATGCCATAATCACACCCGGACCGTCTGATATTGCCAATCATGCCAAACCGGCGATAGTCTTGCAGCAATAACCGAGGTGCGCCATCAAATGCGCCATTCATTTAGCAGGAGGTTCACGCCATGAGTAAGTTGATCAAACGCCGTTCCTTTCTGAAGGGTGCCGCAGTCGCCGGCGCCGGCGCCGCGGTCGCGGCTTCATCGCTTTCCGCGCCAGCCATCGCACAAGGCAAGCGCGAATTGAAAATGGTCACCACTTGGCCGAAGAACTTCCCTGGGTTGGGGACGACCGCCGAGCGCCTGGCCAAACGCATCACCGACGGCAGTGGCGGCAGCCTCAGCGTCAAGGTCTACGCGGCGGGTGAGCTGGTGCCGCCGTTTGAATCATTCGACGCGGTGAGCCAAGGCACCGCCGACCTCTATCACGGCGCGGAATATTATTGGCAGGGTAAATCCAAGGCGTTTAATTTCTTCGCCACCGTGCCGTTCGGCCTGACCGCATCCGAAATGAATGCCTGGATCTATCACGGCGGCGGCCAAGAGCTGTGGGACGAACTCAGCGCCGGCTTCAACATCAAACCGTTCTTGGCCGGCAATACCGGCGTGCAGTGGGGCGGCTGGTTCAACAAGGAAATCAACAGCATTGAGGATTTCAAAGGCCTCAAAATGCGCATGCCGGGTCTCGGCGGCGAGGTTCTGCGCCGCGTCGGCGCCGCTGCCGTATCCCTACCCGGCGGCGAGATTTTCCCTGCGCTTCAGGCCGGCACGATTGATGCGACGGAATGGGTTGGCCCCTGGAACGACCTTGCTTTCGGTTTCTACAAGGTTGCTAAATATTACTATTGGCCCGGCTTTCATGAGCCCGGCACCGCCCTTTCGTCCGGCATGAACAAAGGCGTTTGGGACAGTCTTGATGCCGGCCAGCAAAGCCTTATTGCCTCCTGTATGGCGGCTGACAATGACTTCACATTGGCCGAATTCAACGCCCGCAATGGCGACGCGCTCGAAACGTTGATCAACAAGCATAAGGTCGAGGTGCGCCGTACCCCCAACGAATTGCTCAATGCTTTGGGCGATGCCTCGGGTAAAGTTGCGGCGGAAGTGGCGGCCAGCGACGCCCTGACGCAGCGGGTCTATGACAGCTTCATCAATTTCCGCAGGAAGTCGATTGCCTACTCTAAAAAATCCGACCAGGCGTTTTGGCAAGCTCGGCTGCTACCCTTCAAGTTTGATTGAGGGCCTATCGATTTCGCTTAGGCTCATCAGAAGCGCAGAATGTGGAGAGGCGGCGTGAATAAACTCGCCGCCTTTTCGCGCGCTATCGACCATCTGAACGAATATGTTGGACGCGGCGCGGCGTGGTTTGCGTTCGCCATGGTGCTGCTGCAATTCACTGTCGTTCTTATGCGTTATGTGTTCGGCATCGGCTCAATCCTGATGCAGGAAGGCGTCATTTATCTGCATGCCGCGCTGTTCCTGTGCGGTGCCGGTTACACGCTGTTGCATGGCGGCCATGTGCGCGTTGATATTTTCTACCGCACCGCGTCGCGCCGACACAAAGCGCTGGTCGATCTGTTCGGCGCGTTGTTCTTTCTTCTGCCTGTCTGCGCGATCATCGCCTGGGCGGCCTTTCCTTATGTCGGGCAATCCTGGGGCGCATGGGAAGGCTCCAAGGAAACCAGCGGCATTCCCGCCGTCTTCGCGCTGAAATCACTGATCCTGTTGTTCGTCCTACTGGTCGCCCTGCAAGGAATATCGCTTGCCTTGCGCTCGTTCCTTGTCCTTACCGGCCACGCGCCGGACGATGAGCAGTCTGAAGATGGCGCCCAGGCATAATGGCTGAAACTCTCGTCATATCGATGTTTGTCGTCACCTTCGCCTGCCTGTTGGCAGGTTTTCCGGTGGCCTTCACACTTTCCGGCGCAGCACTTCTATTTGCTCTCTTTTCCTATGCGTTTGGCGCGTTCGATATTTCGTTCGTGCGCGCCATGCCGCAGCGCATTTTCGGTACCGCCATGTGGAACGAAGTTCTCCTGGCGGTACCGCTCTTTATCTTCATGGGTGTTATGCTCGAGCGCTCTAAGGTGGCCGAGGAGATGCTCGAATCCATGGGCCGCCTGTTTGGCCGATTGCGCGGCGGGCTCGGCATCTCGGTCCTTGTCGTCGGCATGTTGCTGGCCGCCTCGACCGGCATTGTCGGCGCGACGGTGGTGACGATGGGGCTGATATCGCTACCCACCATGCTCCGGCGCGGCTATGACCCCAAACTGGCGAGCGGCATGATTTGCGCCTCCGGCACGCTCGGTCAGATCATCCCGCCATCCATTGTTTTGGTAATTCTCGGCGAGCAGATATCCAACGCCTATGTCGATGCCCAGCGCGAGATCGGTAACTGGTCGCCCGACCCGGTGTCGGTCGGCGATCTCTTTGCCGGCGCCCTGATTCCCGGCCTGGTATTGGTCGGGCTCTATATGCTCTATCAGATTTTGATCGCCTGGTTGCGGCCGGAAACCTCTCCCGCCATCGATCCGGCTGAATTTGAGCATGAGCAGGGATTCACCGTGTGGCGCAGCATCGGCCATGCGTTGATCCCGCCCGTCGTGCTGATCGTTGCGGTGTTGGGTTCGATTTTAATCGGCATCGCAACGCCAACCGAGGCGGCCTCTGTCGGCGCCGTCGGCGCGATCCTGTTGGCCGGGCTCAGGCTCGATGAGCGGCGTGGCATTCCCATCTACGCCGCCGGCCTGTCCTTGATCGGTATGCTTGTTTTGTCCGGACTGTTCGATCTCCGGGTGAGCCGGGACGAAATCGGCAGCGCGGACCAGGCCGCCATCTATGGCGCCTATGTGCTCGCGGCCATTCTTGCCTGGGGCACGATCATCAGCCTGTTGCGCATCTATCGCAGCGGAATTCTGCACGAAGTCGGGCGCTCGACGATGCAGATCAGCGCCATGATATTCGTCATTCTGATAGGTGCTGCGCTGTTCTCCCTCGTCTTCCGCGGCCTCGGCGGTGACGACATGGTGCATGCGCTGCTTAGTGATGTTCCGGGCGGTGTTATCGGCGCCATGCTGATCGTGATGTTGATCATGTTCCTGCTTGGCTTCTTTCTCGACTTTATCGAGATCACCTTCGTCGTCGTGCCGATCATCGCGCCGGTCTTGCTGCAGATGGACATCAACCCGATTTGGCTCGGCGTCATGATGGCGGTCAATTTGCAGACTTCGTTCCTAACGCCACCCTTCGGCTTCGCGCTATTTTATTTGCGTGGCGTGGCGCCGCCCGAAGTCACGACCGGACATATCTACCGTGGTGTGGTGCCGTTCGTCATCATCCAGCTTGTCGGCCTCGCCATCATCGGCCTCTTTCCCGGCCTCGTCACCTGGCTGCCGAAAATCGTTTTCGGTTAAATCGGCATCGCCTCGATACCAAGCTGGTCAAAGAGCGCGGCATCGCTGTTGGGGAGGGGATTGGCGGTAGTGAGCAATTTGTCACCGAGGAAAATCGAATTGGCGCCGGCGAGAAAACACAGCGCCTGGGTCTCATCACTCATCAGCTCGCGCCCGGCCGACAGGCGGACCATGGAGCGCGGCATCAGGATGCGCGCAACGGCGACCGAGCGCACGAATTCGAGCGCATCGATCGGCTCGGTACCATCGAGCGACGTGCCTTCGACCTGAACCAGCATATTGATCGGCACGCTTTCGGGATGTTGCTCTAAATTGGCCAGGGTGCGGAGCAATTCGGCCCGGTCGCCGCGCCCTTCGCCCATGCCGACGATCCCGCCACAGCACACATTGATGCCGACGGCGCGCACGCTTTCCAGCGTATCGAGCCTGTCCTGATAGTTCCGCGTGGTGATGATCTCACCATAAAATTCCTCGGAAGTATCGAGGTTATGATTGTAGTAATCGAGGCCAGCCTCGGCTAGGCGCTCGGCCTGCGCGGCGCTCAACATGCCGAGAGTGACGCAAGATTCCATGCCGAGATCGCGCACGCCCTCGACCATGCGACAGACGGCGTCGCGCCCGCCGCCTTGGCTTGGCGCGCTTCCGCCAACACCGCCTCGACCTGCATCAGACGCTCCGCCTTGACGGCGGCCTCATGGTGGGCGCTTTGCGGACAATAGGCGCAATCCTCCGGGCAACCGCCAGTCTTGATGCTCAACAGGGTGGACATCTGAACCTGGTTGGGATCGAAATGCGCGCGGTGCACCGTCTGGGCGCGAAATATCAGATCGTTAAACGGCAAATCGAACAGCGTGCCAACTTCGTCAACACGCCAATCATGGCGTGTATCCGTGACTATAATTTGTTCAGGTGTCTCGGCGCCCATTCGCTAGCCTCGCTTGTTTCAGTCTTCAACAGCCAGGGAAACTAGCCGAAATTATTGCCTTTGGGAAAGCCTCTTGGCGCGACGCGTCCGGCCTGGGCGCGTTTGCCGTGCCACTCGGGGGCGGCGCCTTCGTTGCGCACGCCGGCGCCGGTTTTCCAGCTCAGCCCGTCCGCCTTGTTAAACATTTTAGCATCGCTCAGGCCGCCATCCTTGTAGCGCTGCAGAATGACACCGCGGCCGCGCGCCAGGACCGGCACATCGGACGCTGGAAATAAAAGCAGGCGGCGGTTTTCGCCGACAACCGCGACGCAATCACCTTCGGCCGGCACACAGACGCTTGCTTCACCCTGTTTGCCCGGATTGAGGACCTGCTTGCCGGTGCGCTTCTCGGCCAACACGCCGTCTTCCTCGGTGACGAAACCACGGCCATCGGACGAGACGACAAACAGGCGCCGGCCGGGCTTGTGAACAAATAGCGCCACCACATCCTGGTCGTTGGCGAGATCGATCATGAGCCGGACAGGCTCACCGAGGCCGCGTCCGCCCGGCAGCTTGTCGCACGAGAGCGTGTAGAAGCGGCCATTGGTGGCGAACATCACCAGCTTGTCAGTCGTCTCGGCGTGGAAGCGGAAGCGCTCGCGGTCGCCTTCCTTGTATTTGACCGCCGCATCCTCCTCGAGATGACCTTTCGCGGCGCGGATCCAGCCTTTGGCCGAACAGATCACTGTCACCGGCTCGCGTTCGACCAAGGCCTCGGTCGGCACCTCGAGCGGCTCGGGCGGCACGCCGATTTCGGTGCGCCGCCGGCCAAGCTCGGTCGCCGGACCGAAGCGCTGCTTCATCTCGGCGATCTCCTTGCCCAATATAGATTTCTGCCGGTCCTTGCTGGCCTGCAATTTTTTCAGTTTGACCTGTTCTTCGCTCAAGGCCTCAAATTCGTTACGTATCTCGATTTCCTCAAGCTTACGTAAGGCCCTGAGCCGCATATTGAGAATAGCTTCGGCCTGCACCTCGCTAATCTTGAAGCGCTTCATCATCACCTTGCGCGGCGCATCTTCCTCGCGAATGATGCGGATCACTTCGTCAAGGTTGAGATAGGCGACGAGATAGCCGCCGAGCACTTCAAGACGGTGGGCGATTTGCTTGAGACGGTGCGCGGTGCGGCGCAGCAATACATCCAATCGGTGATCGAGAAAGGTGCGCAGGACCTGCTTCAAATTCATCACGCCGGGCACGCCGGCGGCGTCGAGCACATTCATGTTGAGCGACGACCGCGTCTCGAGCTCGGTCTGGCGGAACATCGTCTCCATCAGCATTTCAGCATCGACGGTGCGGCTGCGCGGCTCGAGCACGAGGCGTATATCGTCGGCCGATTCGTCACGCACATCGGCCAGGAGGGCAAACTTCCGCGCCTGCAGCAGATCGGCAATACGCTCGACCAGGCGCGCCTTCTGCACCTGATAGGGAATTTCGGTGACGATAATCTGATATTGCCCGCGCCCGACCTTCTCGGTGTGCCAACGCGCCCGCACACGAAAACCGCCGCGCCCGCTGGCATAAGCCTCGGCGATCATTTCCGGATCCTCGACCAGAACGCCGCCGGTGGGAAAATCCGGGCCCGGCACGCAGGCGATCAGCTCGGCAAGATCACAGCGTGAATTTTTAAGCGACACGAGCAACGCGTCGCACAGTTCGCCGGCATTGTGCGGCGGAATGCTGGTCGCCAGACCGACGGCGATGCCGTTGGCGCCATTGGCAAGCAGATTGGGAAAAGCCGCCGGCAGGACGATGGGTTCAAGTTCCTCACCGTCATAGGTATCACGGAATTCGACCGCGTCCTCGCCGATGCCCTCGAGCAGCGCCGCCGCGACTTCGGTCAGGCGCGCCTCGGTGTAACGCATGGCGGCGGCATTATCGCCATCGATATTGCCGAAATTGCCATGCCCCTCGACGAGCGGCCAGCGCACCGCAAAACTCTGCGCCAGGCGCACCATGGCGTCATAGACGGCAACATCGCCATGCGGATGATATTTACCGATCACATCGCCGACCACGCGGGCGCATTTCTTATACCCGGCGGCCGGGTCGAGCTTAAGCTCGCGCATGGCAAAGAGCAGGCGGCGCTGAACCGGCTTCAGGCCATCGCGCACATCGGGCAGCGAGCGCGAGGTGATGGTGGAAAGCGCATAGGCCAAATAACGCTCGCCGAGAGCCTCGGAAAAGGCCACGGGGCGAATATTTTTAGGGTCAACATGTGCGCTCATGGCCGGCTTATATCACAACATGTTGTGGATGCACGAGCCATTCGCCAGGAAATTTTCTTTCAGCGGATATTCTCGGGAGGCGCTCCAGCGAAGACAGTCTAGTCCGATAAAAAGCGCAGAATTTCGCGCATTTCCGCGCCATCGAAGGGATAATGAATGCCTTCCCGCGCACTAATAAGATCGCCGGAGGGAATATGTGCGATCTTTAATTGCGCCTGAAATGCGGTACGCATCGCCAACCCCGCCTTCCAGCACAGCGCCACAAGCATTCTCGGACTCTGAGAGGAGAGCACCTGCTCCACCGCCTCGGCCGGGAATCCTGATTTCATCGCCAAGGATTCAATGAAAAAATTTCGATCGCCACGCGCGATTGCGATCATGATTTCCTCATCATTGAGCTTGCCTTCGGCATAAAGATCGGCGGCGCGCTGAGCGGGCAATCCTGTTTCATTGAGGCCATCGGCGCTCAACCGTTCATCGACCGCCTCGGTAATTTCAATGGCGGTGCCGCTGTCCAGATCATAGCGCTGTTCGAGGACGGAGAGCAGGGACGATGTGACGAACAGCGCGATGCGCTTAAGCGCGCGGTGCGACAGATCATCGCGATTGACGAGCGGATCATGCCAGCTCTGCTGTTCCGGCGCGCCGTCGATAATGCGGTCCAGCGTTTCTTCTCTTACTTGCGCGCTCGAATTGGCGAGGAGTTGCGCAATGGCGTCTACATCGCCGCTTTTGGAGATCACATCGGACGGTTCGGGCGGCAGATTCTTGCGCGCCGATATCGCTGTCAGCGCGCCTTTTACAGGGCCCAACGCCATGATCTCGAGCAGATCATCATCATTGAGCATGGGCGAATATTCGAGGATCGGCGCGCACACGGTGAGTTCGGCATCATGCGCCAAGCGCTTGACCAGTTCATGCGGGAGATTATCGAGATGTCTGATTTCCTCGGCGACGATGGTGCGCACGCGCGGCAGTTCATCGCGCGACAGGTCATCGAGTATCTTCAGGGTCAATTCCTGCAACCAGCCTTGCGCCTCGGCATTCAGCTCGGGGGCAAGACGGGCGATCTTGCGCGCCAGGGAAATACGCACACCGTCATCGACATCATCGACCAACATCGCATCGGCCTGCCGCGGGGTCGCTTCGTTTTCGGCAACAGCAAGACGGACGCTGGCGTCATCATCTTCCGCCAGATAGTAGAGAACTTCGGGCTGCACGTCGGTGCGCTTGGCGAGATCAATGCGCACCGGCGTTTCCGCCGAGCCGGCGGCGCGTTTGGCGTCGCCATATTCAATCTGCTGGCCGAGCTTGGAGGCAAACGGTTTCATCACCCGTCCGCCCATCTGAGCCATTCTTTCACCGAACTGCGCCATCGCTCCGCTCCGTTTCGATATTACGTGCCATTTGCGGCGCTACCTTATCGGCCGGCGGCGCCAGGATAAATTTCTGCTCCGCATCGCGCTTGGCCGCATACATTGCGTGATCAGCGCGTGCGAACAATTCATCAATCTCTTCATCCGAATCCGGCTCGAACAATGCGATGCCGATTGCCATGCCGAACGGCGCCGGCAGATCCTTGGAATATTCGCTGAGACCCTGCGACAACTCAGCCAGATCCGCCGCCCGTTTCTCGGCCTCGGCCTGGTCCTCAACCTCGAGCCAGAGCGCGAATTCATCACCGCCGATGCGGCCCACCAAATCATCTGCTTGCGCGCTGTCGGCCATGAGCTGTGCCGCAGCCTTTAACGCAGCGTCGCCTTGAATATGGCCAAAGGTATCGTTGACGCTCTTGAAATTATTGAGGTCGACATAAATTAGTGCCGCGCGGTGGCCCGATTTGGATCGCGCCTCGATAATTTGCTCGACCGATTCAACAAAAGCGCGCCGGTTGTAGAGGCCTGTGAGGCTGTCAGTGCGCGACAGCGCAATCAGTTCTTCTTTAGCATCGGCCTGCTGAATGGCGATGCCAACGCGTTCCGCCACGCCGGCCAACAGCGCCCGTTCGTCGGTCGACCAGCGTCGCCGATCGGCGCGCGAGATGCAGATAACGCCATTGCGCTGGCTCTGATAACGCGTCGGACAAGCCATCGCCCGGACCTCGTCAGAGGCCGGCGAGAGCTCGACATCCGAGACGCCGCTCTCAAACTCGTCGAGCAATTGCGCCAAGGAAGCGCCCGGCATTTGCCCGAAACTGGCGGCTTCGCGCAGCTTGTTCTCGGCGTCGGCGCGGAAGATCACACAAGCCAGGGCGGAGAAACCCTCGGCCAGAACGCGCGCTGCCGTATTCAGCATCCGCTCAGGGTCTACCTCGTCACGAATGGTCCGCACCATGGTTGCGAACAGGGCTTCGCGCACGCGAATCTTAGCCAGCGCCTCATCCCGTCTGCGCTCTTCCGTCACATCCCGGCACACACCACGCGCGCCAAGATGCTCCTTGTCTTGAGAAAACATCGGCACGGATGAGACCAACAGGCAGGCCGGTTCGCCGGAAGAATCGCGCAACCAGACCTCCGCCCGGTCGACCGGCTGGCGGGTCTCGAACGGAAACGGCTCCGGCACCGGGTTGCGCCGGTCAACCATCGAACGCGCGCTCCGCCCGACCAGCATGTCGGAGGTATAGCCGAGCGCACCCAACGAAGTGACGAAGGCGAAACGGCCATCGCTATCGGCTTCCCAGACAAAATCGCTTGAGCATTCGATCAGTTCTTTGTAGCGCTTGCGCGATTCGACCAGCGCCTCACGCAGGTTTTTTTCGAGCGTGATATCGCGGCCGAGGACGAGAAAACTGTTGGCCCCCGACAAGGGAATGACGGTCAATTCGATGGTGACGGTGGTACGCTGATCGCCGGTGACGAAGAAATCGGATTGCGCCGTTTTAGCTTCTATCGTGCGGGCGATTAGGGCAATCAAATAGCTGTGCTGCGATCCGTTGAGAATTTCAGCCAGTGGCTCGGCCTGCTTGTTGATCGCCTCGGCATGCGCTTCGGCATCGACCAGGAGGAGCGAGCCGGGGTAATGCGCCGCCATTTCAGCGCCAACATAATCGAGCGCTTCGGAAAGGCCGGCTTTCGCACCGCCATATTCACGCGCCAGGCGTTTGCTTTGGACAAGCGCCGTCATCTCAGAATCCAACCCTGAATGCAACGATGTGCGCCGCCGCCGGTCGCCTGGCAGCCGTCATGAAAATCTCTCTCTGCATTCGTCCTTCCCAGCGCAAAAATTTTTGTTCTACGAATGGCTGGATTTTATGCTGCGGACGCTTAAGAAATGCTTTCTTCACGCACCATCGATTGCGGCGCTGACGACTGTGAAATATAAGGACAGCCATGACACAGCCCTCAGCCCCACGACGCGCCGACCTCAGCCATATTGATACGTGGCTGTTTGACCTCGACAATACGCTCTATTCGGCGACCAGCCGGCTTTTCGACCAGATTGATGTGCGAATTGGCGAGTTCATTGCACAATTATTAGATGTAGACAGCGTCGAGGCACGGAAAATCCAGAAATCCTATTTTCGCCAGCATGGCACGACCTTGCGCGGCCTGATGGACGAGCATGATATGGCGCCCGAGAAATTTCTCGAATATGTCCATGATATCGACTTTTCATCACTTGAGCCGCGCGACGGGCTGGATGCGGCGCTGAGCGCACTTCCGGGGCGGAAATTGATCTTCACCAATGCCGATATGCCCTATAGCCGTAAGATTTTGGCCCGTCTCGGCGTCGCCCATCATTTCGAGCATATATACGATATTGTGGCGGCAAATTATGTGCCCAAGCCCTTTCCGCCGGCCTACGATATCCTCATTGAGCGTCACGATGTGACGCCGGAAAGCACGATATTTTTCGAGGATATCGCGCGTAATCTGGTGCCGGCCGCCGCCCTCGGCATGACCACGGTCTGGGTGCGCGGCGACGATAATTGGGTGTTGCCCGGCAATGAAGATGCCAAACCCGACTACGAGACCACGAATTTGGTCGCCTGGCTCGATGATGCACTCAAGCCAGACTGAGCCCGCATGCCCTTAAAGTGCTGATAATATTGACAGGCGGCGATGCAGCGCTAATTTAGGCGCGAAATTTGGAGTAAGAACGGTGGATACGGAACAAGCAAAGAACATTGTCGAACAGGCGTGGGAAGAACGCGATGCCCTGACCCCGGAGAGCGCCGGCGAGGAACGCCAGGCGGTCGAAACCGCCCTGAATGCGCTCGATTCGGGCGAACTTCGCGTGTGCGAGAAGCATGACGGCGAATGGACGGTCAACCAATGGCTCAAAAAGGCGGTGCTGTTGTCGTTTCGCCTGAACGACATGATCGCCATTGCCGGCGGCCCGGGCGAAGAGACGCCGTGGTTCGACAAGGTGCCGTCGAAATTCGCCGGCTGGAGCGAGGAGCATTTCCGCGCCGCCGGATTTCGCGCTGTTCCCGGCGCGATTGTGCGCCACTCCGCCCATATTGCGCCCGGCGTGGTGCTGATGCCGTGTTTCGTCAATCTCGGCGCCTATGTGGCTGAGGGCACCATGGTCGATACTTGGGCAACCGTCGGCAGTTGCGCCCAGATCGGAGCCAATTGCCATATCTCGGGCGGCGCCGGCATCGGCGGCGTGTTGGAGCCCTTACAGGCCAATCCGGTGATAATCGAGGATGACTGCTTCATCGGCGCACGCAGCGAAGTGGCCGAGGGCGTGATTGTCGAGCAGGGCTCGGTGCTTAGCATGGGCGTTTATCTCGGCGCCTCGACCCGCATTATCGACCGCGCCAGCGGCGAGGTTCATTATGGCCGCGTGCCGGCCTATTCGGTCGTGGTGCCGGGCAGCACCGCCGGTCAAGCGCTGGCAGATGGCACACCGGGGCCGAGCCTTTACTGCGCCGTGATTGTCAAACAGGTGGATGCGCAAACGCGCAGCAAGACCTCGATCAACGAACTCCTGAGGAGCTGATCCGCCATGCCGGGGCTCGACCAACCGTTGGAGCTGGCCCGCGCATTGATTCGCTGCCCTTCGGTGACGCCCAAGGACGCCGGCGCCCTCGATGTGCTCCAGGCGGCGCTCGAAGAGCTCGGCTTTACCTGCCACAGGATCATGGGCAACAATCCGGCAAGCGCACCGATCGATAATCTTTACGCGCGCCTTGGCACGAACGTGCCCAATTTCTGTTTTGCCGGGCACACCGACGTGGTGCCGGCCGGCGACCGGGAGAGCTGGAGCGACGACCCCTTTTCCGCCGAAGTGCGCGACGGCAAATTGTTTGGCCGCGGCGCCAGCGACATGAAGGGCGCAATCGCCGCCTTCGTCGCCGCCACCGCGCGTTTTCTTAATCGTCATCCCGATAACGCGAAGGGTTCCATCAGCCTACTTATCACCGGCGACGAGGAAGGCCCGGCGGTCAACGGCACGCGCGCGCTGCTCGACTGGCTGGGCGAAAATAACGAGCAGATCGATCTCTGCCTGGTCGGCGAGCCGACCAATCCGGAGCGCCTCGGCGACATGATCAAGATCGGCCGGCGCGGCAGCCTGAACGCGCGGCTCACCGTGTTTGGTACGCAGGGCCATGCCGCCTATCCGGCACTTGCCGATAATCCCTTGCCGCGTCTGATCGCCATGCTGGGCCGTCTCACCAAAGCGCGCCTCGATGACGGCAACGCTCATTTTCAGCCGAGCAATATCCAGATCACCACCATCGATGTCGGCAATGAAGCGAGCAATGTGACGCCGGCCAAGGCGGAAGCGGCATTTAATATCCGCTTCAATGATGGCCACAGCTCGGACAGCCTCGGCGCCTGGTTGCACGAACAGTTCGACGCGGTGGGCGGCGAATACAAGCTCGATATCCACGTCACGGGCGAGGCCTTCCTCACCCCGCCGGGAGAATTAAGCGCGCTGATCTCGGATGCCGTCGAAGCCGCCACCGGGCGGGTGCCCGAGCTCAGCACCACCGGCGGCACCTCGGATGCGCGCTTTATCAAGGACCATTGCGCCGTCGCCGAATTCGGCCTGATCGGCGCCACCATGCACAAGGTCGACGAGCATATCGAGTTGGCCGAACTGGATGCCCTGACCGATATCTACGAAAATATTCTGGAGCGCTATTTTTCCGACGTTTGAATGGTGCTGAGCAGGCTCGACGTGCCGCCCGTGAGTGCCGCTGCGCCGCCTGTGAAAGCCGCAGAGCTGCTGGCGAGCGCTGCGGAGGCGCCGCCGGTGGAGAATTGTGACAGCGCATCGGACACATTGTCGGTCGAGTTCAGCACGGAATTCACATTCTCGGCGATCAATTGATGCAGCAATTGCTGCGCCGTGCCATCGGCAATATCGATCAAATCGGCCTTCGCCGCTTCGTAGTTGCTGACCGTATTTTCGATACCATCCAAGGCGCGGCTGATACGATTGAGACCCGCCCGCGTCGCGTTTTGAAAGCTGGCGATAGTTTCCTGTGCGGTTTCGATACTGTCCGCCGTATTGACCGCGGTGGCGCTGGTCAACAAATCATCATGCTGCAAATTCGCCGCCAGCGTCGCCACCCGGATGCGCTGCAGATCGACCGATATTTCATCGACCGCGCCGGTGCTCGTGCCGATACGCAATGCCAAATCGACCTGATTGCTGGCGCTGCCGCTCACTTGAAATGTGTTGTTGGCGGTAATATCGGTCGAAGTCGAAAAACTCGAATTGAGCTGAAGGGTGAGGCCGAACTCCTCGATAACGACATCGCTGGTCTCACCGGCGCCCGGCGCCGACGCGACGGCATTGGAATCTGCGCTGCGGCCCGTGCTGAGATTGGTGACGGTAAAGATGTCGCTGGTTGAATTGTAGACCACGGCAATCGAATCGCCGGACGCGGCAAATTCGTCGCCGGCGCGCGAATCGAATGTCAGCGCCTGAATGCCGTCGCCGGATTGAATATTGCTGCCGATCGAGGTTGCGCTAAAACTATTGGCGCCATCGAGAATGGGCGAGTTGGCGAATTTCGCCGCACCGGCATACTCATCGATCTCGGCGCGCAGCTCGGCAAATTCCTCGTGCAATATGCCGCGCTCGGCGCTCGACAGATTAAGGTCCGCAGCCTGGTCGGCAAGCACCGCCATGCGCGTGAGATTGTCATCGATCAGCGTCACCGAGGCCGAAGCCGCTTGCAGAATGGAGGACACCTCGCCGGCGTTCCTGCTGATCTGATTTAGCGCTTGAATTTCACGTGTGAGATTTTGGTCCACCCCGGCCGTCACAATGCGGTCGGCGGGTTCGATAAAGCGCGCGCCAAAGGACAGCCTCTTCAGGGATGGGCTTTCCGAAGGGGCCGCGCTGGTGATCGTCGCTGATATAGAGGTCAAGGACACTCTGGATATCCTGCAGCAAAAGTCGCAAAAATTACCCCGCCCAACCTGCCTAACCTAAGGTGGATTCGTTTCCTTCACGTAAAGGATTGTGGTTAATTTCAGGTAGGCAATTCGATCGTACCGCCGCTTCTGAGCTCGAAGGCGGCGGCCATCAGGGCTTTGGTGTAGTCATTGCGCGGTGCGTCGAAGATCTGTTTGGCGGCGCCCTGCTCCATCACCTTGCCGGCGCGCAGCACCACCACTTCATGGCTGATGGCGCGAATCACCTTGAGATCGTGGCTGATAAAGAGATAGGCGAGGCCATGGCGCCGTTGCAGATCGCGCAGGAGATCGATGATCTGCGCCTGAACCGACATATCCAAGGCCGAGGTCGGCTCGTCGAGCACGATCAGGCGCGGTTTCAGTACCAGCGCGCGGGCGATCGAGACGCGCTGGCGCTGGCCGCCGGAAAATTCATGCGGGTAGCGGTCTTGGCTCGCCGGGTCGAGGCCGACCTCTTCGAGCGTTTGGCCGATCAAGGCGCGCCGCTCATCGCGGCCCATATCGGGGGTATGAACCTTGAGGCCCTCCTCGACGATCTGGCCGATGGAAAGGCGCGGGCTGAGCGAGCCGTAAGGATCCTGAAAGACGATTTGCATGCGTTGGCGCAAGGGGCGCATCTGTTTGATATTGAGATCCTGAATGGCCGTGCCTTCGAAATTGATCGGCCCCTTGCTGTGCTCTAGGCGAAGGAGCGCCATCGCCAATGTCGTCTTGCCCGAACCGCTTTCGCCGACCACACCGACGGTCTGCCCCTCGCGCACCGAAATGGTCACGCCGTCGACCGCCTTGACATGGCCGACCGTGCTGCGCAGCACGCCGGCCTTGATCGGAAAATGCACTTTGAGATCATCGCAGGTGATGACTTCCTCAGACGCCTCGGCAACCTCCAGCGGATCGCCTTTGGGCTCAGCGGCAAGCAGGTGCTGGGTGTAGCTGTGTTGCGGCGCATCGAAAATCTCGGTGGTCGTGCCGGCCTCAACGATTTCGCCGCCATTCATAACGCAAACCTCATCCGCCATGTGGCGCACGATATTGAGATCATGGGTGATCATCAGCATGGCCATGCCGAGGCGGGTCTGAAGGTCGTCGAGTAATTTCAGAATTTCGGCCTGCACCGTGACATCGAGCGCCGTTGTCGGCTCGTCGGCGATCAGCAGGTCGGGCTCGCAGGCGAGCGCCATGGCGATCATCACGCGCTGGCGCTGGCCGCCGGAAAATTCGTGCGGAAAGGCCTTGAGCCGCTTGGCGGTCTCGCCCAGCGCCACCAATTCGAACAATTCCTCAGCCCGGCGCCACGCCTCGGCCTTGGGTATTTTACGGTGCAGCATGATCGCCTCGGCAACCTGGCGGCCAATCGAGTGGAGCGGATTGAGCGAGGTGATCGGCTCCTGAAAAATCATCGAGATACGATTGCCGCGCACCTCGCGCAGACGCCGCGCCGGCGCGCCCAGCATCTCCTCACCCTCGAACAATATCGAACCATTTGGATGCGAGGCGACGGGATAGGGCAGAAGCTGGAGAATCGAGAGCGCCGTGACCGATTTGCCCGAGCCGCTTTCGCCGACCAGGGCTATGGTCTTGCCGCGCTCAATATCGAAGGACGCGCCCTTGACCGCATGGGTGACACCGGCACCTGAGGTGAAATCGACGTCGAGGCCGCGTATTCTAAGGAGAGGTCCTGCCGCCATCACGCCACCAGCTTGCGCGGATCAAACGCATCGCGCACCGCTTCGAAGACGAAAATCAACAGGCTCAGCATTATCGCGATGACGATGAAACCGGAGAAGCCGAGCCAGGGTGCGTGTAGATTGGCCTTGCCCTGCTGCAACAATTCGCCGAGCGACGGCGAGCCCGGCGGCAGGCCGTAGCCAAGGAAATCGAGCGCCGTCAGGGTGGTGATCGAGCCGGTCAAAATAAAGGGCAAAAAAGTCAGAGCCGAGACCATGGCGTTGGGCAGGGCATGGCGCCACATGATGGTGCGGTCGTTGACGCCAAGCGCCCGGGCGGCGCGGATATAATCGAAATTGCGCACACGGAGGAATTCCGCGCGCACTACGCCCACGAGGCTCATCCAACTAAACAGGAACAGCACGCCCAAGAGAGACCAGAAATTGGGCTCGAAAATACTGGCCAGAATGATCAGCACGAAGAGCGTCGGCAGGCCCGACCAGATCTCGATAAAGCGCTGGAAGAAGAGGTCGAGGAGGCCGCCGAAATAGCCCTGCACCGCGCCGGCGGCGATGCCGACGACCGAGCTTGCCAGCGTTAGAACAAGACCAAACAACACCGATATGCGGAAGCCGTAGATCACGCGCGCCAAAACATCGCGGCCCTGGTCGTCGGTGCCGAGCGGATTGGCCGAAGAGGGCGGCGACGGCGCCGGCGTCGGCAGATCGTAATTAATGGTCTTGTAGCTGTAAGGCACCGCCGGCCACAGCATCCAGCCTTTTTCCTCGATCAACTCGATGACGAAGGGATCGCGGTAATCGGCCTCGGTTTCGAACTCGCCGCCGAACTCTGTCTCGGCATAACTGGCAACCACCGGGAAATAAAATTCGCCGTCATATTTAACGACCAGGGGGCTGTCATTGGCGATGAACTCGGCCGGCGCGGTGATGACAAAGAGGATGAGAAATATCCACAGCGAAATGTAGCCACGCCGGTTGGCCTTGAAATTGCGCAGCCGGCGGCGCGCCATTGGTGACATTTTCCACGCCACGCCCTAGACCTCGCGCCGCTCAAAATCGATGCGCGGGTCGATCACCACATACATCATGTCGCCGAGCAAATTGACCACCAGCCCGACCAGGGTGAAGAAAAAGAGCGTGCCGAAGATGATCGGATAATCGCGGCCGATCAGCGCCTCGTAGCCAAGCAGGCCGAGCCCGTTGATGGAAAAAATAATTTCGATCAGCAGCGAGCCGGTAAACAGGATGCCGATAAACGCGGACGGAAACCCGGCCACCACAATCAGCATGGCATTGCGAAAAACATGGCCATACATCACCCGGCCTTCGCTGAGACCCTTGGCGCGCGCGGTGATGACATATTGTTTGTTGATCTCTTCGAGGAAGGAATTCTTGGTCAACATGGTAAGCGTGGCAAATCCGCCGATCGCCATGGCGGTGATGGGCAGGACCAGGTGCCACAAATAGTCGATGATCTTGCCGCCCAAGGAGAGAGTCTCCCAATCGCTCGAAACGAGACCGCGTAGCGGGAACCAATTGAGGAAATTGCCGCCCGAGAACAGCACCACGAGCAGGACCGCGAAGAGAAATCCCGGGATCGCATAGCCGACAAAAATAGCGCCGCTGGTCCACACATCGAAGCGCGAGCCATCGCGTACCGCTTTGGCGATGCCGAGCGGTATGGAGATCAGATAGGCGATCAAGGTTGTCCAAAGACCGAGCGAAATCGAGATCGGCAGCCTGTCGACCACAAGCGCCACGACGCTGCGGTCCTGGAAAAAACTGTCGCCGAAATCGAACTGGACGTAATTTTCCATCATCAACAGGAAGCGCTCGCCGATTGGTTTGTCGAAACCAAACTGCTTTTCCAATTGCTCGATCAATTGCGGGTCGAGGCCACGCGCGCCGCGATATTTGCTCGAGAGATCGCCTTGCGCCGCACCGGTTGCCTGCCCGGGCGCCCCGGTCTCGCCCATTTGCGAGCCCGATATGCGCGCGGTGGCATCGATCGCGGTGCCGCTCAGCTGGGCAATAACCTGCTCGACCGGACCGCCGGGCGCGATCTGGACAATGAAAAAATTGAGCACCATAATCCCGAGCAGCGTCGGAATAATGAGCGCCATACGGCGGATGAAATAAGCGAACATCGGCTTTTAAAACCCGCGCCCCGTAATTTTATTTATCCAGCTTCGTCTCGCCGCGTTCAAGCGCCTGAACGCGGGCGGGATCAATCCACCATGTGCCCGGAAAGCCATGGTCATATTTTGCCGTTATTTCAGGCCGGCCGAATATATCCCAGTAGGCGACGCGGTAAGAGCGCAAATGCCAAAGCGGCACGACATAATGCCCCCATAGGAGAACCCGGTCGAGGGCGCGGCTGGCGGTGATCAGCGCATCCCGGTCAGGTGCCGCAATCACGGCCTCAATCAATTCATCGACGACGGGGTCCTGAATACCGATTAAATTACGGCTGCCCGGCACGGCGGCGGCGTCTGAACCCCAAAAATCACGTTGTTCATTGCCCGGCGATAACGATTGGCCAAAGCCGCCCCACAGCATGTCAAAGTCATAATCGTCGGTGCGGTTTTGATATTGCGCGGTATCGACGAGGCGGATGTTCACAGTGATGCCAAGGCGTTCGAGATTGCGTGCAAAGGGCTGAACGATACGCTCGAACGCCCCGCCGCTCTGCATCAAAAATTCGAACTCGACCGGCGCCCCGGTCTCGCCATGAACCAGCTTGCCATCGCTGACCACCCAGCCGGCCTCGCGCAACAGCTTGCTGGCGGCACGCAGGCTGCGGCGATTCTTGCCCGACCCATCCGTCGTCGGCGGAATGAATTCGGTGGTGAAGACCTCATCCGGGATGCGCCCGCGATAAGGCTCAAGCAGCGCCAGTTCGGCGGCGCTTGGCAAGCCTGAGGAGGCCAGCTCCGAATTTGAAAAATAGCTTCTTGTCCGAGTGTAGGCGCCGAAGAATAAATTCTTGTTGGTCCATTCGTAATCGAACACCAGCGCCAATGCCTCGCGCACCCGCCGATCGGCAAACAGCGGCTGGCGGGTGTTGAAGACAAAGGCGCTGAGGCCGGTCGGCTGCTCGTGCGGGATTTCGATCTTGTTGATCAAGCCCGCCTCTATCGCCGGCCCGTTGTAGGCCTTGGCCCAAACCTTGGCCGTGTTTTCCGTGCGCCAATCGAACTCATGCGCCTTGAACGCCTCGAGCGCCACGGTGTCATCGCGGTAATAGTCGATTCTAAGGTTGTCGAAATTATTCCGCCCCCGGTTGACCGCTAAATCGGCACCCCAATAATCGCCACGGCGCGCATAGGAGATGGCGCGGCCCGCCTCGACCAGGTCGACCTTGTAGGGGCCGCTGCCCATGATCGGTTCCAGGGTGGTCTTGTCGAAATCGCGGCCATCAAAATAGGCCTTGGGCAGAATAGCGAGTTGGCCGACGATCAGCGGCAGCTCACGATTATTGCCGCCGGAAAATGTGAATTTCACCCGCCGGTCGCCGAGATCCTCGGCGCCGGTCACATCGCCGTAATAGACGCGGTAAAACGGATTACCCTTGGTGGTCAGGATTTCGAGGGAAAAAATCACATCCTCGACCGTGATCTGGGTGCCGTCATGCCAGCGCGCTTCGTCGCGCAGCGTAAAGGTGACCGAGGAGCGGTCGGCGGGGAATTCGACCCGGCTGGCGATCAGGCCATATTGCGAGAATGCCTCATCGCGCGAGCCGGCCATCAGGGTTTCGAACGTGAGGCCGAGATAGCCGGCGGACACACCCTTCAGGATAAACGGATTGAGACTGTCAAAGGTGCCGGTCAGGGAGAGGCGCACCGCGCCGCCCTTTGGTGCATCCGGATTGACGTAATCGAAGTGGGTGAAGTCCGGGCCATATTTGGGCGCGCCATGCATCGCCACGCCATGGCCTGAATAGCCGCCCTCTTCCGCCGCCACAGCCGATTTGGCCAGGACAAAGCCCGCACAGGCAAGTGCGATCAATATCGAAAGGAGAGCGCGCCGCATGGCGTTCAATTTAACGATTTCCGGAAGGCGGTCAATTTTTCAGCCTTCGCCGCGTCGAACCACCAAGTATCGAGGCTGAGCGAATATTTGGCCAGAATATCGGGCCGGCTGAACTTGTTCCAATAAACCAAGCCGTGCGAGCCCTTATACCATTGCGGTATGATGTAATGGCCCCAGAGCAGCACCCGGTCGAGCGCGCGGGCCGCGACCTTCATGCTCTCGCGGTCGGGCGCGGCGAGAATTTTAGCAATCAGTTCGTCAACAGTAGGGTCTTCGATGCCGGCTAAATTGTATGTGCCGCGCTGATTGGCCGCGGCCGAGCCGAAATAGTTCCACAGTTCCGCGCCCGGCGAGAGCTGCTGCACGAAGCGCTGCGTGGTGATATCGAAATCATGATCTTCGAGCCGCTTGATATATTGCGACGGATCGACCAGGCGCAAGCTAACGGCGATGCCAAGGCGCTCGAGATTGCGCGCATAAGGCCCAAAAACGCGCTCGAATGTCGGTGAGAAATAGAGAATTTCGAGCGTGAGAGCCTCGCCGGTCGCTGTGTTGGTACGCGTGCCGTCCTGCAGCGCCCAACCGGCGGCCTTAAGCAGCGCACCGGCCACCCGCAAATTGCGCCGGTTGCGGCCCGAGCCGTCTGTGCTGGGCGGCTTGAATTCGGTGCTGAAAACTTCCTCCGGTACGCGCCCGCGGTAGGGCTCGAGAAGCGCAAGCTCGGCGCCCTCGAGCAGGCCACGCGCCGCGAGATCCGAATTCTCGAAATAGCTCGCCATGCGCGTATAGAGACCGTAGAAAAGATTCTTGTTGGTCCACTCATAGTCAAACGCGAATGAGAGTGCTTGGCGCACGCGCGCATCCTTGAACTTGTCGCGCCGTGTGTTGAGGAAAAACGCCTGCACGCCGGACGGCGTATTGTCGGGCAGCACTTCCTTGACCATCGCCCCAGCATCAAGTGCAGCCAGGCCTTTATAGGCGTTCATCCAGGTTTTTGAGGTGAACTCTTCGTGCCAGTCAAACTCACCGGCTTTGAGCGCCTCGACCATGATGGTGCGGTCGCGGTAATAGTCCCAGCGCTGTTCGTCGAAATTAAAGCGCCCGACATTGACCGGCAAATCCTTGGCCCAATAATCCGCCACGCGGCGGTAAGTGATGCTGCGCCCGGCATCGACTTTTTCGATACGGTAGGGGCCGCTGCCGAGCGGCGGCGTTAGCGTCGTCTTGTCGAATTCGTTTTCCGTGTAATACGCCTTGGAAATAATTTGCAGCGCGCCGATTAAGAGCGGCAGCTTGCGGTTCTGGCTATTGCTGATAGTGAATTTCACTTCATGCGTGGACAATTTTTCCCCCCCCGCCACATCGCCATAAAGAATGCGGTAGCTCGGGTGCCCCTTTTCCATCAGCGTCTCGAAGGTAAACACCACATCGTCCGCGGTGATCGCCGTGCCGTCATGCCAGCGCGCCTTCGGGTTGAGCACGAAACGCACCCAGGAACGGTCCGCCGCCAGCTCGACC
>JABIXB010000119.1 GCA_018666805.1 Rhodospirillaceae bacterium | reverse complement strand
CGATATCTTCCCGTGACATATTATGGGTCGTCCACAGGTAGGTGGTCCAAAGTGCCCGGTCCAAGCGGGAGAGCACTTCATTAGCGTCAACGCAATCTTCACGATCCATGCTGCTAATGTATTCAATGCAATTGTCAAGAATTTGTCTTTCGTCTTCAGCCGAAGCCGACCAAGCTCCGAACAAGAGCGATAGAGCGAAAGTCATTAGAGACAGGATGCGCATGCAGGCAGTATAACAACAACTACTCTTAGCTGTATAGCGGGCGCCTGACTCTATGCTTCAGACAATGCTCCGCCCGGCGCAGACATAGATCGATTGCGCCGTGACGTGGCGCGCGCCTGGGCCGGCGAGGAAGACCATCATGTCGGCGACGTCTTCGGGTGGGATGATGGCCTTCATGGCATTGACGCGCATGCCTTCGTCGTAAAGCTGCTCGAACGGCACGCCGCTTTCCTCAGCCATTTGTTGATGCAATTCGACCGCCATTTCGGTGGCGATCCAACCGGCGCAAACCGCATTGGCGGTGATGCCGTGCGGGCCGACTTCCTCGGCGAGGCAACGGGTGAACCCGACCAGCCCAGCTTTGGTGGCGTTATAGACCGAGCGTTCGGCCTGGGCCATGCGGGCCGAGCTTGAGGCGTTGAAGACGAACGCGCCGCCGGTGCCCTGTTCGATCATGGTCGGTAATGTGTGCTGGGTGACGAGATAGGGCGCCTTTAGATTGACGTCCATCACCTGGTCCCACTCTTCCTCTTCCAAGTCGACCACGGGGCCATGCGCGGCGACGCCGGCATTGTTGATGACGATATCGATGCCGCCCAATTCCTTGATCGCCTGGGCGCATAATTTGGCGATTGATTTGGCCGCCGTGAGATCGCCGGTCACGCAAATGGCTTCGCTGCCGAGTGCG
The DNA here is from genome assembly GCA_018666805.1 of Rhodospirillaceae bacterium. Lineage (GTDB taxonomy): Bacteria > Pseudomonadota > Alphaproteobacteria > UBA828 > UBA828 > PTKB01. The sequence continues at coordinate 10,573 of JABIXB010000119.1, read as the reverse complement.
TGGATGCTCGCGGCAATATCGTCGAGCTGTTCGCGTCGGCGCGCATGTACCGCAACCTCGGCGCCCTCGCGCACCAGCATTTCCGCCGTGCGCGCGCCAATGCCGCGCGCCGCACCGGTAACGAGCGCGCGCTTGCCGACAAGCGAAGGCGGATTGCGCGGAGCGTCTACCGTATCGCTCATTCCTGTTTAGCTTTCTTTGTTGCCGCCAATGCCGATACCGTTACCGACATGCTCGTCGCTTTGCGGCAGATGCTGCACCAGCCACACCATGGCATGAGAGATATCGTGCGCCACGGCCTCGCGCGCGGCGCTGCCCTGGCGCGTGCGCAGCGCATCGACAATCGGCGCGTTGGTGGCGGCGGCGCGCCCGGCGAAGCGGATATCATGGAAGAGGTAATTGAGCGTCGGTCCGATGCGCAGCCAAATTCCTTCGATCATATCGAGCAGCAGGGGCGCGCGCGCGGCACGGTAAACGGCAAAATGCATTTCCTGATTTTTGGCGAAATAGGTCGCGGCATCGTGGCGTTCGGCGGCGGCACTCACATCGGCGCAGAGATTGTCGATACGGTCGAGCTCGGCGTCGGAAATCAGCAGCGCGGCCTTGTCCGCCGCCAGGCCTTCGAGGGCAATCCGCACTTCGCAAATCTCGGCATATTTGGCACTGGTGACAACCGGCACGCGCGCCGTGCGATTCGACCCGAGATCAAGTGCGCGCTCGGCCACCAGGCGGCGCAACGCCTCGCGCACCGGCATGGCGCTGGTGCCGAGCTTGGCAGCGAGGCCGCGCAGTGTCACCGCTTCGCCCGGCTGGAACTGGCCGGCAATCAAATTGCGGCGGATTTCCTGATAGACGTTTTCGTGCAACGGCGTGTCGCCGTTGCCGCTCAAATTCGTATCGGCGAGACCGGCTGCGGCGGAGGGCACGCGCCTACTCCGCTGCTTCCTGGGCGCTGCCGCGCATGAGGGCGGTGAGGCCGGTAACCACCTCTTCGACGCCGGCCAATGCCGCTTGTTCCAAAATCCGCGAGACAACCGGCGCCGACTGGCTGCCGGTGACGCGCAGGATTTGATGGTCGAGATAGTCAAACAGGCGCTCCTGACCCTCCTGCACGATATGCGCGCCGAGCGACGGCCCGCGCGCCGTTTGTTCCGCCACCAGCAGGCGATTGGTGCGCTTAACGCTGTCGCCGATGGTTTGCCAGTCGAGACTCTCCGGATCGACCGTGCGCGGATCGATCACCTCGGCATCGATACCGCATTGTTCCGCCGCCGCAATGGAGTGCTGCGCCATGTGCCCGCTGGCGAGAATGGTGCAGGCCGAGCCGGGGCGGACGATGCGCGCTTTGCCGAACGGGATGCAGTAGTCGAGATCGTTCGCCGGCACTTGGCCTTCCTCCTGGAAAAGCGTTTGCGTTTCGATTATCACCACCGGGTCGTCGCAATTAATGGCCGAGTTAAACAGACCAATATAGTCGAACGGGGTGGTCGGCACGATCACCCGCCAGCCCGGCCAGAGGGCAAACAGGCCGCTCGGGTCCATCGAATGCTGCGAGCCATAGCCATGCCCGCCGGCGGCGCGGATACGCACGATCAAGGGCACGGTCGAGGTGCCGCCGAACATATGCCTGACCTTGGCGATCTGGTTAAATAATTGATCCGCCGCCACCAGGCAAAAATCGGCATACATAATTTCGATGATCGGGCGGAGGCCATTAATCGCCGCACCGAGGCCCATGCCGGTGAAGCCGTTCTCGGCGATCGGTGTGCCGAGCAGGCGGTCGGGGAAACGCTCGACAATGCCCTTGGTGCCGCCGACCGTGCCGCCATTCAGATGGTGCACATCCTCGCCCATGATAATCACGCGCTCGTCGCGCTCCATCGCGCGCAGCTGCACCGCCGCCATGGCCTCGACAAATTTTATCGTCTTGGCCTCGGCCGGGTCGATATCCTCGACATCAATCATGCGCTCGCCGGCGAGCTCGCTGAGGTCGCCGCGGATGCCGCTATCGACGCTGCCCGGATCGGGCCAGAGCGCGGGGATAATGCGTAGCTGGTTGGACTGCGGCTCGGTCTCGGTGAGGGCAGCGGAAGCGGCCTTAACGCTGTCGCTCGCCTTTTGCTCGATTTCCGCCAGCGATTTCTTGTTGACCACGCCGAGCGCCAGCAATTTTTGCGGTAGGGTGATGTAGGGGTCGCGCTTGCGCCATTCCGCCTCTTCCGATTTCTCGCGGTAGCCGAAGGCGCTGCCGGCAATCGGGCCGTTTTGATGGAAATAGCGATAGGTCTGGCATTCGATCAGCACCGGGCCCTTGTCTTCGCGGATTTGCTTGAGCGCCCATTCCATGCCCTTGCGCATCGCCATGACATTCATGCCGTCAACTTCGAGCGACGGTACGGCCAGGCCCTGGCCGCGCGCCGAGAGGCGGGCCTCGCGCGTCGCCTCGCTGACATGGGTCGAGACGCCGTAGAGATTGTTCTCGACGATAAACACCATCGGCAGGTCGTAGATCGCCGCCAGATTCATCGATTCATAGGCGGCGCCGTTCTGCATCGCGCCGTCGCCGAAAAATGTCACGGTGATGTTGCCGGTATCGAGCATTTTATCGGCCAGCGCATAACCCGTCGCTTGCGGCGGATTGCCGCCGACAATGGCATTGGTGCCAAGCACGCCGGCTTCGTCGCGCCGCATATGCATCGAGCCGCCGCGCCCGCCGCAATAGCCGGGTGAGAGGCCCATGATCTCGGCCATCGAGCGATAGACGGTGTCCTGCATGGCGGCGGGAAAATCACTGCCGCGCGGATCATAGCCCTCCGGCATTTCATGGTAGAGAAAGCGCGAGAGAAACTGATGGTGGGCGCGGTGGGTACCGTTGATCTTGTCGCCGCTGCCCAACATAGAGATGGCGGCGATGGCGCCGCCTTCCTGGCCGATACTGGCATGGGCCGGGCCATGCACGCAGCCGGCCTGCCACAATTCGAGAATGCGTTCCTCGAATTTCCGCACCAACATGAGTTGTTCGAGAATTCGCGCCAGCTCCAATGGGTCTTCTTTTTTCCAATCGGCCTCGCTTGGTTCAATGCGAAACCAGGGGGTATTTGTTTTCAGCGGTACGAGCTTCGGCACGTTAATTTCTCCACGTCTATTGTTCTTGGCAACTGGTGTGTGATCACATCACAGGCTACAAGGTATAACAGAACACCGGGCCTGTCTGTAGGGCAGAGAATAGCTTAAAAACCGGCCTGGCAAGGGGAGACGCTGAATTGATATATGACGAGCCTAAATTCCTGCCCGGCGGCGACCGTTTTATCGAAATGGAGCTCGGCGACGAGCTTAATTTCGACCTCAATTTCCTCGTGCACTCGCTCTCGGCCAAGATCCGCGAGGCGGAAATCGCCGGGTTGATCGAACTTTTGCCCAATATGGCTTCGATCGTCATCAGCTACGACCCCGATTTGATCTCCTTTGCCGACCTAAAAAGCGAAATTCTCAGCCATTATCGCAATATGGGCTCGCTTGAGGATATGGAGCTGCTGAGCCCAATCTATTACATCCCGGTGCTCTATTGCGACCACGTCACCCGCGCCTGCTGGGAGGATTACTGCGCCAAGATCACCGAGAAGGAATATGATTCCGATATTCTGGTTAAGCTCAATGACCTCGACGGCTATGCCCAGCTCGCGCGCATCCATTCGGGCACGGAATATTGGGTCGCGGCGCTCGGCTTCTATCCCGGCCTCGCCTCGCTCATTGCGCTCGATCCGCGCTGCCGCTTGACGGCACCAAAATACAACCCGCCGCGCACCTGGACGGCGAAAGGCACCATCGGTTATGGCGGCTCGGTCACCTGCGTCTATCCGGCCAACACGCCGGGCGGCTATCAAATGATCGGCCACACACCGGTGCCGGTATGCGATATCGAACAAAGCCTGCCGGCCTTCAAACAGGATTTGGCGCTGCTCCGCCCGGGCGACCGGGTGCGCTTTTTCCCCGTCGGGCGGGAGGAATATGATTATATCGAGAGCCGGGTTACGGCTGGAGACTATGTCCATAACGTTGCCCACTACGCCAAATTTTCGATCCGCGCCTATCATGAATGGCTGGGGACGCTCGACATGAAGGAGCGCTTCTAGCCATGGCCTTGAATATCGACGTGATCAAAGCCGGCCTCGAGACTTCGGTGCAGGATTTTCCCGGCCGCTACGGCTTTTGGGAGCAGGGCTTTCCGCCCTCCGGGCCGTTCGATATGTGGTCCTTCCGCCTCGCCAATATCCTCGTCGGCAATGCGCCCGAGGCGGCCGGGCTGGAATGCCAATTCATGGGCCCGACCCTGAAATTTTCGGACGATTGCGTCATTGCCTTCACCGGCGCTGAGATGAACGCGACGCTCGACGGTGAAACTTTCCCGATGTGGGAGAGCGTCGCGGTAGCTGCCGGTCAGACGTTGGCGTGCGGTTTCGCCAGTGTTGGCGCGCGTGCCTATCTCGCCGTCTCCGGCGGCATCGAAGTGCCGCAAGTGCTCGGCGCGCGCGCGACATTTCATATGGCCGGCGTCGGTGGCCTTGAGGGCCATGCCCTGAAAGACGGCCAGAGTATCGCGGTAAATGGCGGCGCGGGCGTGCCCGGGCGCAAGGTCAAACAGGATTGCCGGCCCAAAATCGCCAACGGCAAGCAATGGCAGATCGAAGTGGTGCAGGGACCGAACGATGATTGGATCGCCGAGGAAGGCATCGAACGCTTCCTGGAAAGCGAATGGAAATTACAGGCGCGCAGCAACCGCACCGGCTACCGCCTCGAAGGGCCGGAGTGGATATTCGCCGACAAGGCCAGCAGCAAGGGGCCGGAGCATGGCGAGCACCCGTCCAATATTCTCGATCACGGCTATCCGGTGGGTTCGATCAATCTTTGCGGCCAGACACCGATCATCCTGGTCAATGATGCGCCGAGCGCCGGCGGCTTCATCAACCCGTTCACCGTGCCCTCGGCAGCGTTCTGGAAACTGGCCCAATCAAAGCCGAATGACATTTACCGCTTCAACCGGGTTTCGGTCGAGGAGGCGCAGGAGATGCGCCGCGGCATTGATGGCCTCTGCGTTGAGGACAGCATCGAATGAAGTTTGACCAGCCCAAATATTTGCCGGGCGGCGATCACTTTATTCTGGTGCAGTTCGGCGACGATGCCAGCATCGATCTCAATTTCATGGCGCTTGGATTGACGGCGGCGCTCAAAGAAGACGCCACCAAAGGCGTGGTCGATACCAACCCGTCCTACAACTCGCTTATCGTCGAATATGAGTCCGACGACATCTCCTATGCCGATTTGAAAATAGAGCTGGCGCGCTTGATCAGCGGCTTGGGATCGGTCGAGGATTTGGAGCTTGAGAGCCGGCTTGCCTATCTGCCGGCGATGTATCTCGACCCGTGGACGCGCGACTGCGTCGCCGATTACAGCGAAAAGATAGCGCCGCGCGATTATGACCCGGATTTCGTCGCCGAAGTGAACGGCTTTGAGGATGCCAAGCAATTGGCGCGCATCCATTCCGGCACCGAGCATTGGGTGGTCGCAGTGTGTTCGACACCGGGTCTGCCGCTGATGCGCGCGCTCGATCCACGCTGCGCCATCACTTCGCCGAAATACAATCCGCCGCGCACCTGGACGACGTTGGGGGCTATCGGTGTTGGCGGGCTTTCGAGCTCGATCTACACCACGCCGGGGCCGGGCGGCTATAATCTGATTGGCCGCACCCCGGTGCCGCTGTGGGATCCGCAACAACGCTTGCCCGTTTTCAAGGACCGCGTGGTGCTGTTGGATGCCGCCGATCGGGTGAAGTTCGTGCCGATCGGCGAGGAGGAGTTCGAATATATCGAGGCGCGCGTGGCGGATGGCAGCTATGAGTTCAATATCACCGCCTATCAGCGCTTTTCAGTCGGCGCCTACAAGAAGTGGGTAGCCTCGCTCAACCAGGATGGACGGTTCTAAACCAATAAGGAAAAAAATCATGACGGAACGCATCGGATTTATCGGCCTCGGCGCCATGGGCAAAGGCATGGCCCTGAATCTGCAAACCAAAGGCTTCCAGCTCAACGTTTTCGATATTGCGCCCGAGCCCGTCGCCATACTTGTGCAACAGGGCGCGACGCAAGCCGCCTCAATTGCCGAGCTGACGGAAAACAGCGATATCGTCGTCACCATGCTGCCGGGCTCGCCCGAAGTGGAATCAGTGGTGCTCGGCGAAGGCGGCGTCCTCGCCCATGGCCGGGACGGCATGCTGCTCCTCGATATGAGCACGGTTGACCCGGAGACGACCGACAATCTCGCCCTGCGCCTGCCCGAGGCCGGCATTGCCGTGGTTGACGCGCCGGTCGGCCGCCTCGCCCAGCACGCCAATTCCGGCGAGAGCCTGTTCATGGTCGGCGCGTCGGACAAAGATTTCGCCCGCGTGCGCCCCTTGTTGGAGGCGATGGGTACGACCATCCATCATTGCGGCGCGGCCGGCAGCGGCATGCGCACCAAGCTGGTGAACAATTATCTTGCCATCGTCTCGTGCCAGATGAACGCCGAAGTGTTGACGCTGGCGACGCGCTTCGGCCTCGACCTGCAAACCACCCTTGATGTCATCCACGGCACCACGGCGACCAACGGCCAGCTCAAGATCAATTACGCCACCAAGGTGCTGACCGGCGATACCGAACCGGGCTTCGCCATCGACCTGGCGCACAAGGATCTGACCCTGATCGTCAACGCCGCCAACCAGGCTAAAGTGCCCTTGCCGATTGCCGCGGCGGCCCGTGAAAGCGTTAGTCTTGCCCGTAGTACTTCGTTCCATAACAAAGACTTCTCGGCGCTTCTTGATCATTGGTGTGAGCGTTCCGGGGTGAAGGCGCCCCGTCTGTGACCATGCCTATGATTGAAGTCCTGAAGCCCGGGTTGGAAACTTGCGTCCAGGATTATCCCGGCCGCAAGGGCGCCTTCGGCATGGGCTTCCCGCCGTCCGGGCCGGTCGATCACTGGTCGTTCCGCCTGGCCAATATCCTGGTTGGCAATGCGCCGGGAGACGCCGCGCTCGAATGCCAGTTCATCGGCCCGGCGCTTAAATTCAAGGCGCCCGCCGTGATCGCGCTGTGCGGCGGCGATATGGCGGCGAAGCTGGGTGGTGCGCCTGTGCCGCTCTGGCAAAGCATCGCCGCCGAAGCCGGGCAGGTGCTTGAGCTCGGCTCAGCCCTGACCGGTGCGCGCACCTATCTCGCCATTGCCGGCAGCATCGACACGCCGCCTTTCTTGGGCTCACGTTCGACATTCGTGCTCGGCGATTGCGGTGGCCTGAATGGCGCGCCGCTGGAAGTGGGCGGTGAAATTCCCGTAGGAGAGGGGCAGGGGGTGCCGGGCCGGAAAATCAAACAATCCTGCCGCCCGGCAGTCTCCGAAAATCACCGTTGGCAAATCGAAGTGTGCGCCGGCCCGAATGACGATTGGATCGATGCTGCTGGTCAGCAGCGTTTTTTGAAGAGCGAATGGAAGCTGTCACCGAAAAGCAACCGCGTCGGCTTCCGCCTTGAGGGTCCGGAATGGACGTTCACTGAAAAAGCCACCAACAAGGCGCCGGAGAACGGCTCCGATCCATCCAACACCATCGATCACGGCTATCCCATCGGCGCCATTAACCTGTGTGGCCAGACGCCGATCATCCTCTTACACGATACTTTGACGCTGGGCGGTTTCATCAACCCCTTCACCGTGCCGTCCTCGGCCTTCTGGAAGCTCGGCCAATCGCGCCCCGGCGATATCTATGATTTCGAGCTCGTCTCGGTCGATGAGGCGCAGGCGCGTAAGCGCGCCATCAACGCGATGTGTTCTGAAGACAGTATCGAGCAGGCGTAAATGCAAATCACCGACATCCGCGAGCAGAGCGTTGCCATGGGTGCGGCGATGCGCAATGCCGTGATCGATTTTAGCAAGATGACGGTAAGCGCCGTCGCCGTCGTCACCGATGTGATGCGGGATGGCAAGCCGGTTATCGGCTATGGCTTCAATTCGAATGGCCGCTATGCGCAGGGCGAGATTATCCGCGCCCGGCTGGCGCCGCGCATTCTGGCGCTCAGCTCAGAAGAGCAACAGAACGCGGCGGGCGATAATATCGATCCGGCGCGTCTCCGTGCCGCCATGTTGCAAAACGAAAAACCCGGCGGGCACGGCGAGCGCGCCGTTGCTGTCGCTGCGGTGGAGATTGCCCTCTGGGACGCCGCCGCCAAGATCGCCGACGTGCCGCTGTGGCGCATGATCGGCGGCGACGAGGCGGAAAGCCGCGTCTTCGTCTATGCGGCGGGCGGCTATTACGATGCCGAGAAAGGCATCCTCGGCCTGGTCGAGGAAGTGCGCGGCTATCTGGCGCAAGGCTACACCTGGGCTAAAATCAAAATCGGCGGCGCCTCGCTCGAAGAAGACATGCGCCGCATCGAAGCCGTGCTCGAACTGCTCGGTGGCGATGGCAGCCGCCTCGCGGTCGACGCCAATGGCCGCTTCGATTTGCAGACCGCACTCAAATATAGCGCTGCCATGGCGCCCTACAATCTGCGCTGGTTCGAAGAGCCCGGCGATCCCCTGGATTACGAACTCAATGCCGAGATCGTGCGCAATTACCCAAACGCCGTCGCCACCGGCGAAAATCTCCTGTCGCTGCAAGACGCCACCAATTTGATCCGCCATGGGGCCTTACGCCGGAGCACTGATTATCTGCAATTCGATCCCGCCTTGGCTTACGGCGTGACAGAGACCATCGCCATTACGGCGATGATGGAGGCCGAAGGCTGGTCGCCACGCCGCTTCATCCCACACGGCGGCAATCTCTTGGCCCTGGCGCTGACCGGCGCGCTCAACCTCGGCGGCTGCGAATCCTATCCCGGTGTCTTCCAGCCCTTCGGCGGCTTCGCCGACGACACGCCGATCGAGGATGGCTATGTCAGCCTGCCCGATGCGCCCGGCATCGGCTTTGAGAAGAAGGCGGCGCTTTATGAGGTGCTTCTGGGGCTGAGTTGACGGCCGGAAGCAACTTGTACATTCCGCTTGATTGCGTAACCTTCGAAATCAGTTGTTCGGGCACCCTGAGCATTAGGAGAGACAAAAGATGGCGGCTGATTCAAGGCATGACATTCTGTTTGAGTCGGTAAGAATCGGCCCCAAGACAGCACCGAACCGTTTCTTCCAAGTTCCCCATTGCAACGGCGCCGGCTCCGAAAAACCTGGCGCCCAGGCGGCGTTCCGCGCCATGAAGGCGGAGGGCGGCTGGGGCACGGTCTGTGTCGAATATTGCTCGATCAGCCCGGAAAGCGATGACACGCCGCATATCGGCGTACGCTTGTGGAACGAGGGTGACGTCATCAATTTGCGCCACACCACCGACAGCATCCACCGCCATGATGCCTTGGCCGGTATTCAGCTTTGGTATGGCGGCGCGCACGCGCCGGTGCGTGAGTCTCTTGCCATTGCGCGCGGCCCAAGCCAGATGCCATCCGAGACGGCCTATCAGAATTATTGCCACGAGTGCGACGAGGACGATATCCGCGACATAATTGAGATGTATGTCACCGCGGCCAAGATGTCCGAGCAGGCGGGGATTGATTATATCGATATCGTCGGCTCGGATTCGTCGCTGCCGACCCAGTTTCTCCAGCCGATGTATAACAAGCGTACGGACCGCTGGGGCGGCTCGTTCGAGAACCGCGCGCGCTTTTGGGTCGAGACCATGGCAGCGGTCAAACGCGCGGTCGGCGATCGGGTGGCGGTCGGCACGCGTATTGCCATCGACAATCTGCTCGGGCCGTCCGGGCTTGAGCTTGAAGAGGGCCTGCGCTTTATCGAGTTGATGAGCAACGAAGGCGTCTGCGATCTTTGGAACATCAAAATTTCCTATTTCATGGAATGGGGCAATGACGCCGGCCCGTCGCGCTTCTTCAAATCGGGCTATCAGAGCTGGGCGACCAAGGCGGTCAGGGAAGTAACGAAGGTGCCGGTGGTCGGGGTTAACCGCATGACCAGCCCGGACGATATGGCGGCGCTGATCCGCAACGGCGATGCGGATCTGGTCGGTGGCGCGCGGCCTTCCATTGCCGATCCATTCCTGCCCAACAAGATCAAGGAAGGGCGCACCGACGATATCCGCGAGTGCATCGGCTGTAATATCTGCGTCTCGCAGTTCAATCAGGAAGCGCCGCTGATCTGCACCCAGAACGCCACCGCGATGGAGGAATATCGCCGTGGCTGGCATCCGGAGAAATTCGAGCCCGCACCCGATCCCGGTTCGGTACTGGTTGTTGGCGCCGGCCCGGCCGGGCTGGAATGCGCCCGCGTTCTCGGCTTGCGCGGTTATGACGTTCATTTGCGCGAGGCCGATGGCGAGGTCGGCGGACATTTACGCAATGTGATGCGCTATCCGGGCCTGGCCGAATGGGGCCGTGTTATCAGCTACCGTGAGGGACAGATCGCCAAGCTGTCTTCGGTCGAACTCCATACCGGCGTTGGCCAGATGAGCGCCGACGATATCCTCAGCTATGGCGCCGACAAGGTGGTTATCGCGATT
>JABIXB010000118.1 GCA_018666805.1 Rhodospirillaceae bacterium | reverse complement strand
GGCGCGTGCAATCCATGCGCGGCGGCCTGCGGCGCCTGTAACCCGTGCAATCCGTGCGCAGCCAAGAACCCCTGCAATCCTTGCGGCGCGTGCAATCCTTGCGCGGCGGCCAATCCTTGCGGTCCCTGTGGTGCGTGCAATCCCTGCAATCCGTGCGCCGCGGGCGGCGATGAGGTGGAGCTTTCCGCCGCCCAGGCCAATGCCGCCTATGCCTGCATCAAGGGCAGCTTGAAAGCGGGCTACGCCAAATCCGGAAATGAGTGGGTAAAGTCCTATCAATCGTGGACCAATTACGCCACGCAGCCCTATGTCTCGGGTACCCATGGCGGGCGTTTCGTCAATAACTACGCCAATGCCAGAGGGTCCAATTATAGCCTCTATGAGAATGCCGGCCCGGCGCCGGAAGGGACGGTGCTTGCCAAGGACAGCTTTAAGGTCAAGCCGAACGGCAAGGTGAGCGCAGGCCCGCTTTTCCTGATGGAGAAAATGGCCACCGGATTCAACGCTGAATCGATGGATTGGCGCTATACGCTGATCATGCCCAATGGCAAGGTTTTGGGCACCACGGGCGGCAAAAACTCCGCCAAGATGGGGTTCTGCGCCGAATGTCACGCCGTTATGGACGATCAGGATAGCCGTTTCTATCTCGATGAGGCGTACCGGCGCTGATAATCCTTAATAATCCTTAATAATTAGCAGGTTATAGTTGGTGCCAACTGTTATTCCGGGGCGCGCCAAAGATTTTGCCTGCGACAATCGCAACGCTTGAACCGCTTGCAGTGGCAGCATATTGTGCGCCCTCTTATCGAATTTGACATGAGGAGAACCTAGATGAAATTGCGGAATTTTCTGGCGGTCGGCGCCGCTGCGATTATCGTTGTGGCCAGCAGTGCCGCGTTTGCCGACGGCAACGTCAAGAAGGGCTCGAAAATCTTCAAGAAGTGCAAGGCTTGTCACACCTTGGAAGCCGGTGGCAAAAATAAGGTTGGCCCGAATTTGCACGGCCTGTTCGGCCGCACGTCCGGCACCGCCGAGGGCTTTAAGTTTTCGGACGCGATGAAAGGCGCCGCGATCGTCTGGGATGAAGAGACAATCGACGCATATGTCAAAAACCCGAAAGCCTATATCCCGAAGAACAAGATGGCCTTCAAGGGCGTTAAGAAGGAAAAGCAGCGTAAAAATCTGATCGCCTATCTGAAAGAAGCGACCCAGTAAAACGCGCAACAATATAGCGCAGGAGCGGCGATCACCTCATGTCGATACGGCTACAGGACCATATCGGGGAAGTTCCCGATTTTCCTAAACCGGGTATCCTTTTTTACGATATCTCGCCGCTCCTCGCCCATTCCGGGGCGTGGGCCGAGGCCGTCGAGCAACTTGCCGCCGCCGTCACGCCCTATAAGCCCGACATTCTGGTCGGCATCGAATCGCGCGGCTTTCTGGTTGCCGCACCCCTGGCCTTCAGGATGGGCTGCGGTTTCATCATGATCCGCAAAGCCGGCAAGTTGCCGGGCGATACGATCAAATATGAATATTCGCTCGAATACGGTACCGACGCGGTGGAAATCAAAAAAGATTTCATTGAGCCCGGTCAGCGGGTGGTGATTTTGGACGATCTCCTCGCCACCGGCGGCACCGCCGAGGCGACCATGAAATTGCTCAACCAGGTCGGCGCCAATGTGGTCGGCGCCGCGTTTTTGATCGAACTGGAGGGGCTCGGCGGGCGCGACCGCCTGGACGGCCTGCCCAACACCGCGCTGATGCGCTATCCCGCATAATTCAGAATTTAATTCGGAATTCTACTGTAGCCGCCGCATCGTCCAGGTTACGCTTTTCTTCAGAACTTTATTGAGCGTCTCGTCAAAGGCATAGACGATGTCGGTCATTGTCGTGCCACCCGCGGTGAGACGCGCCTCGAAGGTCTCGGACGCGACGATGATGCGCGCCGGCATGCGCACAAGCTTGGCGTTGAGCCGGACCCAAACCTCCGGCGCAGCGTTGCCGCCGCCATATTCCGCCTGGAATTCACGCAATTCGGTTTTCAACACATAATCGGCCCTGAGGTCGATGCCCTGGCGCGCCACCGAGACAATTTTCTTGGTATTTTCGAACGATTCGACGAGCAGTGTCTGTACCAGCAGGGGCACCCGTTCGGTCCAGCGCGCGCCGGCAAAATAGTCGAGCGTTAAGGGGCTGTGACGGAGCGCAATGCGGTGGGTGTTCAAGCCCTCCGAGGCGATCGGCGCCTCGACGACAAGCTGCGCCGTTACCTTGGGGATATCGTTGGCAAAGGTCGATTTCGGAGAAAGAACAAAGAGCTTTGGCGCCGGGCTGTCGCCAGCCAGCATGCCGCTCAGCGAGCAGCCGCTAATGCCGAGCGCGAGGGCCAGGACGAGGAGGGCGGCCCAGGTCGATGTTCCGCCACGGCCAAATTTATATATGCGGGCGATGGTCATTCCGTTTTGAACCCCTCTTGCGTGTCGCCGAACAGATAGCCCGATGGGTCGCTCTCGAGATCATTGGCGATGCGCGACAGGCTCGCAACGAGCGTCCGCATTTCGCTGATCAGGCTCGAGAAATCATACAAGCCCTCGCCGGTGAAATCACTGATCGGCTGGCGGTTTTCGGCCACCAGTTTTTGAATCTCGCCGCTCATGGTGCTGATCGAATTGGCCGAGCCGCGCAGATCGGCGATCAGGGCGCGGGCGTCGCTGCCGATTGTTACGGTTTCGTCGCCGAGCGTGTCCAACGTGGCGCGCGCCGAAATAAGCGTGGCATCGGCACTTGATGTTAGGTGGTTTAAATCACCGCGCAACTCCTTGACGGTAGCGCGTAGCTCAGCCGCCATGCCGGACGCGTCTATCATAAAGCGGTCGAGTTTTTCAGAGCTCTCAGCAAACGAGGCCGTGATTCTTTCCGTGTTGGCGAGCGTATCGCCAATTGCCATGATGTTATCGACATCGAAAATCTTGGTGACGGTATCGACCAGTTTCATGATGCGGTTGATCAGCTCGGGCGTATCGGTGAAGAGCTGTTCCAGACCGGAGCGTTTTGAGCCGATGACGGGAAAGGGCTCGCCCTCTTTGGCCGTCAAATCGGCGCTGTTCTGATGGCCGCCCGATATTTGCACGAGGGCAACGCCGGTGATGCCCTGCATTTCGATCGACGCGACGGAATCCTCCTTGATCGGCGTCTGGCCACTGACATCAAGCGTCACCCGCACCCGTTCAACATTGTCGGGGTCGATACGAATATCGGTCACCGTGCCGATCGGAACGCCGCGATAGCGGACTTCGCTAACCGTACTGAGGCCGGATACCGAGCCATCAAAATAGACATGGTAGTTGGTGTGCTGCGCGTCCACATCGGCCTTGACCGCCCATATGATGAACGCCACCAGCCCGGCCACGAGCAGCAGGACAAAACTGCCGACGAATATGTGATTGGTTCTCGTTTCCATATCTCTCGGTTCTCCAATCAGCGCGCGGCGCGGCCGCGCGGACCATGGAAGTAATCTCGTATCCAGGGATGGTCCTGTTCGAGCATTTCCGCCATGGACCCGGTGACGATAACATGTTTATCGCCCAATACGGCGATGCGGTCACAGACGGCGTGCAGGCTATCGAGATCGTGCGTCACCATGAAAACGGTAAGGCCGAGGCTGCTTTGCAGGCTGCGCACCAGCTCATCAAATGCCGCCGCGCCGATTGGGTCCAGTCCGGCGGTCGGCTCGTCGAGAAAAACGATTTCGGGATCGAGCGCGAGGGCGCGCGCCAACCCGGCGCGCTTGCGCATACCGCCCGACAATTCCATCGGATATTTCGATGCCGCCTCGGGCGGCAGGCCGACCAGGCCGATTTTGAGGGCACAAATTTCCTCGACCACATCAACCGGCAGATCGGTATGCTCGAACAGCGGCACTTCGATATTTTGCGCCACCGTTAGCGAGGAAAATAAAGCGCCGCTTTGAAACAAGACGCCCCAGCGCTCCTCGATTTCCCGGCGCTGGCGATAGTTCAACTTGTCGAGATCCTGGCCCAACACTTCAATCGTGCCGCGCACCCGTTTGTTGAGCCCGACGATGGTGCGGAGCAGAACCGATTTACCGGCACCCGACGGCCCGACAAAACCCATCACGTCGCCGCGCCGCACGTCCAAATCGAGCTTGTCGAGAACCGCAATGCCATGGAATGCGACGGTGATATCGCGCGCCCGGATGGCGATGTTGTTTTGTTCCGCCATATTCCTCAGATTCCAATATAGGCGAAGAAAATTGAGAACATCGCGTCGACGACGATGACGGCGAAAATCGCGTGCACGACGGAGCGGGTGGTGAATTTGCCGAGGCTCTCCGAACTGCCGCTAACCTTCATGCCCATATGGCATGAGGTGAGTGCAATAATGGCGGCGAACACTGGCGCTTTCAGGAGGCCGGTGCCGAGCGACCACGGCGCGAATGATTGCTCGAGTCGATCGATATATTGACTGGGTGATATGCCGAGCTCGATCATCGACATCACGCCGCCGCCGACCAGGCCCATCACATCGGCGACAAATCCGAGCAGCGGCAACACGATCATCAGCGCGATCAGGCGCGGCAGGACCAATACCTGCATCGGGTCGAGGCCGATGGTGCGCATGGCATCGACTTCCTCGTTTATTTTCATGGCGCCGATTTGCGCCGTGAAGGCACTGCCCGAGCGCCCGGCAACGACGATTGCCGTCAACAAAATGGCGAGCTCGCGCAGCACCGATACGGCGACCATATCGACGACAAATATCTCGGCGCCGAACTGGCGCAACTGGATGGCGCCCTGATAGGCGATCACCAGGCCGATGAGAAAGGCGATCAGGGCGATGATCGGAATGGCGTTCAGACCGGCCTGCTCCATGTGGTAGAAAATCGCCGGCACGCGGAACAGCTTTGGCCGCAAGACGGCGCGGGCAAAACTCACCGCCGTAAGGCCGAGGAAGGCGATACTCTCCATGATTTCGACGCCGATATCGATCACGCTCTTGCCGATCAGCGCAACAATCGCCACCAGCGGATTGGGCTTTGGCGGCTCGATCTCGACATGGCTCTCTATCTTGGCCAGGCGTTCGAGTATATCGGCGTGCGGGGCTTGTAAATTATCGAACGCCACTTCGACGCCTTCGGCGCGCAGCCGCTTGGCGAGGCGGAACAGCAGCCACGCACCGGCCGTGTCCAGGCTATCGATTGCGGAAAAGTCGACACGTAAGGCTTGCTTGCCGGATGGCCTGAGGTGGCGCAATTCTTTTTCGTGACGCTGGGCGCTGCGCATATCCCAGCGGCCGCCGAGATTCAGCGTGAGCGAATCGGGCGCTTCGATTCGTTCAAGCCATCCTTCGCGTGCCGCTGATGTCATAGGCGCATTGATCCCGGAAACGAATTATGTGGCGCGCTTTACTCGCCGGGCGTCCGAATCACGGCTTCACCGCAACACAGGAATCGCCGCCGGATTTGATTTCCGCGCAGATCGCATTTGCCTCCGCCAGCGAGCCGAGCGGTCCCGCCTCGAGGCGGTGAAAAATGCCTTTCTCTGTGCCCAGGTCGACCTCCGCGATGGCATAGTTGAGGCCGGCGAGCGGGCCGGGATATTTTTTGGAGAGGATATTCCAGCCTTTGTGTGCGTTTTCGGGCTGGCGGTAGGAGGCGAGCCGCACCCGGAAGCTGCCGCCGAGCGAGGTCACCAACTCGCCCGCCTGGGCGGTTGCCGGCGCGCTCGATGTGTCCCCTGTGCTTTCCTGTTTATCGCTCTCCGTCGCCTGTTCCACTATCTTTGCTTCCGGCTCCGGCTGTGGCTCCGGTTCTACCGGCGAGGGTGCCGCTTCGACCGGCGCCGCGGGTTCGGGCGGCGCGCTTTCAGCGAGATCGGATTGGGCGGCAGGCGTCTCTATCGCCGCCGCGGCCGGCTCAGCTGGCTCCGGTGTGAGCTCCGATGTCGGTTCCGCTTCCGCTGGTGCTTCCACCGTGGCGCTTTTAGTTTCGATCACGCCGGGTTCGATGCCTTTTTCCGCCAACGCCTCAAAGCGTTTGCCGGCCAGTGCGACGCCTTGATCCGAGGCGCGTTTGTACCAGGCGGCGGCGAGGGGGAGGTCTGCTTCCACGCCGCTACCGCGCTCATAGGCGGCGCCAAGATAATATTGCGCCTGGGGAAAATCCTGCTGTGCCGCCTTATTGTACCAGGACACCGCCTTGACCGGATCTTTGGCGACGCCGGATCCTGTTTCGTAGGAGTAGCCGAGATTGACCTGGGCGTGCGGCATGCCTTGCTCGGCGGCGCGGCGGAACCAGCGCACCGCCTCGACCGGGTCTTTCGGCACGCCCGAGGCATTGAGGTAGAGATTGCCGAGGTTGAACTGGGCATCGGCCAAGCCCTGCTCCGCCGCCTTGTGGTACCAGACGGCGGCCTGTGTCGGGTCGCGCTCGACGCCGCGGCCATTTTCGTATGAGAGACCCATGCCGAATTGCGCCGGCGCGTGCCCTTCCTCGGCAAGCGGCCGCCAGACATTGAGCGCGGCGGCGTAATCCTGGGCCAGATAAGCCCGCACGCCATCTTCGAAACCTGCCTCTGCCGGCGCAGCGGACAAAACGCCGACCAGTAGAGCGGCACAAATTGCCAGGACTTTAGGGATCGCGCGTATATTCGTCATTTTCTCTTGAACATCAGATAAATTATTCTATTCACCTAAATCGATTCGGCTGTTATGGGCAGAGGATATTACCCAATATTATCGCGGACGGGTATAGAGGCAATGAAATGCCGCTAACTTCCGCACGCATCTCTCTTAAAAACACAACACCAGCCGCCACCCTATGAATACTCCTCACCGCCAGCGCCAGTTCGCCACGATCATCTGCGTGATCGCTGTCGCCTATGTCATGAGCCAATTTTACCGCACTTCCAATGGCGTTATCGTTAAGGATCTTAGCTGGGAATTCGGCCTCTCGGCGGAGGCGCTCGGCGTGTTGACGGGTGCATTTTTTATTTCCTTCGCGGTGGCGCAAATCCCGCTTGGCATGTTGTTCGACCGATTCGGCGTACGCCGCACCTTGCCGATTCTATTGACCGCCGCCGTGATCGGCGCCGTGCTTTACGGCGCGGCCGGTGGTTTCGCCACTCTCCTCGCCGGCCGCCTGATGATGGGGGTCGGCGTGAGCGGAGTTTTGGTCGGCGCACTGTTCCTGTTTGGCCGCTGGGTGCCGGCGGATCAATATGCAACATGGCTCGGGCGGATGATTGCCTTGGGTGGCATCGGCGTGCTGCTCTCGACCTCGCCGCTCGGCCTGATCGCGGGAACTATCGGCTGGCGCTACGCCTTCTTCGGCGCCGGTGCGATTACCGCGCTCGGCGCGCTGCTGATTTACCTGCTGGTGCGCGACGCACCGCCCGGCTATGTCGCCAGAACCAGCGCGCCCGAAGGCCTGAAGGAAAGCGTCAAAGGCGTTGCCGAAGTGGTGCGGACAAAACACCTGCCTTCGGTGATGTTTATGGCGTTTGCTTCCTATCCGGTGTTGACCAGCGTTCTCGGCCTCTGGGGCGGCCCCTACATGATCGACGTGCATGGCCTGGAGACGATCTCGAGCAGCAATGTTTTGCTGCTGATGGCGGTGGCGTTGATCGCCGGCAATATTGTCTTCGGCCCGCTCGAGCGAATTTTGGACACGCGCAAATGGCTGGTCGTCGGCTGTTCTCTAATGGTGCTGGTGTCGTTTGCGATTCTCGCATTGGTTCCAGAAATGCCGACGGCCGCCGCCATCGCCCTGGTCGGCTTGATTGGCTTCTTCAGCGCCTACAATATTGTCATCACCGGGCACGGCCGCTCGCTTTTCCCCGATCGTCTGGCCGGGCGCGGCATGGCGATGATGGCGATCGCCCTGATGGGCGGCCCGGCGGTGATGCAACCGGCGACCGGCCTGATCATGGGCGCCTTTCCCGATGTCGAAGGGGTGGCGCCAAACGAAGCCTACCGCGCCATGTTCGGCTTTCTCGCCGGCGTCGTCTTGCTGGCGTTGCTGAATTATCTGCGCCTGCCCGATGCCCGCCCAAGCGAGGGCTTCGCCGAGGATTTGCAAAGTCCGACACCGCTGCCCTGAAGCGCGGGTGTCCTGCTGGCACTGGGCGAGCACCAGAAACTCAGAGCTGTTCAGCTTGTCGGCATAGTCCCAGAGCGGGACCGCGGCGAGCTCTTTGGGTGCCATATTGTCAAGCGCATACTGGACCTGCCATTCGGTCTCGATGGGGTTGTCTTCACGATTGTGCTTGGCGAATGTACGCGCCGCCTTGGCTTCAACCCGCGCTCTGCCCTTACCGTCCGTGCCGTCTAGCTGCTGCCACTGCGCTTCCGTCACCGCGCCGACATCGCCGCCGGCCGCGCTGAGGGCGCTGTAGACACCGAGAGAGTCCCGCGCACGGGCAACGAACGCAGCGCGCCTCTGTTGCCTGCCTGACGTCTCCAACATCTCAATCACTAATGCACTGACATGCACATTCTTGATCAACTTGGCATGCTGTAGAGCAGTTCCAGGATCGCCGTGTTTCCAACGTAAGCGGCAGAAAATCCTAAATGGTGTCGCGCCGGAATCTAGCTGTCAGATTTCTTCTGCTCCTGTTCCTCGGCTGCTTTTTTTGCCTGGCGTCTGACCCGGCCGCGATCAAGTATTTCCATGCCTCGCCGGTGCGCTTCGGCTTCACCTTTGTACGGGTCCAATATCGGGACTCCCTCCAGACCGGATATGTCAAAACCCGGCACCTCTGGGTACCTCTGAGCTCTTTTCCGTGTAGCCATTGATATCTTTGTTAATCCCCTGAGAACCTAGCCTTCAGTCTTCTTGGGTGACTTTACCTCGGTTACTTTTTGCGCTTCGCGCTTTTCCCGGCTTCGATCTAGTTTCTCCATTAGACGCCGATGTGCTTCGGCTTCATCTTTGTATGGGTCCAATATAGGGACTCCCTCCAGACCGGATATGTCGAAACCGGGCACCTCTGGGTACGTCTGAGCTTTTTTCTGTGTAGCCATTGATATCTTTCCTTCCAATTAACTCTTCAAAAGTTTTACGGGGAGCATTACCCGTTCCATACACGATGCGCGGGTCCACTAGCCGGCCTTCTTCGACGAAGCGTGACATGGCGCGCCTTGTCGCCTCGGGCAAGGGTAGGTCGATGAGGTGAACATTGATGATATAGCCATCTGCAGCCAGTCTTTCAACCAGAGCGGCGGTTTCGCCCGGCCGGCCGATGATCGGCAACACGATGTTATCACCATTTTCAATCGCACGCATGAGTACATCATCTGAGATGTCACGGCTTTCAAGGTGAACGGTGGCGGCACCAATCCCATTGTCCCACTCCGGCAGCTCTTTCTTGGCAAGGTCCGAATCAACCAATATGGCACCTCGTTGGCTCACAAGCGGTTTCGCATAAGTACTCTTTCCTGCAGCCGGTGGTCCTAAGACGATATCGATGATACGACCCTGGCGCTTGGCGCCGTTGCCATAGAGCTTTTCAACCTTTTCGCGGCGGAGAACATAGCGTTCAGCTGTTTCAATTAGATGCGTACGTGGCAATGTTTCTGCGCGGCGCATCGCCTCGACAATCGGTTCTCCGGTTCTCGGGTGATTAAGCGATTTTAACTTTATTTTTTTCCCCTGCGTATTATTCGAAACTACGCTGATCAATTCACCCATTTCGGCTTCAACGCCGAGCTTCCCGCCACCCAACGCCTCACGCGCTTTTTGTGTGACCTCGGGCGTGCTCTTGAGAAGCGGGAGCGATTTGGCCAGGAGCGCGCCTACGCCAGCGATGAACAGTTCCTCGCCGGCCATCTTGGCGCGCGCCATCAGGCGTTCGGTCGGGCCAGCATCCTCGCCCACCTTGGCGTCAAGCCAGTCAAGCAGCTCGCTTTCGATTCCGAGTTGCTTGGCCATGGTGGCGAGATTGCCGTCCTCGGGGTCGAACATGGCGGCCGAGCCGGCACCAGAGAGCACTGTCTGGCCCGCACTCACGCCCTTGCCAACACCGCCCAGGAGCGCCATTCCGGCAACGAAGCGCGAGACCGAGCGCGCCGTCTCCTCCACCGCGCCGCCGCCGTGCGGCACTTTTGGGAACTGAACGGGATCGACGCCTTCGGGCCGGCTCTCCTCAAAGCGGATACCGTTCTCGTCCCAAACGATATAGGGCGCAAAGCCTTCGGGCAGTTCCCCTTCGATCAACTGCGCCATCTCGTCGGTGACATCGAGAAAGCCGTTGACCGCATCATTGGCTCCGCCCGCGACAATGCGGTAGGCGCCGGAGAGGGAGTCTCCGACGGCGTCCAATGCACTGGAGAAGAAGCCGCTCTCTTCGGAATCTTCTTCTGGCGTGTCGCCGCTCGCGCCGCCACTCAGCGTGTCATTCTCAATGCTACCCGCCAGCACATCGTCAGCCCCGCCAGAAATCACACCATCGTCCGCCGAGACATCAGGCGCGCCATGGCTTGCGAAGCTACAAAGTTGATCACCCCTCGTGCCATCCAGCGTGTCATCCCCAGCGCCACCAATCAGCGTGTCGTCCGCCCCCAGGGATGGCGCCACGACCGTGGCCAACTCCGCCGCCGCTTCGTTGATCAGCTTGCGCCGTTCAGCGATGAGGAGCGGCTTGCCGCCATTGGCGTCCACCGCCTCGGCGATCTCGGCGCGGATCTCGCGCTCAATCAGGCCGCGCGTCTCGGCGTGTGCCGCACTGTCCCAGCCCTTGGTTCTTGCAACGGCATGGAGCTGCGCATCGAGCGAGCCAGGCTGTCCGGCGGCGCTCACGGGCAAGCCCGAGGCCAGCGCGGCGCGGGCGCCCTGCTGGCGTTCGGCGAGGAGCAGGAACTCGGAGCGGCCCAGCTTATCGGCATGGTCCCAGATCGGTAGGGCCGCAAGTTGCTTCGGCGGCAGGGTGGTCAGTTCATGATAAAGATTCCAATCGGTCTCGACCGGCGTGCCCTGGCGGAGTTTTTTGGCGAGTTTGCGCGCCGCCTTGGCTTCGCCGCGTGGT
>JABIXB010000117.1 GCA_018666805.1 Rhodospirillaceae bacterium | reverse complement strand
GTTCATCAGGGCGATGGCACGGCGGCATTTTTCAGGGACGAGCCGGCCTATTTTACTTTTTCGCTCCATTGCGAGGCCAATTATCCGCCAGCCAAGGAAGTCAGCGATCTCGATATTGGCGTGCCGGCGGGAACCGGCGACGAAGTTTATCTCTCGGTGGTCAAAAGCCATGTCGCGCCGCTCCTGGCCCGGCTGAGACCGGATATAGTGTTTTACAATGCCGGCGTTGACCCGCACGTTGACGACAAGCTCGGCAAATTGACGCTCAGCGACGCGGGGCTTCGCGCGCGTGACGATCACGTTATAGAATGCTGCCTGGCGGCGGGTGTGCCGCTCGCCTGTGTGGTCGGCGGCGGCTATGCCGACGATCTGGACGTCCTTGCGCGGCGCCATGGCACACTTCACCGCGCCGCCACCGAGGCGCTGCGTAACAAGTCTTAGGAGAGATAAAGATATGAAAGCGGCGGTGATCCATGACTATGGCGAGGGCTTCGACACGATCAAATATGAGGATGTGCAAACGCCCGTGCCGGGCACTGGCGAGCTCTTAATCAAGGTGCATGCCAATGCGGTCAACCACTGCGATACGGATTTGCGCAAGGGTCTCTTTGGTGTCGCCAGTTCGATGCCGCATGTGATGGGCGTCGATGCAGTGGGTGAGGTCGTGCATGTCGGCGAGGGGGTCAGCCAGTTTCGCCCCGGCGACCGCGTGGCGCCGCATTTCATGCTGACCTGCGGCGTGTGCAGCGATTGCATCGATGGCAAGGAAAACCTCTGCGCCCATGCCGACGTGCTCGGCGTGACCGTCTGGGGCGGCTACGCCGAATATCTCAAATGCGGCCAGAACCATGTCGTGCGCATCCCCGACGGCCTCTCGTGGGAAGATGCGGTGGCCGGCCAGGTGCCGTTCGCCACCGCCTGGGAGGCCTTGGTCGAAGTGGCGAAAATTCGCCTCGGCGAAACTGTGCTGGTGACGGCGGCGGGCGGTGGCGTTGGCTCGGCCGGGGTGCAGATCGCCAAACTGGCCGGCGCGCGCGTGATCGCGGCAGCCGGCGACGACGGCAAGCTCGAGCGCGCGCGCGAGCTCGGCGCCGATGAGGTCATTAATTACACAAACGAGAATATCGGCGATGCGGCGCGTGCGCTCACCGGCGGGCGCGGCGTGGATGCCTGCCTCGAGATGATCGGCGGCGATATTCTGATTCAGTCGGTCGACGCCTTGGCGTCGGGTGCGCGCATGGCCTCAATCGGTGCGCATGGCGGCGAGAAGATCGAACTGGATTTTGTCGAATTCTTCCGCAAGCATATCAGCGTGCATGGCTGCGGCCGCTCGACCAAGGCGCAGGTCGAGCGCGTGCTCGCCCTGATGGCCGAAGGCAAGCTCAAGCCGGTCATCCACAAGACGTTTGGTCTGGACGAGGCGGCGGCGGCGCATGAGGTTATGGAGAGCCGTAATTTCTTCGGCCGCATGGTGTTGACGCGCTGAGGATGCGGCGCCTTTAACGCACCTCTTTACCGGCGCAATCCTTGTTGTATTCACGGACCTTGGCGTTAAAAGCATCACGCCGGCGAGCCAGTTCGGGCAGCAATTCGCCGTTGTAGCGCTTAATCGTCCGGGCGTATTGGTCGACATTCTCGTTATAGGCTTTAACGCTCGCCGGGTCGCTTTGGTCCAGCCCCTCTTTCATATCTTGCAGCAGTTCTCCCTGACCCTCGATCAGGCGGTGCGCATGGGCGACGCGTCCGTCATAGGTTTCGAGCGCCTCGTCCAGACTTTGCATTTGGTTTTGCAGATGGCTGCACAGTGCCGCTTGCTCAGGCGTCAATTGATCGGCGGAGAGCGCACCGGTAAAGGCGCCCAATATCAGGGCAACAGAGGGGAAGCTAAGGGCGGCGACGCGAGGGGCGCAAACCATGCGCCCGATGGTACGCTATTTGGCGCAGCCGGTCAGCGTGGTTTGCACTGCGCCTTTGGGTCGACGCCGACAGCCATGCCGAAACCTTCGCGCGCCATGCCGAGGGCCGAGCTTTCCAGCGTGGCAAGCAGGCGCTCAAGCAGGCGCGCTTCCTTATCCGAAAGGCCGGCCATTAGCTTGGCCTCATAGGCACGCGCCACCGGCACGACCTCGCTATGAATATCGCGGCCTTCCTCGGTCATGTATAGCTTGCTGCGGCGCCGGTCTTCCTTATCGGAGCGGCGCTCAATGCGGCCGGATTCGAGAAGACGTGAGACGGCGCGGCTGACCCGTACTTTGTCCATGGCGGCAAGTTCGCACACCGCATTGCTCGACGCGCCGGGATAGCGCGAAATTACCGCAAGCACCCGCCAATCGGAAATCGTCAGGCCGAAACGCACCGAATAGAGCCGCGCCAGGCCCCGGCTCACCAGACTGGAAAGCGTTGCCAACCGGTCGGCGATCAAATCCTCGGCGACGAAATCATCGGCTTCGCAGGCTTTGTTGGCGGGTACGGGATTCATAACTTTCATAGACATTCGGCGTTAAACTCTCTCATCATGATGTATGCAGCGCTTGCTTGATATTCAACGCTGGCACCACATCTGCAAGTGATGGCGATCACATCTGACAAATTTGGTTAAGAATCATGGCAGATCTTTGGCACAATCCACTTGGCACCGACGGCTTTGAATTCATCGAATATACTGCGCCCGATGTAGCGGCCCTCGGCGCCCTGTTTAAGCAATTGGGCTTTCACGCGGTTGCCCGGCACCGCTCCAAGAACGTCACTCTGTGGCGCCAGAACGAGATCAATTTTATCGTTAACGGCGAGCCCGACAGCTTCGCCCAGGCCTTCGCCCGGGTGCACGGGCCCTCGGCTTGCGCCATGGCGTTTCGGGTGCGCGATGCCGGAGCGGCTTACAACTTTGCGGTGGAGAATGGCGCCAAGCCGCATAGCGGGCCGATCGGGCCGATGGAACTTAACATTCCGGCCATTCGCGGCATTGGCGGCAGCCTGATCTATCTCGTCGACCGCTACGGCGAAAACACCATTTACGATGTTGATTTTGAGCCCCTGCCCGCAGCGGAAAGCGCCGGCACGCCGAGCGGCCCCGGCCTCACCTATATCGACCATCTCACCCACAACGTAATGCGCGGGCGGATGGATGATTGGGCGGCATTTTATGAGCGCCTGTTCAATTTTCGCGAAGTGCGTTTTTTCGACATCGAAGGCAAGGTTACCGGCCTCAAAAGCCGCGCCATGACCAGCCCGTGCGGCAAGATCCGCATTCCGATCAACGAATCGGCGGATGACAAATCGCAGATCGAGGAATTTCTCGACGCCTATCACGGCGAAGGCATCCAGCATATTGCGCTTGGCGCCGAGGATATACGCGCTGCCGTGCGTGCCCTGAAGGATACCGGCATGCGCTTCATGAATGTGCCCGAGAGCTATTACGAGATGGTCGAAGAGCGCCTGCCCGGACATGGCGAAGATTTGGCCAGCCTCAATGAGCTGCGCATCCTGATCGACGGCGCGCCGCTCGAGGGCCAGGGCCTGCTGCTGCAAATATTCACCGAGACGGTGATCGGGCCGATCTTCTTCGAGATTATCGAGCGCAAGGGCAATGACGGCTTCGGCGAGGGTAATTTCAAGGCGCTGT
The DNA here is from genome assembly GCA_018666805.1 of Rhodospirillaceae bacterium. Classification (GTDB taxonomy): domain Bacteria; phylum Pseudomonadota; class Alphaproteobacteria; order UBA828; family UBA828; genus PTKB01. The sequence continues at coordinate 3,777 of JABIXB010000117.1, read as the reverse complement.
TCGAATCGATCGAGCGCGACCAGATAGAACGGGGGGTGTTGTGAGCAAAGGCAAAACCATCGCGCCAACTCATGTCGAAGGCCGTTCCTCGCGCCAGGCCCATGCCGATCTGCCGGCCGGCACCTATGAGCGCGAATTGGGGCGGGAAGGATTCTTCGGCCCGGCCAGTCAGATGTATCACAGCCATCCGCCGACCGCCTGGAGCGCCATCGACGGGCCGCTTCTGCCGCGCGCCTTCGATGCCAACAAGATCGGCGCGGCGCATGCGAGCCCGTGGGATGCGCAGCGAATCTTAAGCAACGCGCATGTCAATTTCTCGCTCTGGCGCCTCGACGGCGCGATGGCCGATCTGGCGCGCAGCGGCGATGGCGATGTGCTGCTCTTTATCCATGAAGGCGCGGGCGAACTCTATTGCGACTACGGCCATCTCTCCATTCGCGACGGCGATTATGTCGTGCTGCCGCGCGGCACCATGTGGCGTATTGAGGCAGCGGGCAAAATGTCGGTGCTGCTGATCGAAGCCTTGGACAGCGCTTATCAACTGCCCGAGCGCGGCTTGGTCGGCGCCCATGCCCAATTCGATCCGGCGGTGCTCGATATTCCCACCATCGACGATGCCTTCCGCGCCCAGCAGGGTGACGGCGATTGGCGTGTTGCGGTCAAGCGACGCGGCGAGGTCAGCATGGTGTCCTACGGTTTTAATCCGCTCGATGCGGTGGGCTGGCATGGCTATCTGATGCCGGTCAGGCTCAATTGGCGCGATATCCGCCCGCTGATGAGCCCGCGCTATCACCTGCCGCCCTCGGCCCACACCACCTTTATCGCCGGACGTTTCGTCATCTGCACCTTTGTACCCAAGCCGATGGAAAGCGACCCCGGCGCGCTGCGTGTGCCGTTCTTCCACAATAATGACGATTATGACGAAGTGCTGTTTTATCACGGCGGCAATTATTTCGGGCGCGATCATATCGGCCCGGGTTGGCTTACCTTCCATCCCGCCGGCCTGACGCACGGCCCGCATCCCAAGGCGCTGGCGGCCGATCCGGGCAATGTCGATGGCAAGCATGATGGCATCGCGGTGATGCTCGATACACGCGACGCGCTTGATGTGGCGCCCTTGCCGGACGGCGTGGAATGGCTAGATTACGTCAATTCCTGGAAGGGTTATCTCGAGACGGACGGATAAATATGAAACTTGCCTCGCTCAAAGAAGGCGGCCCCGACGGCAGCCTGATCGTCGTCAACCGCGCGCTCAGCCAAGCTGCCTCCGCCGCGCTCTATGCGCCGACCATGCGCGCCGCGCTCGACGATTGGGCCGCGGTCGCGGCTGGTCTCAAGGTGCTGGCCGAGGAGCTGGAAGCGGGCCAGGCGGCGGGCGCGTTCGCGCTCGATTTCGCCAAACTCACGGCGCCGCTGCCGCGCGCGGCGCAGTTTCTCGATGCCAGCGGCTATCTCAATCATGTCGAGCTGGCGCGGCGTGCGCGCGGCGACAGCCTGCCCGATACACTCGAGACCGACCCGCTGATGTATCAGGGCGTGTCCGAGCCGATGGGCGGGCCCTGCGATGCGATCTATGCGGCGGACGAATCCTGGGGCATCGATTTCGAGGCCGAATCGGCGGTGATCACCGGTGCGGTGGCGATGGGCGCATCTGCCGAAGAAGCGGCCAAAAGCATCCGCCTGATCATGCTGGTCAATGATGTCTCGGCGCGCCGCCTAGTGCCGGCGGAGCTCGAAAAAGGCTTCGGCTTTATCCACGGCAAACCGCCGAGCGCTTTCTCCGCCGTCGCCGTGACGCCGGACGAGCTCGGCGCGGCGTGGGACGGCAAACGCCTGCATGGCCGCCTTGTCAGCACCCTCAACGGCAATCTCATCGGCGATCCCGATTGCGGCGTCGAGATGCATTTCAGCTATCCCGAACTGCTCGCCCACGCGGCGCGCACGCGCCCGCTCGGCCCCGGCACGATTCTCGGCTCCGGCACCGTCTCCAACAGCGACCGCGCGCGCGGCTCATCATGTTTGCTGGAACGCCGCATGATCGAAAAAGTCGACAAGCTCGAGCGCCGCACTTCATTGATGAAGTTCGGCGACGTCATCCATATCGACATGGTGGACGGCGAAGGCCAAAGCATCTTCGGCGCAATCGAGCAGCGCATGGAGAAGATGACACCGTAATTAAGCAAACAACCCCATATCTACAGAAGGCACCACCAACCGGAATGCGTTCAGCATTCCGGCAAGGGCGACCGCCCGCCCGAGTGAATACGAGGTAGCCAAGGGAGCGGACGCGACCGCCCGGCGTCTGAGGGAGCACTAATTAAGAGTGATATTCGCCCGTGCCCCGGTGCAGCAAATCGTCTTCCGTGGCGGTTTTGCCGGCGGCGAAGGTTGGGGCGTTTTCGATTTCCTGGTAAATGAGCGTGAAATCCCGCTGTGCCAAGTCAAACAGCTCGCGGTAATCGCGGATGACGAAATAGTTCGCCTGATAATCATCGATTTTATATTCGGTTCTGAGCACGCGCTTGAGATCAAAGTGGATGCGGTGCGGCGACGGGCTGTCGAGGCTGAATTCCACTTCGCCGCCGGATGATAGAATGCCGGCGCCATAGATGCGCAGGCCCGCGAGCGTTTCAATCAGGCCGAATTCCACCGTGTACCAGTAGAGCCGCGACAGGCGCTCGAGCGCGCCAAGGCCGATCGCCTTCAGCCCGCCTTCGCCGTAGGCCTGCATATAGTCGGCGAAGACCGGATTCATGAGCAGCGGCACATGGCCGAAGATATCGTGAAAAACGTCGGGCTCCTCGAGATAGTCCATCTGTTCGGGCGTGCGGATAAAGCGCGCCGCCGGGAAGCGCCGATTAGCGAGATGATTGAAAAAAATATCGTCCGGCACCAGGCCCGGAACGGCGACGATGCGCCAGCCAGTGGCCTTGCCGAGAACCTCGTTGAGGCGCTCAAAATGTGGAATGCCGCCCTCCAAAATCGAGAGGGCATCGAGGCCAGCGAAAAAATCGAGGCTGGCGCGGCCCGGTAAGAGGGATTTCTGGCGGGCAACGAGGCGGCGCCATGTCTGGTGCTCCTCCGGCCGGTAGTTTTGCCAGTTCTGCTCAATTGTGTGGTCGTCTCTGATGAGGTGATCCTGCGCTATAAACATATCAATCCAGCTTGTTGAAGGGATTGTCAGTCTATTCGATTGAGTGGGAAATATTTTTGCAAATTTTCCTTAAAAATTAGATAAATAGGAAAATTATTTTAATTTTATACAAAATTAGGGTAATTATTGCCTATGGACATGATGGATCGCCGAATTCTTCGCCTTTTACAGGAAGATGCCTCGCTCACCACCGGCGACATTGCCGAGCGGGTTGGCCTCTCGCCCTCACCCTGTTGGCGGCGCATCAAACAATTGCGCGAATCCGGCGCAATCCGGCGCTCGGTAACCCTGTTGGACCCTAAGATTGTCGGCTTCAGCGTGATGGTGATGGCAAGCGTTCGCCTCAGCCGGCACTCACGCGAGAATATCGACGCCTTCGAGCGGAAAGTGAACGAGCTTGATGAAATTCTCGAATGCCATGCGATGAGCGGAGAGCGCGACTTCGTCCTGCGTATCGCCGCGCCCGATATCGACAGCTATCACCTTTTTGTCCGCGAGCGCCTGATTCATCTGCCCTATATTGCTTCGATCAATTCGAGCTTCATGCTGAAGCAGGTGAAACACACCACGGCCTTGCCAATCCCTGAAAATTGAGAGCGCAGCGATATGGATGCGGGCTGAAT
>JABIXB010000116.1 GCA_018666805.1 Rhodospirillaceae bacterium | reverse complement strand
GAGCTCGGTCGGCTCGGCCACCGCCATGCGGCATTTGCCGATGTCGAGATCCAAGGGCGCATAAATCTCGCGGTAATCGAACTCCTCAAGCACATCGCTACCGGCAATACCGAGCTGCGCCGCGCCGAATGCGACGAAGGTCGCGACATCGAACGAGCGCACGCGGATGATGCTGAGGCCGGGGATATTGGTGGCGAAGCGCAGTTTGCGGCTGTCGCCATCGGAAAACGCCGCCTCGGGCTCGATCCCGGCAAGCGCCAGCAGCGGCGCCGCTTCTTTCAGGATGCGGCCCTTGGGCAGGGCGAATATCAGTTCTTCGGGCGTGTTCGTGGGCGTGTTCATGTGGGCGGATATAAAGCGCTTGGCCGGGTTTGTCGCCAGGTTTTTATGTTGCGCTCAGGCAAGCTCGAAAAAACGGCGCAGCTCGGCGTCGGTTACCACGGCGCGGAATTCGCGGTCCTGGGAAGCCCGCGTCGTCGCATAGGCCTCGACAAAGCGCTCGCCAAACAGCTCGCGCGCCGCTTTTGAGGCGCGGAAGCGGTCGATCCCGGCGCGGAAACTGTCAGGAAAATGCTGGCCCTCGGGAATTTCCTGATCATAGACATTGCCCGCCATCGGCGCCGTTGGCTCGATCTCATGTTCGATGCCGTAAAGTCCGGAGCCGAGCAGGCAGGCGAGCGAGAGGTATGGGTTGGCGTCGGCGCCCGGCGTGCGGCATTCGATGCGTTGCGATTTGGCCGCGCCGCGAATGACGCGCAAGGCACAGGTGCGGTTTTCATAGCCCCAGGTCGCGGCGATCGGCGAGAAGATGCCCGGCACGAAGCGTTTGAAGCTGTTGAGATTGGGCCCCATCATGATCAGCAGCTCGGGCATCAGCGCCTGCATGCCGCCGAGGAAATGGCGCATGGTATCGCTCATGCTGTCGTCTTTTGTGTCATCGCGGAACACCGGCTGGCCGTCCTTATCCTTGAGCGAGATATGGACATGGCCGCTCTGGCCGTCGGCCTCGTTGCTCCAGCGTGCCATGAAGGTGACGAGGCGGCCCATGCGCTGGGCCAGGGCTTTGGTGTAGGTCTTAAAGAGGACCGCATTGTCCGCCGCCTCGACGCCCGATTGTGGCGCCAGGCTCACTTCCAGAAAGCCCGGCCCCATTTCCTCATGCGCGGTCTCGAGCGCGACGCCCATGGTGTCGAAGCAATCGAGCAGCTCATTGTAAAACTCGGTCCACACCGCCTGGCGCTGGATCACCTCATAGGTCTTGAGCGGGGTCGAGATATCGAGATTTTGGTATCCCTTATCATGTGCGCTGAGCGCGGTTTCATCGAACATGGTGAATTCGAGCTCGCAGGCATGATAGGGTTGAAAGCCCATATCGGCGGCCTTTTGTGCGATGCGGCGGTAGATGCCGCGCGGGCACAGCGCCTCCATATCGCCGGCAAATTCGGCCAGCATCAGGAGGTTGCGCTCGGGCGATTCCCAGGGGATTTCGCGGCATGTTTCGGGCAGCGCGCGGGCCATGACATCGGCATAACCGTCCGAGCCATCGAGATCCTCGGTCGCTTCCATAATGATATCGTCGAAATCGAGGGCCAGGATCAAAGGCGGCATGCCCCAGCCGTTTTCGAGCACCGAATTGAGCTTGTCGCGCGAGATATATTTGCCGCGTAACAGGCCGTGCATATCGCTCATCGCGATGGTGACGTTTTTGGCGCCGCGCTCTTCGACGATGCGGCGCATGTCTTCGGCGCTTTGAACTTCGCTGGGCGTCATGTGGGCCTCTTAATTCTGATTTGATTGCTGTGTCTTAGAACTTCGCATCTTCGAACGACCCGTTCTGCGGTGGATCGGGTTTTTGAATATTCTCCGGTGGCGCGTCGAGGTCGCGCATCTGACCGCGAATCTTATCGACTTCGAGAAAAACCTCTCCGCCGCCCTCGAACGAGAGAATAATGGCAAAACGCTCCGACAGCGATGCCGAAACGATGGCGACGAGGTGGAGCAGTTTGTTGGGCTCAGAGCGGTCGAGGCGGCGGAAGCGTACCGCGCTGACATGATCGAAATGAAGCCCGGCGCGCATGCGCTTGAGCGCCGCAACGTCCGGTGCTTCGTCAACTTTGTCCGTATCGCCTTTTGGCGGCGCGGTTTCCCACAGCGGGCGCACCAGAATGGCGGCGAAGCGCCGCGCCTCGCGGTCATAGGCCATCTCGCCGAGGCTGGTGAGGGCGCAGCGCAGGCAGGCCGAGATGATGGCGAGGTCTTCATCATCCTCGGCGCGTAGTTTCAGGGCGGCGTAGACGGTCATGATTCGACGCGCGCGATATCGGCGCCGAGCGCCGCGAGCTTGTCCTCAATGCGCTCATAGCCGCGGTCGAGATGATAGACCCGGCTGATGATCGTCTCGCCCTCGGCCGCGAGGCCGGCCAGCACCAGACAGGACGAGGCGCGCAGATCCGTCGCCATCACTGGCGCGCCGCGCAACGCTTTCACACCGCGCACCAGGGCATTGCCGCCATGCAGTTCGATGTCGGCGCCCATGCGGCTAAGCTCGGGCACATGCATAAAGCGATTTTCGAACACCGTCTCGCTGATCAGCGCCGAGCCCTCTGCCAGAGCCATCAGCACCATCGTCTGAGCCTGCAGGTCGGTCGGGAATCCGGGATAGGGGTGGGTGGTTAAATTCACCGATTGGATCCGCCCGGCGGAACTGACACGTAACCCCCGCGCCGTCTCTTCGACCGTGATTCCGGCCTGGCGCCAGCACTCGATCGGCGTTTCCAGATGCGGTGCGCGGGCGCCAAGCAATTCGACCGCGCCGCCGGTGACCGCGGCAGCAATGGCGTAGGTCCCGGCCTCAATGCGGTCCGCCATGATGCGGTGGCCGGTGCCGTGCAGCTTGGTTTGCCCGGTGATGCGCAGGCAATCGCTGTCCGTGCCGTCAATAACGGCGCCCATGGCGGAGAGGCAGTGAATGAGATCGGTGATTTCCGGCTCGCGCGCGGCATTGTGCAGCACGGTTTCGCCTTCGGCCAGCACTGCCGCCATAAGCAAATTTTCGGTTGCGCCGACCGACGGCGCGGCGAGATGATATTCCGCGCCCTTCAGGCCGTCTGGTGCACTGGCGTGGATATAGCCGTCTTCGAGAGAAATCTGCGCGCCCAAGCGCTCCAGGCCGGCGAGGTGAATATCGACCGGCCGCGTGCCGATGGCGCAGCCGCCCGGCAGCGATACGGTGGCCTCGCCAAAGCGCGCCAAGAGCGGCCCCAATACGAGAACGGAAGCGCGCATGCGGCGCACCAGTTCATAGGGCGCGACGGTGCTGGTGACATTGCCGGCTCTGAGAATAAGGCTGTGGTCCGCATCGCCATTGTCGGGCGCGGCAATATCGACGCCGAGCTCGCTTAAAAGTTTGGTGAGCGTTGCGATATCGGCAAGCTTCGGCACCCGTGACAGGGTGACGGGCTCGCTGGTCAGGAGGGCGGCAATCATCAACGGCAGCGCGGCGTTTTTCGCGCCGGAAATCTCCACATCGCCGTGCAGCGGCCGGCCCCCCCGGATACGAATAGAATCCATGCGCCGCTTTGTCTCTCAGGCTGTTTTCAATTGCTGTGCCACGATATGTCAGGGAATTGTGGCGAACAAGCGGCGCTGCGTCCTCAATCCTCTGTATTGCCGCCGCCGGACCCGGTTTGTGAGCGTTTTTGGCTTTTGCGTTTGCGCAAATTCTCGCGCAGCGCCGCCGCCAGGCGCTTCTTGCGCTCATCCTGTTGCTCGGCCCGCGCCGGCGTTACCGCCGGGCGATTTTTATTCTGTTGCGGATTGTCGCTCAACTGGCCCTCTCAATTTTTCGCGCCACTATTGTTGCCGCTTTGCGGTCAATATGCCATGTTCCCCACCCCGCACCATATGCCGCCGTAGCTCAGTGGTAGAGCGCGCCCTTGGTAAGGGCGAGGTCGGGTGTTCGATTCACCCCGGCGGCACCATTAAACCCCTTAAATTGCTCGCCTAATCAATAGGCATCGGCATTTCGTCAGCGGAGCGGCTGCAAAAAAATTATCCGTCTCTGGCTCGCGCACAGGCTTGCCGCCGCTATTGCGGGCGCACCCCGCCTCACTCGAATTTCGGCTGCGGATCCATGCCCCAGATCATGCGCTCGCGGATGTAGGGCACTTGCCGTTGCGGGTGCGCCGAATCCAGTTCGCGCGCGATGCGGTGGCCATCGAAGACGACATCGGCGGTAAATCTCGGCGCGTAGCAATCTCCCGCCTGGTAAATTCCCTCGATACCCTGGTTCGCCCACTCGCTCTTGCGCGCGCTGAGATCGTGATAGAGCTTGTCATTGGGGCTCCGTCCCGTCGCCAGGACGACCGTGTCGCACTCGAGCTCGGTGAATTCGGTGCCTCTGCGGCGCGGCAGCTCATTGTGCTTGGACTCGGTCGCGCGCTCATAGCCGTCGCGGAAGACGTTGAAGATCTTGACCTTCAGCACATTGCCGACATCGACCTCCTCGACCCAGTGGTAGGTGTGTTGGGTGATGCCCTTTTCATGCATCATGCGCTGCAGGTTTGCGAACTCGAGCGTGTAGTGGGTCATGGGCGCGACATCGCCATGCTGCGTCACAATGCTGACCTGCTTGCCCTGGTTGACCAGCAGTTCCGCCATGCCAATGCCGGTGAAGTAACCATCGGCGTCGAGCACGACGACGCGCTCGCCGACTTCCTTGCCGGCCATGACCTGTTCGGGCGTGAGAAACCTCGCATCCCCGGCGATTACGCCCGGCAGAGGCGCCATCGTCAGGTAGCTGTCGCCATCACTATTCCAGTGTGAGCCGGTGCTAACCACGATTTTTTCGGCACCGTATTTGAGCACGTCCTCGGCGCTCATCTCGCCGGTGCCGGTGTGCACCTCGACATTCTTCAGTTTGTCGAGCTGGGTCTGGCGATAGCTGATCACGCGGCCATATTCCGACAGGCCCGGATAGCGCATGACGTCGAGCATGTGGCCGCCCATGTCCTTCTCCGCCTCGCACAGATGCACGTCATAACCACGCTCGCCCAACACCCGCGCGCACTCCATGCCGGCCGGACCGGCACCGACGACGAGCACGCCGTAGGGATCCGGCGCGGGCTCGAATTTCTCGGGATGCCAACCGCGGCGGTATTCCTCGTTGGCCACCGCGTTCTGCGTACAGATCAGCGGCGCGCCGCGCTCCCAGCGCGAGATGCAGACGTTGCAGCCGATACACTCGCGGATATCCTCGGTCCGGCCCTCCTCAATTTTGCGCGGCAGGAAGGGATCGGCAATCGAGGGCCGTGCCGTGCCAATGATGTCGCATTGTCCGGAGCGGATGATCTCGGCCATGTCGTCGGGGCTGGTGAAGCGCCCGATATTGACGACCGGCACGTTGGCGATACCTTTGACGAATTTTGTAAAGGGCGCCTCATGATTGGATTTTTGGAAGCGCGACGGCCCGGCGTGCTCGCCCCACTCGTAGAAGATACTCGTTATCACGTCCCAGACGTCGACAAGGCCCTCCGCCGTCGCGAGTTCGACAAATTTGAGCGCATCTTCTTCCGGTTGGATGCCATCGGCGCCGAGATAGTGCGTCGTTGACATCCGCGTCGCGATGGCCGCGTCGTCACCCACCGCCGCCTTCATCTTCGCCAGCGTCTCGATCCAGAAACGCGCCCGGTTCTCGAACGAGCCGCCATATTTGTCGGTCCGTTTGTTGTAAAATTTGGACAGGAACTGCTCCGGCAGGAAGCCGGCGGCGCCCATCAGATAAATCACGTCGAAGCCGGTCTGGACGGCGCGCTTCGACGCCTCAACATAGGCGTTCTGATAGCGCAGGATGTCGTCCTCATCCATGGCGTGCGAGGTCGCGCCCATCATCCAGTCCGAGCTCGACGTCGAGGGCGAGGGCGAGGCGCTGCGGGTCGCCAGATTGTTGGCCGCGATGCCCATATGGTTGAACTCGACACCGGCGAGCGAGTCCCATTTGTGCACCTCGTCGCACATATGGCGGAGATTGATCATATCGCCCTCGTCGGTGAGGGTCGCGAGGGTGTTCGGCGTGAGCTCGTTCTCATCATCGATCGCGCACTGCTCGGTGCAGACGACGGCCCAGCCGCCCTCGGCCTTGAGGCCACGAAAGGCCGCCTGGGTGCCGGGAAGGATCGAACCCGCGCCGTTGCAATGGGGCGTCTGGTAAAACCGGTTGCGCATGGTTTTCGGGCCGATCTGGATCGGCTCGAAGAGGACGTCGTACTTAGGGTCGCGCGCCATGGAAATTCCCCCTACATCATGCTTGTGTACGGATAAAGTCCGCGCCAGGCACAGCGCCATCAAGTCACAGATACCTTATTCACCCTATCTTGCCGCGACGCCACGCACAACTTTCAGAAGCAACGCGGGATCATTCAATTCCTGTTTGGTGGTGGCGCATCAGCACGGTTCGACATCGCCGGGATGGCGACGCGGTTGAGCCCGACCTCGGATTGGGCTACCGTTCCAGGTAATCGGAGAACTTCATCCAGAGACTATTGCTCAAGGGAGATGGACCATGGCGCGCGACCCTAAGTACGACATCCTCTTCGAGCCGATCCAGATCGGCCCGAAAACCATGAAAAACCGCTTCTATCAGGTTCCCCATTGTAACGGCGCGGGTTCGTTGCGGCCCGGCACGCAAGCTGCGTTTCGCGCCATGAAGGCCGAAGGCGGTTGGGGCGCGGTGTGCACCGAGGCCTGTTCGATCGACCCCGAAATTGACACCACGCCGAACACCCTCGCTACCCTGTGGGATAACGGCGACGTCATCAATATGAGGCATATGTGCGACAGCCTGCATGCCTTCGGCTGCCTGGCCGGGGTCGAGATGTGGTACGGCGGCGGCGAATCGGCCAATTTGGATACGCGCGACATACCGCGATCAAGCGCCGAATGGACCTCGGACTACGCCCGCAGCGCCTATTCTCATGTCTGCGACGAGGACGACATCCATGAAATCCAGCAGATGTATGTCGAGGCGGGAAAGCGCGCGGTCCAGGCGGGTTTCGACATCGCTTATGTTATGGGCTCGCACACCACCATCGCGATGCACTTCCTGTCGCCGCTCACTAACAAGCGCACCGATGGTTACGGCGGTTCGCTGGAAAACCGCGCGCGCTTCTGGCTTGAGACACTCGAAATGGTGAAGACGGCGATTGGCGACGAATGCGCTGTTGCCGTCAGACTTGCGGTCGATCAAATATTGGGCGCGGATGGCATTCAGGCGCATGAAGAAGGCATCCAGTTCGTCGAGCTCGCCACCAACGAAGGCTTGGTCGACCTGTGGGATATAAACATCTGCGACTTTCTGGAGTGGGGCGAGGATGCTGGCCCGTCGCGCTTCTACAAAGCCAATCACCAGGCGCCATTCACCAAGCACATCAGGGCCGCAGCCAAGGCGCCAGTCTTGAATGTCGGGCGCTTCACCAACCCGGACGACATGGTGGATATTATCAATTCCGGTCAGGTCGACATCATCGGCGCGGCGCGGCCATCGGTCGCCGATCCGTTCCTGCCCAACAAGATTGACGAAGGGCGGGTCGACGATATTCGCGAATGTATCGGCTGTAACATCTGCATCGCGCGCTGGGAGCGCGGCGCACCGCTGATTTGCACGCAAAACCCGGTGGCCAACGAGGAATACCGGCGCGGCTGGCATCCCGAGAAATTCGAGCAGGCGAAAGATTCCGGCTCGGTTCTCGTCGCCGGCGCGGGACCGGCCGGATTGGAGTGCGCGCGGGTGCTCGGGCTGCGCGGCTATGACGTACACCTGTGCGAGGCGGATGGCGAGATCGGCGGCCATGTGCGCGACGTGATGCGGCTCCCTGGATTGTCGGAATGGGGCCGGGTCGTCAGCTACCGCCAGACTCAGCTCGATAAGCTCAAAAATGTCGAGATCCACACCAACAGTCCGATGACGGCCGACAGTGTGCTCACCTATGGCGCCGACAAGGTTGTGATTTGCACCGGCTTCACGTGGAACGCTGATGGCATGAGCCATGTCACGATGGCGCCGATTCCCGGCGTCGATGCCTCGACCGCGCAATTCGCGACGCCGGACCAGGTGATGGCGGGCAAGGAGATCGGTGACCGCGTCATCGTGGTCGACGGTGACGGCTATTTCACCGGCGTAAGCTTGGCCGAGTTGCTGGCCGATCAGGGTAAACAGGTGTCGATCGTCACCCATCTTCCGAGCGTTGGTCAGATGACCGAATACACCCTCGAAGCGCCGAACCTGCACCGCATGATGCACGAGAAGGGCATCGTGCAATACACCTCGACTTGGCTCGAGGAGGTCGTGCCGGACAATCTGGTGAAGGCCAAGGTCTTCAATCTCTACCGCGACGGTTATGAACGGACGACCGAGCCGGTCGCCGGAGAGTTGCCGCGCAAGGCCGGAACCGAGTTCGAAATACTCGAGGCCGATACCATTATCGTCGTCACCGGGCGTTCGGCCAATGATGGGCTGTTCCGCGAGCTTAAAGAGCGCAAAGGCGAGTGGCAGGCGGAAGGGATCGAGGCGGTTTACGCGGCGGGCGACTGTTACGCGCCGCGCTTCATGGCGGATGCAATTTTCGATGGCCACCGCATCGCGCGCGAGTTCGAGACGAAAAACCCGCGCCGGCCGCTGCCGATGTTGCGCGAGCGCATGATCTGGGGCCATGACATCACGCCAAGCCTTGGGACCTAGAGCGAATCCCGAGCAGGTGGAATCACCTGCGACGACGATTTGCTTTAATATCAGAGAGATAGAGTAGTTCGCGTGAGCGCATGCGAACGTGAACTGCTCTAGGGCGCGTAGGCGGCCTTTGCGCCTTGCGCTCTATTGCTCGCGCTGCAGCATGCCATTGATCTTCAAGCCGACGGCCAGGATTATGCCGCCGAGTAGTACGGTAATTAGCCCGACTGCCGGGACCATCGGGGTGTAGCCGCCGATCATCTTGCCATACAGCCATTCGGGCGTGGTTACGTCGGCGCCGCTGGTGAAATAGGCGAGCGGAAAGTTGCCCCACGAGAGCAGAATTGCGAACAGGAAGCCGGCGAACACGCCCGGTCCCAACAGCGGCAGCGTAATGGTTCGGAAGATCATCCAGCGCGAGGCGCCGAGGTCAAAGGCGGCTTCCTCGACGGCGGCGTCATAGCCAAAGGCCTGGATTGCGATGATCAGGGTGACGATCGGCACAATCCAGACCATCTGGGCAAACACCGTCGCTTCCCACGACATGTTGATTCCGAGTGAGTTGAACCAAAGCTGCAGCGCAAGCCCCAGCACCGCTTGGGGAAAGAATATCGGGATCAGCAGAATCTGTTGAAAGAGCGAGCGGCCGCGCCAGTCATAGCGCGCATAGGCAAGCGCACCGAAAAAGGCGAGGATCACCGAGATCAGCGCAACGCATGCCGCCACCGACAGCGAGGTGATGAAGCTGTCCTGGATTTGCAGGGACGACCAGGTTTGCTCGTACCATTTGGTCGAGGTCTTGCGGATCGGAAATATGAAGAAGCGCGATTTCGAGATCGAGGCCAGCCCGACCGTCACGATCGGCACATACATGATCACCAGGATCACACCGATGTAACTGGACAAGAGCCGGCGCGCCAGTGGGGAGAGGTTGCCCATGGTCTAGCGCTTCGCCAGCATGCGTTCGAGATTGATCCGGCGCATCGCCAGGAAGACAGCGCTGCCGGCGATCACGATCAATATGACCGAGAGCGCCGAGCCGCGCGGCCAATTCTGGCCGAAGGTGAAGGCCGATTCGATGTCCTGGGCAATGGTGACGATAACGCCCTTGCCGAGAAATTTCGCCTCGGAGAAGGCGCCGAGCGAAATCACGAAACAGAGCATCCCGCCGATCATGATGCCGGGCATCGCCAGCGGCAATTCGATATCGCGGAACACCCGCCAGCGCGAGGCGCCGAGGTCATTGGCGGCCTCTCGGGCATCTTGTGGCACATTTGCCAAGCCGAGCAGGATCGGAAACAGCATGAATGGCAGATAGATGTAGACGATGCCGAAAATCACCGACGGCACGTTGTTGACCAGGCTCCCGGTCCCCAGCCCGAACAGCGCATTGAGGCCGCCGTCGAGAACCCCTTTTTTGTCGAGAAACAGCACCCAGCCCTGCAGGCGAATGTTTTCGGCGACGAACAGCGGCGCCACGATTATCAATGTCAGTAAGTTGGCGCGCCGCCCTGACACCCGTTTTATCGCCAGCGCCAGCGGATAGCAGATCGCCAGCAGGATCACGACGGTGATCAGAGCTAGAAACAGCGACCAGCCGAACGATAGGTAGAAATCCTGCTCGATGATATCGACATAGTTCCCGATCGACGGCGCTTTTCGGATCGAGAAGCTGCCACGCGGCATGAAGCTGTAGATCAGTACCAGCACCATCGGACCGACGAAGCCGAGAATCAGCAGCACGATGATCGGCAGGGCCGAGACCAGCCCGCCCGACATCTTCCAGGCCGGGCGCCTCTCAGGCGCGCTATCGTCGTCTGCGTTGTGAGCGATTTCGCTCATTCGGCAAACACCATCGAATCGCTCGCCCGCCAGGTCAACGTGACCTTATCGCCGAGCGCGCGGGTCACGGCGTCGGCACGAAGCTCCTCAATCAGGAAGGTCATCTCGGCGCTCCTGACCTGGTATTGGATGCGCGAGCCGAGCAAATATTCATTGAACAGCTCGCCCTCGACCTGGTTCTCCGGCGCGCCGTTGGCGCTGTTGGCGCTGTTGACGAAGGACATGTCCTCCGGGCGCACGATCAGCACGCCGCTGGTGAAGCCGCCCGGCAGCGCGTCCGGCGGTGTGAAGCTCGCACTCAATTCTGCGCTCACCAGCCGACCGTCATCGGCGAGGCTGACGGGGATCGTGTTTACTTCGCCCATGAATTCGGTCACGAAGCGGTCTTGCGGCTTGGTGTAGATCGTCGACGGGCTGCCGATTTGGGCCAGCTTGCCGTCGCGCATAACGCCGATGCGATCCGACATCACCATCGCCTCTTCCAGCGAATGGGTGATGTAGACGAAGGTCTTTCCGGTCTCGCGCTGGATGTCCTTGAGTTCTTTCTCGAGCGTCTTGCGCAGGCGATAGTCGATCGCCGAGAGCGGCTCATCGAAGAACAGGATCTCCGGCTCGAAGGCCAGCGCGCGGGCCAGAGCAACCCGCTGGCGCTCACCACCGGAGCACTTTTTAACCGGCTTGTCGTAATAGCTTTGCGGCATGTGGGCGAGCTTCAGATATCGCGTTCCGATCTCTTTGCGCTGCTTCTTCGGAATGCCCTTACATTTGGCCGAGTACTCGACATTCTCGCCGACGGTCATGTGTGGGAACAGGGCCAGCGATTGGAAGACCATACAGGTCGGGCGCTGGTTGGCCGGCACGTCATTGATGCGCTTGCCGCGTAAGAGGATGTCGCCGCTGGTCGGCTTGTCCATGCCCACCAGCATGCGGATCAGCGTCGTTTTGCCGGAGCCGGAGGGCCCGACAATGGTGAACAGTTCGCCCTCTACAATGTCGAGGGTAACGCCATCGACAGCGTTGAGGCTGCCGAAGCTTTTTTTCACATCTTTAAGTTGTAGTATAGGGGGGGCCGAAGCCATCTTGCGATTGCTCCCAGTATTCAAGGTTATGTGGCGCGGGCGGTTACCCGCCCGCGCCATTATTATTGTTTAGAGGTCAGGACCCGCGGGCACGTTTGGCCTGAGTGTAGAGATCGTGCATCGCATCATAGTCGGGATTGATGTCGAAATCGATGCAACGATCAACCAGCGAAGCCAGCCAGCCACCACCGTCGCCCCATTGCACGGCTTCGAGCTCGTCCGCGCTGAACTGGCTCAGCACCTCGGGCGATCCCATTTGAACCACCGGATTCAGCGTACCCGGCGCCTTGGCGGCAACCTTGTAGGCGGCCTCCGGCGTGTGACAGTAGAGCAGGAACGCCTCAGCCAGCGGGGTCGGGTTCGGATTGTTGACCAGCGAGGTCACCTCGATCCATTGGATGCCGGCCTTACCTTTTGGATGCGCCGCTGTCTTAGTCTCCTCCGGGCCTTCTTCCGGCACGACGCAGACGATCTGGGTCTCGCCCTCGAGACGAGCCGCAGAGGCGGTATAGACGCTGCCCGGGAGGGCACCGATAATCTCACCGGTGATCATGTCGCGGGCGAGCGCCGCCTGATCGTCGGAGACCTTCTTGGCGTTCTTGAACATCTTGAAGATCATTGTCTCGAAGCTCGCCATCTCCGCGTCGGTGTGCTTGCGGAATGGTATGAAGCCGGCGGCTAGGCAGCCGTGCATGATCACCCAGTTCTCATAGTCGAGAATGGCGTACTTGCCGGCCGCACCCTCGATCATCTCCATGTAGCCGCCGCTCTCAATCGTCTGCACGCTGATCAGGTCGGAATTGACCACCATCGACGATGGGCCATAGCGTTGGATCATGCCCAAGAGATGCTCTCCGCTAGTATCGAGCGCCCAGTTATACGGCCACTCGAAGCCCGCCACGTTCATGTCGTAGAGTGGTGCGAATTTTTCCTTGTCCAGCGGCGTGATCAACCCTTCCGGAAAGAGCTGTTTGCGCTGCCAGGCGTTGTTCAGGTTGATCACGTCCCAGGTACCGGTGCCGCCGCTGCGCAAATTGTTCACCGCCGCCGGGTCCGAGATCAGCATCTGTGCGTTGACCGATGCACCGGTCTGGCGCCTGAATGGGTCGAGCACCGGCTCTTCGGTGTAGCCTTCCCACGAATGCAAATTCAGTTCGTTGCGAAAACCGCTCATGCCGGCCAGTTCGGCCTTCGCCGCAGCCCAGGCCTCATTCGCATAGGCAGCACCGCTTGCCGCCTGCGCGCTGGCGCCGAGAAATGCCGGCGCAGCGCCGACCGTCGCGGCGAGTGCCGCTGATTGTTTTAGAAACTGTCGGCGTGACGACGAGAAGCTCCGATAGATATTTTTATTGATCATGTCTTCCTCCGTGTTTATCCCGACATACCCGATTTGGATTGCCTCACCATGAGACTACGACCCCAGAAGGCAACTCTCCAAGCAATTTCTGTCTTGGACCGACGTGGGAAGCGGTGCGGTGCGGCTCTCTGACAATCGCTACTGTTTCCGGCTCGATCTCCTGAAGACGAAATAGCCCGCACCGCCGACCCTGGACGTCAAACAAAACGAATGCGACAGTTGCTGGCTGGCAACAGAAGTTACGGATGGGTAATTGATGCAAGTGGTATGGTATTTCGATTTCATTTCTCCCTTCGCTTATTTGCAGCGGGAGGCACTCGCAGGTCTGCCGGATGAGATTGAAATTACCTATCGGCCGGTGCTCTTCGCTGGTCTGCTCAACCATTGGGGCCACAAGGGTCCGGCGGAAATACCGGCCAAGCGGCTGCACACTTATCGTCTGTGCTGCTGGCTGGCGGAGCGCCGCGGTATTCCCTTCACCATGCCGCCGGCGCATCCGTTTAATCCGCTCAAAGCACTGCGGTTGGCGCTGGCCTTAGACGCGCGCGGCGAGGTTATTGGCGAAATTTTCCGCTTTCTCTATGCGGCGGGTGGCGACCTGGAGAATGTTGCGGAATGGAACGGTTTGACGGTGCGCCTCGGCCTTGAGCCGGCAGCGGCCGAGGCGAAAATTTCTGATCCCGAGATCAAACAATTACTGAAGCGCAACACCGATGCGGCGCTCGCCGATGGAGTCTTCGGCGTGCCCACCCTTATTGCCGAGGGTGAATTGTTCTGGGGGGTGGACACGACGGAGATGTTCGTCGACTGGCTTGGCGATCGCGAGAGCTTCGCTGCGGGAGAATTCAGCCATATCATGGACCTGCCGGTCGGCGCGCGGCGCAACCGGACTTGACCTGATCGCCGCTTTACGCGATAGGCTTGCCTTTGGTGGAGTAAGCGGCAAATAGGCCGCGAATAACTCATGTTATGGGGCGGACCGCCACGGCGGATGCAGCCAGCGAGACGACCGTGGGGCCTGGCGTGGCCCTGCTTGAAAGCGCCTAAACCGTTTCGCCGGCACGCCGGGCATGAAATAATCTCCAGCCAGGCAAGAAAAACAACTAATTCACGGAGAAACCTTATGTTGATCGTTGCTGTTGTATTTGAGTTTGTGCCGGGTGGATTTGACCGGATCAAAGATGAGATTTTGGGCGCGATCGAGAATTCGCGCAAGGAAGAGGGCGCGCAGATTTATGACTGGGCGATAGATGTGACGGCGCCCAACCGCGCCATCATCTTTGAAGTCTGGGACGATCAATCGGACCTCGACGCACACTTCACCTATCCCTATATGGATACTCTGGTCGCGGCCTTGAGCGCGGCCAACATTCGCGGCGATATCGTTCATTATTCGGCCGAAATCTACGATGTGTCGGGCAAGCGCGATATGGGCTTTGTCTTGCCGACGGAATAATTTACTGGAGAAGAATTCTAAAGCGCGTCGGTGCGGCGTCCGACGGTCGGGTCCCAGTTTTCGTGGGCGCCGGTCTTTGCCGACGCTTGGCCGGCTTGCTGCTGCCACGGCAATTCGGCACTCGGCTTGCCAAAATGCCAGCCCTGTCCATGGTCGACGCCGGCGGCACGCAACAGTCGGGCTGCGGCGTCGTCCTCGACAAATTCGGCGATCGTTTCGATGCCAAGCTCCTTGCACAGAGCCGCGATCGATTTAATGAAGGCGTTGCTAAACTTGGAGTGCGCCGCCTCGCGCACGAAGCTGCCGTCAATCTTGACGAAATCAACCTGCAAGCAGCGCAGATATTCGAACGCGGCGGCGCCGACGCCGAAATCATCGAGGCAGACAGGGATGCCGAGACCGCGGAATATCTTCAATGCTTCATTGGCGCTTTGCAGATCGACAATCTTCGAGGATTCGGTGACTTCGAAAAGCATAAAGTCTTTCAAATCACTGTTCAATTCGATGATCGACGTGACTTGGCCGACAAATTCCGATGTGGAGAGCGAACGGCCTGAGATGTTGACGGCAATGGGGATCGCGCCCGCCGGGCCGGCCTCTCGCAGTATTTTGAAAGCGCGTTCGACAACCGCCCGGTCGAATTCAGCGATCTTGCCGAGTTGCTCCGCCATGGTAATAAATTTGTAGGGCGAGGCCTTGGGGTCGTCGTTCAGCCGGGTCAGAGCCTCATAATGGTGCGCTTGGCCGTCCGCCAAATTGATGATCGGCTGATACACCAAGGAAAATGCGCCTTCTGTGATGACGCCCTTGATGCGCTGCTGCCAGACCATGGTCTCGGAAAGCATATCCACACAGCCTTCAGTAAGTGTGCCGAATTTAATGCTGGCGCCACCTGATTCGCTGTAGGTGTTTAAGGCGTAGAGCAAAGCCTGGCCTAAATCCTCTTCGTTCAAATCGTCGGCGCCGATCACCACGGTGGAGGTCGCCAGTTTGAAATCTCCGGCCCACGGGGAGGCATCGCGCACCAACTTCTCGACCGAACTGGCCACGGCACTGACATCGAGTGATGGGTCATGGAGGAAGCTCAATTTGTCCCGGTCAATGCGGCCGCCGAGATCGGCATTAAGGGAATTCGAATTGAGCAATGCCCCGACTTTGGCAAAAACCTCTTCTTCCACACCGTCTTCCAGATGAGGGCGGACGTCGTCCATACCTTCCATGTCGACCATGGTCAGGCTGGCGGTTTCTCCCGCCACTTGAAGGTTTACGACATGCTCCCGCACGGCGTCGGCAAAGGCTTCCTTGTTGGGAAGGCCTGTCGCGGCATCGCGCTGACTGGCCAAATTTCGGCCCGGCCGGGCTATTTCGCCGGGTAGGCTGCCAGGGTGGTGGAGGGATAGGGAAATATAGGCGGTGTCCGGATTGTTCGGCAGGCAGTAGGCGCCCGCTTTTAGAGCGCGCGCAGGACCGGAGGGTATAAGCGCCGAAACGGCGCGCGACTTCATGCGCTTCCCTGGAGTGAGGCTGTCCAAATTCTGGCGCAGATCGGCGCGGTCCTTGGCTTCAATCAACTTGTATAAATTCTTGCCCGTAAGCTCGTCGTTCGAAATGCCGAACATGCTCTCGGCAGCACCGGCGGCGAACAAAATGTCACCGTCCTTATTTATCTCAACCACAAGTTCAGCGACGGCAAAGGCAAAGGCAATGAAGCGATTGCGCTCAGCATGGGCAGTTTCTAACGCGGTGGTAAGATTTGTCACGGCCAAATTCCAGACGGGGGGTGATTTCCGGTACCTGTTTTATGTGAAATAATTTAACAAATTCTTGCGTCTCGGCATTATGAGTGGGGTGCGAAAGCATGGGATCGAGGAAGCTGGCGCCAAATTTGGCGCCGCTGTCGGCTGTATGTGCGGCCAACGCGCTCGATAAATATGGCTTTCTCTGTAATATATAATAAGAATAATAGAATCGAATGAGTGTGCGGCCATTTTCAAAACATGATTGGCTTGTCCACAACCACAATGTACGTATTAAGATAATTTCTCCGTTGATTCTGGAATTAGATATTTATGCAATTTAATTCGTTTGAATTTATTTATGTGTTTCTGCCGATAGTCATCATTATATTTTTCTCGGCGGCAGCGTGGGCAGGCACGCGCACCGCTGTGGCGGTTCTCGTCATTTCTTCCCTATTTTATTACGGTTGGTGGGAGCCGGT
>JABIXB010000115.1 GCA_018666805.1 Rhodospirillaceae bacterium | reverse complement strand
CGCGGCGGAGGTGGTTGAGGCGGTGTCGGCGACACGGACGCTCAAGCTTGCGGTCGAGGCGGTGACGGCCGATGGACGCCTGGTGATGGAAGGGGAAAGCACGGTTGTGCTGCCGGGCGCCGAGATTGGCGAGCGCGCCGGTGCGCGCGCGCCAGTGGCCGGCGGAACGCGGCGCGTTGCACTGATCGCCGGCGCCAGTGGCGGGCTTGGCTCCGCCATCGCGGCGGCGCTTGCCCGTGACGGATATTCCCTTGCCCTTTGCGGCCGAAGTGCCGAACGCAACGCCGCCACGGCCAAGCATTTGCGCGAGACCGGTGTTGACGCCGTTGCCGCCGCGCTCGACCTGACCGACGCGGCGGCGGTAAATAATGCTGTGGCCACGATACGCGACGCGATTGGCGCGCCGACCTTGGTGGTACATGCCGCCAGTGCGGCGCTTCCCAATGCCCGGGTGGAGAGCACGGATTGGGAAATCTTTCGCCGCCATTTCGAAATTCAGGCGGGCGGCCTGCATCGGCTGGTACAGAGCACCGCTCCCGCGATGATCGAGAGCGGTGGCGGGCTGTTCATCTACATCGGCAGTACCGCAACCCATGGCGCGCCGCCAAATGGCATGGCGCCCTATGCGGCGGCCAAGGCGGCGGGGACACAGCTCGCCAAGTCCATCGCTCTCGAATTGGCGCCGAAAGGTATCCGCGCCAATATTGTTTCGCCGGGATTCATGGTGACGGATTTGACCGCCAGCGTGCCGAGCAAGACGCGCAAGCTTGCGGCGGCGCAAAGTCCGCTAAGGCGTTTGGCCGAGGTCGATGAGGTGTCCGGCGCGGTGGCTTTTCTCTCCAGTGATCAGAGCGCCTATATCAACGGCCACGATCTGGTCATCGATGGCGGCAGGACAATGGCATGAGTGCGAGCCCGCTCGAAACTTTACTTTGCGATACGGGGCGCCAGACCGAGGCGCGGGCGCGCCTGCGTTCGGTGCTCGACGAAGCGCCAACGACAATGAATTACATGCAATGGCTGGGCCGCCTGCCGCCCGCCGACACGGTCCGCCAAGTGGCGGTTTTGTCCTCGTTTACGGTCGAGACTATGGCGCCGTTTCTTGATGTCGAGGCCTTTACCGCCGGCTGGTGGGTTGCGCCGCGCTTTATGCAATATGGTGAGTGGCGCACGGCGTTGGCCGCGCCGGAGCGCTTGAGTGAGCCGACGCCCGAAGCTTGCGTTGTTCTGCTGCACGGCGATGCCGTTCTCGGCAGCGAGGATGATGGCGGCACGGCCGGCATTGGGTGGGTCGTGGATCTGCTGCGCGGATTTCGCCAGCAAAGTACGATTCCCCTGTTTATCGGACTTCTTGCCGAGCCGCCGGCGCGTCATGCCTTGAGCTTGGGCGAAGGTCCAGCGGAAGGGCGGCCGCGGGCGCTGGCGATGGCGCAGGACTCGCTGGTCGCGCTGGCGCTCGAGCTTGACGATGTCCACCTTCTCGACCTGCCGGCATGGCTTGGCGGCGAAAACTCAGAGGTGTTTGACGAGCGCGGTTATCTCAACAATTTATCCCTCCTTACCGGGCGCGGCATGGCCGTCGTCGCACGCGGCATAGCCCGCCATGTCGGCTGTCTTTTTCGTCCTCGGCGCAAGGTTCTGGTGGTCGATCTCGACGACACGCTGTGGGGCGGTATCGTTGGTGAGGACGGTGTTGATGGCATTGCCCTCGGCGAGGTCTGGCCCGGCCCGGCCTATCTGGCGTTTCACCGAACCCTGCGTGATTTGCGCCGTAGTGGCATTCTGCTTGCGATTTGCAGCAAGAATGAAGAGGCGGATGCGCGCGCGGTGTTTGAGCGCCGGCCGGAAATTATTCTCGCCTGGGACGATTTTAGCGCTTACCGGATCAATTGGCGCAACAAGGCGGAGAATCTGATTGAGCTGGCCGAGGAACTTGGCCTTGGGCTCGACAGCTTCGTATTCGTCGATGACAGTCCGAAAGAATGTGATCTTGTGCGCCAGGCACTGCCGATGGTCGAGGTGGTCGAGCTTGGCAAGCGGCCGGAGGCGTTCAGCGATCAGCTTCTGGCGTGCCAGGCGTTCGACGTGCTGCGCGTTACCCGCGAAGATGCGATTCGGGCCGAGAGCTATCGCCACGAGCAGAAGCGCGGCGAGATCGCGGCGTTGGCGGGCAATCTTGATACATTTTACCGCTCCATGAAATTGCGCCTTTCGATTCGTCCGGCCGAAGCACGGACGCTTGAGCGGATTCACAAACTTCTCAATAAGACGAACCAGTTCAACCTGACTCTTGACCGCCCGACCCTTGATGAGATTCGCCGGCGCGTGGGCACAGACAGTCACATTTACAGTGCTGAGCTCCGCGATCGCTTTGGCGACTACGGCATTATCGCCGCCCTTGAACTCAATGCGAAAGCCAACCAGTTGTGTATCGCCAATATGGCGGTGAGTTGCCGCGCGCTTGGCTGTCTGGTCGAGGACTCGCTTCTGGCATTTAGCAGCGCGCAAGCGCATGCCCAGGGGGCGACGGCGCTGGTTGCTGATTTTGTTCCGGGCCCGCGCAACAGCCAAGTGCCGGAGGCCCTCCGCCGGCTCGGTTTCTCGACCGCCACGGAAGAGGGCCAGCGTTTTGTTTGCGAGCTCGCCGACGGGGGCATTGCAAAACCGCCGCACATCGCCATCGAGACACCGCGAGACATCGGCTGCGGGCGCTGAGAGTTGAGTTGACGCCGAAAGGAAAAAAATGAGCGAACAGAATATAGAGCAACGCGTTCGCGAGATTTTCGTCGCGATCCTGCAACTTCCGCCCGAGAAGGTGGTATTGGAGTTGTCGCCCGACGATTGCGAGCAATGGGATTCGCTGCACCACATTCATCTGGTGAATGCGATTAACGAAACTTTGGGCGTCGACCTAACAGTGGAGCAGCAGGTCGAAATGCTGACATTCGACCTGGCCGTCGAGGTGGTGAAGGAAGCCATGCAGGGAGCAAATCAATGACCGGCGCGCCTCACCTTTCCGATCCGGATGATGCGCTTATGTGGGAGACCTTCAACCGCTTCCACTATCTCTGCGATACCCATCGTTTTCAAAAACTTATGGCTCGGGCCGATTTGGTGCGCGGGGTGGCTGATGTACCGGGCGACATTGTCGATGCCGGCACTTTCAAGGGCGTCAGCACGATCCAGATGGCGCATTTTTTGAAAATCTATCAACCGCACGGGAAAGCCAAGGTGGTGAGTTTTGATACCTTCGAGGCCAAGTTTCCACGCGTGCGTGAGGACGAGGCAAAGAGCGCCGAGCGCCACAGCAAGCTTTTCGAGGAATCTGCATACGAGCAAATAAGCGAAGCGATCGAACGGCTGGATTTGGCGGCGCGGGTGGAGATGGTCAAAGGCGATATCACGCAAACCCTACCGGACTATCTCGATGAACGCCCCGGTTTTCGCATTAGTCTCTTGCATTGTGATCTCGACGTTTACGCTGCCACCAAGAATTTGTTGGAGGCGGCGTGGCCGCGCGTTGTCGTCGGCGGCATGGTCGTATTCGATCAATATGCGGTGGACGCGTGGGGCGAATCGGATGCCGCCGATGAGTTTCTTGCCGGGCTCGAACATCCACCAAAACTGAGGATGTTCGAACGCACCCCGACGCCGACGGCTTATCTCGTCAAAGACCGCCCATAGTTCGACAGCCCGGATCAATATTGTGACAAATGTTGCCATCATTCAGGCCCGCATGGGCTCGAGTAGATTACCTGGTAAGGTATTGCAAGACCTTGGCGGCCGTCCGGCGCTTGAGTGGGTGGTATGCGCGGCGCGGGCGGTGCCCGGCATCGAGGAGGTCGCGATTGCGACCAGCGATGCGGCCGGCGATGATCAACTCGCCGAATGGTGCGCCGGCGCCGGTGTTGCCTGTGTACGCGGTTCCGAGCAGGATGTACTGGCCCGCTACGCAGACGCAATCCGCCAGCTTGATGCGCGCATCGTGATGCGCCTCACCGCAGACACACCTTTTCTCGACCCTGCCGTCTGTGGCCAGGTGCTGTGGTTGTTCGAAAGTAGCGGCGCCGATTATGCGAGCAATGTCGACCCGACGGTGTGGGCCGATGGGCTCGATTGCGAAGTGTTCTCGGCCGATGCGCTGCTGGCCGCGGCGGAAGCGGCTTCGCGGCCATTTGAGCGCGAGCATGTCACGCCTTATCTGCGTCATAATCGGCGACGCTTTTCGGTGCGCGGGTTGCCTTGCCCCTTCGCCGGGCTTCAGCGCGAAAATTGGGCGCTCGACACGCCGCAAGATCTGCAATTTCTTCGCGCCGTGGCGGCACATTTACCAACGGATCGACCACCCGGCTTTGTCGAGATATTGCGCGTGCTGGAGCAATATCCCGAGCTGCGCCAGATCAACCGAGGCAAGTCGCACAATGAGGGTTCGTGGATTTCCCTCCGCAACGAGCGCATCGCCGGCGCAAAGGTGCCGGAGCAACGGTCTTATGATGCTTCGGCCGAGGAGCTTGCCGCGGCTGAGAAAACAATTCCGCTTGGTGCTCAAACGTTCAGCAAGAGCCGGGTGCAATTTCCGGTCGGCGCCGCGCCGCTTTTCTTAACTCATGGCGATGGTGGGCGGTCGTGGGATGTCGATGGCAATGAATATGTCGATCTCGTCAATGGCCTGCTCAGCGTATCGCTCGGCTACCGCGACCCGGACGTGGACGCGGCAATTGCGGCGCAGCTTGCCGAAGGAATCAGTTTTTCGCTCGCCACTCGCCTCGAGCGGCAATTGGCGGAGCGCTTGGTTGAATGTATTCCCTGCGCTGAGAAGGTGCGTTTCGGCAAAAATGGTTCGGATGCAACATCGGCGGCGGTGCGCCTGGCGCGCGCCTTTACCGGACGTGAGCGCATCATTTCGTGTGGCTATCACGGTTGGCAGGACTGGTATATCGGTGCGACCACACGCCACAAAGGCGTGCCCGATGCGGTGCGCGCTTTAACCCATACCGTGCCCTATAACGATCTTGATGCCGTTGCCGGCCTGTTAAAAGAACATCCGGGTGAGATCTCCGCCCTGATCATGGAGCCGGCAAATATTGTCGCGCCGGCGCCGGGTTATCTGGCGGCGCTGCGCGAGCTTCTTCATAAGCATGGCGCTTTGCTGATTATTGACGAGATGATCACCGGTTTCCGCTTTGCTCTTGGCGGCGCGCAAACGCTCTTTGGCGTGACCCCCGACCTGGCGACTTTCGGCAAGGGCATGGCCAACGGTATGCCGATATCGGCTGTTGTTGGCCGCGCCGATATCATGGCGGAGATGGAGGAAATATTCTTTTCGTCCACTTTCGGCGGTGAGGCGCTCTCGCTCGCCGCTTCGATCGCCACAATCGATAAGATGCGGCGCGAGCCGGTGATCGAAACCCTGTGGCGTAGCGGCGAACAACTGGCCGAAGCCGTACGCGGGCTGATTTCCGCACACAATCTCGAAGATCAGATCAGCCTGCAAGGCTTTGCGCCATGGATGCTGGTGACAACGCATGACGGCCCCGCCGCCAGCGGGCAAGCGATCAAGACTATGCTGATTTATGAAATGGCGGCGCGCGGTGTGCTTTCGCTCGGCAGCCATAATATTTCCTATGCTCACACGGAAGAAGACATGGCCCACGCGGCAGCCGCCTATGACGGTGCGTTCGCGATAATCCGCGCAGCGCTCGATAGCGGCGATTTCGAAACGCAAATGAAAACGCCACCGCTCGTTCCGGTGTTCGCCGTCCGATGAACGCCGACGCGCCGCTTGCCGTTTTCCGTGCCGATGCGGGCTCAACCATCGGCTGGGGCCATGTCATGCGCTGTTCGGCCCTCGCCACTGCCCTTAACAATGTGGGTTGGCGCTGTGCCTGGGCAACGGCATCGGATAATGCCGCGATGACGGCGCGTCTCGCCGAACGTTTCGATGAGGTTGTGGTTCTGGCGACCGATCAAGATGAAGTCACTCAAATGCGCGCGCATTGGCGCGCCGGTTGCCGCTTGTTCGTACTCGATCATTATGAGCGCGATGCCGGCTACGCATCGTCCTGCCGGGGCTGGGCCGACACAATCCTGGCCATCGATGATCTTGCCGAACGCGCGCATGACTGTGACTTTCTATTGGACATGGCGCCGGGCGGCAGCGCTGATGACTATCGCGGGTGTGTACCTGATAACGCCCTGTGTCTGCTTGGCCCGGCTTACGCGTTGCTGATGCCCGGTTTTGCCGCCACCCGCCAGCGCTTGCTGCCGCGAAATTATGACGGTGCTGCCAAACGCGTTTTGCTGGGGCTCGGCGCAACGAACCCGAAGGGTGTATTGGACAAGGTGCTTGATGCCATTGAACAGGCATCGCTGCGCCTTGCTCCCGATCTCGTACTGGCCTGGAATACGCCCGATGGCGAGCGTCTCGCGGCGCGGGCCGAGCGCGCCGGCGGACGGGTCCATGTCGATGTCGACAATATGGCCGAACTAATGGCCGATGCGGACATTGCGGTGGGCGCCGGCGGGATGAGCAGTTGGGAGCGCTGCACTCTTGGTCTGCCGACGCTTTTGCTGGTAATTGCCGACAATCAGCGAGCCAACGCCGAGGCCTTAGCGGCTGCCGGTGCGGCGCGAATCGTCAAGCCGGAAACAAATGCACTGGTCGAAGCTATCAATGCACTGGCCGGCGATAGCGCCGCGCTTGAGCGCATGTCCCGCGCGGCGTCGCGCTTGGCCGACGGCATCGGTGCGATTCGGGTGAGCCAGGCGGTTGGCGAATTGCCGTGCGCGCGCGATGGGCAGGCGGTTCGCTTGCGCCCAGTGACCGCGGAGGATAGCGACCTCTTGCTTGAATTGCAGCGCAAGCCGGAAACGCGCCGTTTTGCCCGCAATCGAAATATTCCGAGCCAGGCCGAGCACACATGCTGGATGCGTGGCAAACTCTATGACCCCGGCTGTTTTATGAATCTGATCCTGCTCGGCGAAACCCCCGCCGGGGTGGCGCGGCTTGATCGCCTGCCCGAGGGCTACGAAGTTTCGATCGCTGTTGACCCGGCGTACTTTCGCCTCGGCATCGGCGGTATCACTCTCACATTGCTGCATCAGTTGGTGCCGGAGGCTGATCTATTGGCCCATGTCGCGAGCGATAATATTGCCAGCCGATCCTTGTTCGAGCGCGCCGGATATAGCGAAGCGGAGCAAAGCGGTTGGCTTCGTCAGCGCGGTTTATCGTGAATACGGCGAATAAATTTTCCATTGCCGGGCGGCGCATCGGCGCGGGTGAGCCGCCCTATGTCATCGCCGAATTATCCGGTAATCATCTAGGCGATATCGAACGCGCCTTCGATCTGATGGAGGCGGTAAGCCGGGCCGGTGCGGATGCCGTCAAAATTCAAACCTACACGGCGGCCACAATTACCATCGATCATGACGGCCCTGATTTTCGCATTGAGGGCGGGCCTTGGGCCGGCCGCACGCTTTATGATTTGTATCAGGAGGCGCACACGCCGTGGGAATGGCATGCGGCGTTATTTGAAAAAGCGCGGCAAATTGGCCTGACGATATTCTCCAGCCCGTTCGATCCGACGGCGGTGGCGCTTTTGCAGCAGCTGGGCGCGCCGGCCTACAAGGTGGCGTCGTTCGAACTTATCGATCTGCCGCTGATCGAATGCATGGCACAGACCGGTAAGCCGCTCCTCATGTCGACTGGCTTGGCGACGGCGGAAGAGATCAGCGAAGCGGTTGATGCGGCGCGCGGTGCGGGCTGCAGCGAGCTTGCCCTGCTGCATTGCACGAGCGGCTATCCGACACCGCCTGACGAGGCAAATCTCGCGGTGATGGAACAATTGGCGGCGCGCTTCGATGCGGTGGTGGGCCTCTCGGACCATACCCTGGGCACCGCAGTGGCTATCTCGGCGGTGGCACGCGGTGCCGCCATCGTGGAGAAGCATGTTGCCCTGCGCCGCGCCGATGGCGGCCCCGATGCCGGGTTCTCGCTCGAACCGAATGAATTTGCCGATATGGCGGAAGCCTGTGGCATCGCCTGGCGCGCGATCGGCTCGCCCGAATTCAGCCGCACACCGTCCGAGGCTGAAAATTTAAATTTTCGCCGCTCATTATATGTAGTGCAAAACATCAAGGCGGGCGAATTGTTAAGCGTGGAAAACTTACGCTCAATTCGCCCGGGCCACGGTCTCGCGCCGAAGTATCTGCCGGCGCTTCTCGGCCGACGCGCCGCCCGCGATCTCGCGCGCGGCACCGCGATCAGCTGGGACGACGTTGCTGGCGAGCACCCAGAACAGTCATGAAAGGGTTTTCGACACTGTGAGCAAAGATATTTTTTGTACGCTCGGCCCGGCATCGATGAATGGGCATGTTATTGGGCGCCTCGCTGAATTGGGCGCGACACTCTTTCGCATCAATTTGTCGCACACGGCGCTGGCTGATGTGAGCGACGTCATCGATACCATTCGCAGCCATACCGATGTGCCGGTTTGCCTCGACACGGAAGGTGCGCAAGTGCGTACCGGCGCGTTTGTCGATGGCAAAGTAATGATCGCCGAGAACGAGATAATTCAAATTCCCCGTGCGCGAGCGCCCGGCAATGCGCGCTGCTTTAATCTCTATCCCGCCTATATTCCGGACGAACTCGAAATCGGCGATTTTATCAGCATCGATTTTAATGCCGTTTTAGTGCAGGTCATCGAGGCCGGTGCGGAAGGTGTGGCGGTGCGCGTGCTCAATGGCGGCGAAATCGGCAGCAACAAGGCGGTTACGGTGGAGCGCGCATTGACCATGCCGCCGCTCACCGAAAAGGATATCGCAGCGCTGAAAATCGGCCGCGATAAAGGCATCGATCATGTTGCTTTGTCGTTCGCAAATTTCCCCAGCGATGTTGATGAGATTCGCCGCCACGCCGGCGACGCTGCGCGGGTGATTTCGAAGATCGAGTGCCGCAACGGCGTTGAAAATCTCGAGGAAATCGCGACGCGCTCGGATGCCATTTTGATCGACCGGGGAGATCTCAGCCGCGAATTTCCGGTCGAGCATATACCGGCCCTACAAAAACAAATTACGCGCCGCACCAAAGCGGTTGAGCGCAAGGTCTATGTCGCGACCAATCTACTCGAATCGATGATCGTTGCGCCGGCGCCAACCCGGGCCGAAGTTAATGATGTGCACAACACATTGTTGGATGGCGTCGATGGCCTGGTGCTCGCGGCGGAAACGGCGATCGGCGCCTATCCCATCGCCTGCGCCAGTATGATCGTCAAGCTGATCCGCTCGTTCGAAGCGGGCAGCACGCTCACACCGGATCACTATGTTGCCGATCCGGCATCGCTGTTGGTCGAGCCGCATGGCGGAAATCTGGTGCACCGCGAAGCCTTGGCCATGGCGCCGGAGGCGGATACGCAATTGCCGCGTGTTCGCGTCTCCGACCTCGCCCTGATGGATTGCCAGCAGATTGCCCTCGGCACGTTTTCACCGCTCATCGGGTTTATGGATAGTGCGGCGCTTGAATCGGTACTCGCCACGCACCGCTTGCCGGACGGCACCGTCTGGACATTGCCGATTACCCTGCAACTTTCCCGCCAAGCACTCGGCGGTGCGGGTGTGGGCGATCGTGTGGCGCTTGAAAATGCCGCCGGCGTGGTTTACGCGGTGCTGGATATTTCAGAAATATTCCCGCTCGAATTCGAGCGCATTGTGCAGCCCTGGTTTGGCACTGATTCGATGGATCATCCAGGCGTTGCGGGTTTGGCCGGGCGCGGCGATGTGTTTGTCGCTGGTGCGGTCACCCTGGTGCGGCGTTTGACATCCGAGTACCGGCAGTTCGAATTGACACCGGCACAGACGCGCTTTCTCTTTACGCGCAAAGGGTGGAGCCGGGTGGTCGGGTTTCATACCCGCAATGTTGCGCACCGGGTGCATGAGCATATCCAACTTGCGGCGCTGGAGGGGACCCGGGCTGACGGTCTCTATATCAGTCCCGTTATCGGCCCGCGCAAGCAAGGCGATTTCCTGCCCGGCCCTATTTTAAAGAGCTATCAGATCATGCTCGATTTTCACCTTTATCCCGCCGGCAAGGTCGTGCTCGGCAGCTTTGCCACTTACCCGCGCTATAGCGGGCCGCGCGAAGCGGTGTTTACGGCACTGTGCCGCAAGAATATCGGCTGTAGCCATTTTATCGTTGGTCGCGATCACACCGGGGTCGGTGATTTCTATCAGCCGGAAGAGAGCCGGGCATTGTTCGAGCAACTCGGCGATATCGGCGTGGCGCCAGTATTCTTCGATGAAATCGCCTATGATTCGGCCACGGACGCCTATGTGCCGGCCAGTGAGGCGCGTGTCCCGACCGCGATCAGCGGCTCCAAGGCACGCCAGGCGATCGCCCGGAATGAGCCGCTGCCGGAATGGTTCATGCGCGATATTATCCAGGATTATTTGCGCGCTGAAATTGCGGCCGGCCGGCCGATCGTCAGCGCGTGAGCGAGCTGACGGCGTCCGCCATGGCTGGCAATGGGCCACAACGGCAATTCATTTTCACCGTGACAGCTGGGCGCAGTGGCCAGGCATCTCTGACCAATCTGCTGCGCCAGCATGTTCCGGGCTGTTACCCGGCATTTGAGGAGCCGAGCATCAATCGGCGCCTACCCGGCTTTCTCGGAAATTATGAACGCAGATTCAGAAGGCGCTTTGTTGAAACACACGAACTGTTGGGCCGTG
Source organism: Rhodospirillaceae bacterium (assembly GCA_018666805.1). GTDB lineage: Bacteria > Pseudomonadota > Alphaproteobacteria > UBA828 > UBA828 > PTKB01. The sequence goes on along the minus strand of JABIXB010000115.1, from coordinate 37,857 downwards.
GCCGGGTGCTAAGCGCTTTTGACCAGGGCGATGACGTTTACCTTGAGAAAATTGCCCGCCGCCGCATCCGCCTGGCCGAACGCATCCTCGCGCGCCATAACGCGCATATCTATATTGATGTGAGCAAATATTTTGCCCGCGGTCTGCATCGGGGATTCGCGCGTATCTTGCCGTCATTCTCGTTGATTCGCTTGGTGCGGGATCCGCTCTTGAACATGCGCAGTTTCCTCAATCGCGGTAAGAATTTTCGTCTCGACAATAATTTGCCGGATCAGGCGAGCAATATTCTTCGCCTCGACAGCGCCGATTTTGCGCCGGGCGAATTTTATCTCTGGGCATGGTGCGAAATGTATCTGCGTTTTGATCAAATCGTTGAGGCACATAACGTCACCCGGTCTGTCGAAATACGCACCGATCATCTGCACGATTCGGAGCGTATTAACGTAGCGTTTGATCAATTGGGCCTTACCCACTCGCCTGTCATTGCCCGCCCGCCAGCCAACACCAATATTTCCCAGGGCCACGGCATGACTGCCGTGGCGCGACAGGATATTGACCTGTTTGAGCGTTTTACGGCGCGGCTCTCAGCCGATATGACGCGCCGTATTGCCTATTTTTCAGATTACGACCCTGCCCGCCTGCACGCCTGATAATGGATAACATATGATTCCCCTGCCACTCGATATCAAACTTCTGTTGCCAGGCTACCGGGCGCGTTGGCGCGCGCGCTATGCCTGCATGTTAGCCGAGCTGGAAGCGCTGGCCCCGAGCCTCACCTATGGCGAGGATGACGGAACTCCCTGGATCGAATTGGCGCAGGAAAATCTCCGGCTATTCGGATTTCGAACTGAGCTTAAGAATGCCGAAGTTTATCGGATCTTACGTGGCGCCTTGCCGCCCAGCATTCCGCTCAGCCATTTCAGGCTGGTTAAGGACTGCCTCAACCGCTACGTCTATCCGCACATGCGCCCTGATCTGAAGCCGGCCGAATTCGCGACCGAGGCGATGTTTGGATTTCACGGCCAGCACAAGGACGCCATTGCCGATCTTGCCGATGCGGATGCGCGGGAAAAATTATCACAGGCATTCGTGCCCCGACCGGATGATGTTGTCATCGATTGCGGGCCGTTTTTAGGGTTCGGTGAATTACGCATCGCACCGGCGCTGGTGGATGGTCATATGTTTGCTGTTGAAGCGGACCGTGCGTGCCATGCACTGCTTTCGCGAAACATGTCACACAATGGCATCGAAAATGTGACGGTGCTGCACCGCGCGGTGTGGGACAGTGAAACGGAGCTCGATTTGCAATCCGATTTCGCTCAGGCGAATTCACTTGTGTCGGAAGTGCATATCGGGGCAGAAGTCGAGCGAGTCCGGACGATTACCATTGATGCGATTGTCGAAGCGCACAGCATTCAAAAATTGGACATGCTGAGTCTGACATTGAATGGTGCCGAGGTGGAAGCAATCAAGGGCGCCGAGCGGACCTTGACCAATCTGCGCCCGCGTATCCGACTGGCTGGTTGGTACGCGCGCGGCGGGCGAAAAATTTCCGCCATCACCAAGGATCAGCTCGAAGCGCTCGGCTATCAGGTATTCATTGGCCCGCGCAATAACACCATGGCGCTGCCGGTTTGATCACATGATTGGTTTGTTCGGTAGCTATCGGTCCGAATCGGCAGCGATTGCGGATGTATCGTCCATGGCGGCGAGCGTGCCGGATCGTTTTAGCTGCGAGACAATCGCCGGCGACGGCGCGGCGTTCGGCCGTGTTGCCCATGGACCGGGCCGTAGCGGTAGCGTGGCGCGAGACGGTAAATTAACGGCCATGCTATGCGGTGAAATATTCGATCTTGAAGAGTTTGCTGATGATAAATCGGCACCTGAGAGTGCGGCTCAGCTAATTTTGCAACTGGCCAAGACCGATCGGCTCGACCGGCTTGCCGACGTAAATGGGCAGTTTTGTGCTCTGGTTCATGATGGTGGCGCCCATCGTCTCAGCTTGATTACCGATCGGTTGGCGACATTTCCCCTGCATTATTGGCAGAATTCGGACGGACTGGTGTTTGCCACCCAACTGCTCACCTTGTTGGCGGATGCGCGGGTGCCACGCCGCGTTGATGCAGATGCGCTGGCCCAGCTGTTTACCATGCAACGTACGATCGGTTGCATCACGCCACTCGCCGGTGTGCGCGCCATGCCGGCCGCCTGCATTATGGAGTTTGACGCCCATGGCAGCCGCGAGCGTCGCTATTGGTCGCTGGAATGGCGTGCACCGGATTTTTCCCTGAGCGAAGGCGCCGAGCTGTTGGCCACCGCCTTTCGCAATGCTTTGGCCCGGCAAACCTCTGGTTCAAATGTCGGTTTGCTGCTGTCCGGCGGCGTTGATTCGCGCATCGTTCTGGCGGCGGCCGATAAAGGGAAAATGAGTTCCTGGACCACGGCGAGTTACGGCGCCAATCCCGAATTGGCGCTGGCGCGCGAGCTTGCCGGTATGTTCGAATCCGAGCATCACGCGCTCATTGTTGAGCCCAAGGACACGCTGCAGGTCTTGGATCAGACGGTCATGGAATCAAGCGGCCTTTACCCTGCCTCCACGCCGATGTCCGCCTTTCTGCCCGATGTCGGCACGCACTGCGATTCAATTCTTACCGGTCACGGGCTCGACTATACGCTGCGTGGCTATTATCTGCCGGCCCGCTTTGCCGAAATCGCCGGGTCGCGCACACGGCTACCGGCTTTGCGTTCCATCTCAAGCCGCCCGACGGGTGCCGATGTGCTCGACAATTTGCGCCAAGGGCCGCCGCGCTCGACGATTGAGCGGATTGTTCAAGGCGGGCGCCGCGCCGCGTGGTGGAACGGTTTGGCAGCAACCATGGAGGAGACCCTGGCGCCCTGGCTTAATTCCAATGACCCCTACAATGCGTGGGACGGTTTTATTCTTCATTCGGTGAGCAAACATTATGCCTTCACCGGAATGATGGCCGTGCGTGCGGTCGGCGATCTGCGCATGCCGGCATTCGATAATGAAGTATTCGATATATATCTCCGCATGCCGCCTTCCTGGCGCTGCAGTGGACGGATGACCCAGCTTGCTCTGGAGCGGCTCTCGCCGGCCGCCTTTCGCATGGCCAATGCTAATACCGGCTTTCGTGCGGGATTGCATCCGTGGCTGGAAGTCTCGGCGCTGATGGGCCGAGCGGCGCTTCGCCGGCTTCGCCTCTTGCGGCGCCGGGCGGCACCGAGCGCGGTGCAGTCAACGGGGTCTTGGCAAAATGTAACAGCGCTCTACCGGGAGGAGCCCTCTTACCGGGAGCATTTTTTGGCAATCCGGGAGCGCCTCGACGGGCTGTCGTTCGGTGTTCTCGATCATGACGGCATGCGCGCCTGCATTGACGAGCACCTTGACGGCAAAGCAAAGCATACAAAGTTGCTGCGTCAGTTGTTGACCCACGATGCCTGGGTGCGAACTTTTAAAATCGATTCGTCTGTTGCGGCGGCGGGCTCATGACGCGCGCCTATCGTCTCAGCGTCGATCCAAGCGCCGCCGCTTTTCAGCCCGAAATCGATTATGTTTTGTCGGTGCTTGAACGCTATTACCCGTTACGCCGGGCCGGCCCGGAAGAAACCGACGCGCCGCTGTTGCGTTACGGCGCTGCGGATGACGGCGCCGATGTTGCCGTGCCGGGTGTGTTGTTTCCAAACTTTGTCGAGGTGCGGGAAGCGGATGGTATTTTTTTATTGCCGGGCGCGGTGGAGCATTTTCTGGCGGCGGATGGCGGATTGTTGCCGCCTGCGCCGGAGCGGGGCGATTCGGGCGGTGCCCTTTCCTATGACGCCATCGGTTTGGCCTTTCTCATGCTGTCACTAATTGAGGAGCGAGAATGTCCGGCGCCAGACCGTTATGGCCGCTATCCGGCGGCAGAGACATTTGCGGTGCGTGCCGGGCTGCATGGTGTGCCCCTGGCGGACCGGGCGCTGGAAGATATCGCGCGCCGGCTGCTACACCCGGCTGCGGCAAGCCATCTCAGCACCTATGAAGTCGTACCGACCCATGATGTCGATCGGCTAAAGGCCTATCATTGGCTTCATGAACCGCTCAGATACGCCCTCGGCGATGCCTTGAAGCGTGGCCATCCGGTGCAAGGGTTGCGCCGCCTCAAAGCTTATGGCGCCGGCCAGCCCGAGCGCAGTTTCGAATGGCTGATGGGTCTCTCGGAGCGGCACGGCCTGATCAGCCATTTTTATTTCATGGCGCCCAGTCATAACTCGATGGACAGCACCTATGCGCGCCATTGGCCGGCATTGATGCGGCGCATGGCGGAGCGCGCACGCGGGCGTGGACATGAGGTCGGATTTCACCCCGGCTTTATGTCGTTTGACAACGCCGACGAATGGCAGCGCCAGAAGGCCGACCTAGAGCGCATCATCGGCGGCCAGGTCAAAGAGGGCCGCCACCATGTGCTGCGCTACGCCGCCGACACGACGCCGCGCCTCTGGTCGGATGCCGGCATGGCCGTCGATCACACGCCGTCCTTTCCGGAAGTGTCGGGATTTCGCACCGGTTCGACGCGGCGCTATCAGGCGTTCGACCTTTACGGCAGACGTGCGCTGAAGGTTGATCAATGCGCGACGGCGGTGATGGAATTTGCTTTGTTCGGCGGAAAATACCGCGACCTCAGTGTCGAGCAGGCACTCGCCGTGTGCCGGCCATTAATTGCTGAGTGCCGGCGCTATGGGGGCCGCTTTGTCATTTTGCAGCACACCGGCGTCGCCGCACCGATTGTCAGGACCTTCTATGAGCATCTGCTCGAGGAGGCGGTTTGAGCGCCGACGACGCCAGGAAGTTTTCGCTCGACACCTATCGGAACTTGTTGGCGGAATTAACCGGGCAGGGATATCAAGTCGTCGGCTTCGATGCGGTTGACCCGGCGTCGCGACATCTAGTGCTGCGTCACGATGTCGATATCAGCCTCACGCTGGCTGTCGAACTGGCTGAAGCGGAGCACGCACTGGGATATGCATCGCATTATTTCGTGCTGGTCACCTGCGAACAGTATAATCCGGCCACGCAAGCTGGCCGCGACGCCCTTCAGCGGATTGTCTCGCTCGGCCACCAAATCGGCCTCCATTTTGATGCGGCGCTCGAATGCGTGGAGCCACTGGAGGAACGGGCCGCCTCGGAGGCGCGTTATCTGTCGGCGTTGGCGGGTGCTCCGGTATCAATGCTGAGCTTTCATCGGCCGGCGCAAAAATGGATCGACAATCCGGCAAGCCTTGCCGGGCTGCCGCATACCTACCAGCCGAAATATTTTAGTAACATCGGCTATTGCTCGGATTCGCGCGGCGGCTGGTGGCGCGGTGCGCCGCTTGCTCACGATGCAGTCAAGTCCGGCACGGCGCTGCAATTATTAACCCATCCGGCCTGGTGGATCGATGCTCATCGTTCGCCGGCCGAGCGGCTGGCCGATTATCTCGAGCGGCGGCAGCAGGAATTGACGCGCGATCTCAACGCCAATGTTGTTATTACGCATGAGAAGGGCAAATAAAAGAATGGCACGCATTGCAGTTATCGGGGTTGGCTATTGGGGCCGTAATCTGGTGCGGAATTTTTCGGCCCTTGGCGTTCTTGCCAGCGTTTGTGAGCCCGACGGTGAATCGCGCGCAATGGTGCGCGAGAAATATCCGGATGTTGCCGTTTTTGAGCAGCCCGAAGCGGTGTTCTCCGATCTTAAAATCGATAGCGTGGTTATCGCGACGCCGGCCGAAATGCACGGTGCGCTGGCGCGCCAAGCACTCGATGCGGGCAAGCATGTTTTTGTCGAAAAGCCGCTTTGCCTCGATGTGGCAGAGGCCGAAACACTCAAAAGATTGGCTGATGAAAAGGGACTGGTGCTGATGGTCGGGCATCTTCTGCTTTACCATCCAGCGTTTCGGGCTCTCCTGGAAAGCGTCAAGAGCGGGGGTTTGGGCGAGCTACGCTATATCTACTCTAACCGTTTAAGTCTGGGGAAAATACGGCGCGAGGAAAACGCGCTATGGTCATTCGCGCCGCATGATATTTCGATGATATTACAATTGGCCGGCACAATACCCCGGCGGGTCACCGCCACTGGCGCCCATTATTTGACCGACGGTGTGGCTGACACCACGCTTTCGCATCTGGTACTGGGCGGCAATCTTCAGGCCCATATCTATGTTTCCTGGCTCCATCCCTTTAAGGAACAGAAGCTTGTTGTGGTCGGCGAACAGGCGATGATCGTTTTCGACGACACCAAGGAGGCGGCAGAAAAATTACTCCTGTACCGGCACAGGGTGGGCTGGGACGGGGCGATTCCAATTGTCTCCAAGGCCGCGCCCGAGCCCATCGCCTTCTCCGAGAGCGAGCCGCTGCGCAACGAGTGTCAGGCATTTCTTGACGCCATCGACGGAATTTCGCATCCGCCCTCCGATGCCGCCGAAGGTATTCGTGTTCTCAAGGTGCTCGAGGCTTGCCAGCGTTCGATCCTGCAGGGCACGGCGATAGATTTGGAAGCTTGAAGATGGCAAATATCTTTATCCATCCGACTGCCATCGTCGATGCGGGCGCCGTACTCGGATACGGCTGCAAGGTTTGGCATTTCTCGCACGTGCTTTCCGGCAGCCACATCGGCGATAATTGCATACTTGGCCAGAACGTGATGGTCGGGCCCGATGTCGTCATCGGCGCGGGCTGTAAGATTCAAAACAATGTCTCGATTTATAAGGGTGTTACTCTGGAGGACGATGTTTTCTGTGGTCCCTCTTGTGTGTTCACCAATGTTCTGACGCCGCGCGCCTTCGTCGAGAGAAAGGACGAGTTCCTTCCCATTCTGGTGAAAAAGGGTGCCACTATCGGCGCCAATGCGGTGATCATTTGCGGTGTGACAATCGGCGAATTCGCCATGATCGGCGCCGGTGCGGTGGTCACCAAGAACGTCTCCCCGCATGCCCTTGTACTCGGCAATCCGGCGCGCCGGACGGGTTGGGTTTCGCGCACGGGCGAAGTTCTCGGCAGCGATTTGGTGTGCCCGCGCAGCGGCGAACAGTATGAAGAAACGAACGGCCAACTCATTCTCAAAGGATAATTGAAGTGAACATCCCGTTTATTGATCTGAAGGCCCAATATGGGCGTCTCAAGCCGGAAATTGATGCCGGCATTGAGCGCGTGCTCGAGCATGGCCGGTTTATTCTCGGACCCGAAGTGGGCGAATTTGAAGCGGCACTGGCGGCGCATGTCGGCGTTGCGCATGTGGTGAGCTGCGCCAACGGGACCGACGCACTTACCCTGGCTTTGATGGGCGAGAATATCGGTCCGGGCGATGCCGTGTTTATTCCGGGTTTTACGTTTACCGCGACCGCCGAGACGGTACTGATGGTCGGTGCGGAGCCTGTGTTCGTCGATGTCGACGGCGAAAATTTTCTTATCGATCACGCTGATCTGGAGCGCAGGATTGCGGCAGTGAAGGCGGCCGGGAGCTTAACGCCGCGCGCCGTTATACCGGTTGATCTCTTCGGCCTGCCGGCGGACTACGAGGCGCTTGCCAAAATTTCCGAGGCGCATGATCTCTTTCTGCTCGCCGATGCCGCGCAAAGCATGGGCGCGCAATATCGCGGCCGTGCCGTCGGCGCACTGGCGCCGGCAACGGTGAGTAGTTTCTTTCCGGCCAAACCGCTCGGCTGCTACGGCGATGGCGGCGCGCTCTTTAGCGATGATGCCGCGCGCGCCGCGTTATGGCGCTCGCTGCGCGGGCATGGCACCGGCGACGCTAAATATGATGTCGTGCGCATCGGCATGAATTCGCGCTTGGACACCCTTCAGGCGGCGGTTCTGCTGGCTAAACTGCCGGGCTTCGCTGCTGAAATTAAAGCGCGCGAAAAGGTGGCGCAATATTATGATCAGCATTTACCTGCCGTTGCCGTGCGGCCGGGCCGCATGGCGGGCAGTGACAGCGCCTGGGCGCAATACACCATTCAAGTGGCGGATCGGGACAGCCTGGCGGCGGCGCTCCGCGAGGATGGCATTCCGACCGCTATTCACTATCCGCGGCCGCTGCATTTGCAGCCGGCTTATCTCCGCTATGGCGATGGCCCGGGGTCGCTTCCGGTAAGCGAAAAGCTGGCCGCGCACGTGCTCAGCCTGCCGATGCATCCAGATATGGACGAAGCGACAAGCCGATTAATTTGCGAAGCGATTGCACGCCATCTTTAAATGCGTGACGCTTAACGCCGTGCTAGAAATGGGCACATGAGCGACAGGATAAAACCCGCTATTCTTTTCCTCGACGGGGATAGCGGACGCGGCGGCGCCTCCCGTTCGTTGAGTTTCATGGCGCAGGAACTCAAGAAAAATGGTTTTGACCCGGTCATTATTGTCCAGCCGGCGAATCCTCTCATCGAGACCTACCGGGAGTTAGGTATCCAATTTACCGTCGTGCCGGGGCTCCCCACCTTTCGCCCGGCGCAACGCAAAATCTGGTTCGCCTTCCTGCGCTTTCTGTGGCGGATGCGAAAAGCGCGCGGGCTGCGCAAGACTATATTGGCCGTTGCGAGCAAACATCAGGTAATTGCGGTACATGCCAACCACGAAAATATTTCACTGTTCGGCATGGTCGTTGCGAAATGGCTGGCCGTTCCGTTGATTTGCCATATTCGGACCCAGCTTGTTCCGACAAGCTGGGCACGCTGGCTTTACCGTAAAATTTCCGCCAAGGCGGATGCCATCGTCTGTATCGCCGATCCAGTTCAAAGTCATTTCGAAGCGCTGACGGGCATTGCCGCCGAATCCCTACCGCTTCATATTGTTCACAATTTCGCATCCGGGCGGGAGCGCGCAAATTCAGACGTTGAAGTTGCGCGACTCGATACCAGGGAGGATGCCCTGAATATTATTTCCCTAAGTAATTTTTCACCCAATCGGGGTGTCGATCAGGTTGTTGATGTTGCCTTGTCTCTTAAAAAAATGGGCCAGAAAAATTTTCTTTTTTTTCTGTGCGGGAAACCTGCCAACACCAAAGTCGGTTCAGGTAGACAAGATCCCTATTATGAAAATTTTCGTCAACGGGTGCACGATTGCCAGCTTGAGGACATGATTCAATTTCCGGGCTACGTGACCCGCCCGATCGATGCCTTGGCCCAGTGCGATGTACTTATCAGGTTAACCCGCTTGATGCCGGCCCCATGGGGCCGGGATATAATCGAGGCCATGCTATCGGGTTTACCCATCGTGACGCTCGGCGAATATGAAGGTTTCGTGTCGAACGGGGTAAACGGCTTCGTCGAGCGCAGTTTTTCAGCCGACACCATCGCCAGCCATTTGGTCGCACTTCGTGATCAACCGGAGTTGCGCCAACGCATGGGAGAGGCGTCCCTGGAACGCGTAAATTTGCTGTTCAATCCCGAGACCAACTGCGCCAAGGTGGCGGCAATTTACACTGCCCTTGGCTGCGATAAATCTTCATGATTAAAATTAGCGACAATCAAAATCGAAACGACGATTTTCGGCCGGATAGAGACGCCATGTCCTGGCTGAACTTGATCAATAATAAACTTGAGGAACATCCAGAAAAAGGCGCGCTCCCCGAAGCACCCGTGCTTTTCGTCACCGGTTCCCCGCGCAGCGGAACGACCATTACCGCGCAGGCCTTGTGTCAGTTTCTCGATGTCGGTTTCATCGACAATCTCGCCGCTAAATTTTGGCAGGCACCGGTAACGGGCCTGCGCCTTTCACAGGCCACCTTCGGCGCCGATCGGAAGAGTTATTTTTCATCGCAATATGGGCGCACCGAGGGTAGCGACATCCACGGCTTCCATTATTTTTGGATGGAACAGCTCAAATTGGACAACGCCGATTCTCTCTTTTCCGACCCACAATCCCGCAACGTCGATTGGGGCAGAATATGTGCGCACATTGCCGAGATGCAAAGGGAGGTGAGCAAACCCTTCCTGTTCAAGGGATACTACCCTTCCTATTTCATGGCTGACGTCTGCCGCAACATTCCCAATTCGGTTTTTATCATCACTGACCGAGACCCCTTGCCCCAAGCCCTATCCATACTGGAGGCGCGCGAGCGAATTCTTAAAGATTCCGCCATGTGGTGGAGTATGGTTCCCCCGAATGTAAAAACGTTGATCGGCGCCCCGGTCGAGGATCAGATTATTGGACAAATCCTCGGCATCAATGGGTATTTCCGTGATCAGATTGCCGAAGCTGGTGACTCCATTCGCCACATGTATGTGAGTTATGAAGATCTTGTCGACAACCCTTTAATGACGCTTGAGCGAATTCGCGAACGTCTGGTGGCACTGACCGGAAAGGATTTCGGGAGCCGTGAAACAGTGCCAAAAATGAAACCCCGTGAAGTCATTGATCGCGAAAATTCCTGGGTGAAGAAGTTTTCTGAAAAACTTGCCCTTGTGGAATACACAAGGAGCGTGAATTGACGATTCGCGTCACCATCCACCAGCCGAATTACCTGCCATGGCTGGGCTATTTCGAAAAGGCATTACGCACGGATGTTTTCATCTTTTTTGACAATGTTCAGATGCCGATGAACAAGAGCTTTGTCACGCGCAACCGCATCAAGGGGTCTAACGGCCCACAATGGTTGACGGTTCCCGTATTGAAAAGCAGTGAAACCAAACCCATTGCCGAGGCGAAAATCGCCGATGCACTTTGGCACAGAAAACACCTTAGGACCTTGCGGACCGTTTACCAGAAATCTCCCTGGTGCGATGCCGTAATCGACCGATTGTCACCAATCATGGAAAGCGACCACACCAACATCGCCGATCTCAATTGCGCTCTCGTCAAGGAAATCAATTCTATTCTTGGCTTGAACGGGCGCACATTTCTCAGGGCCAGTGAGATGGACTTGGTGGCGCAAGGGGCCGAGAGCATCTTTGAAATTCTGGAAAAAACACGAGCGACCATTTATCTGACGGGGCAGGGAACGGGTTCCCAACGCCATCTCGATGCCGATAAATTTTCGGATATGGGCGTGGCGATTGAATATATGTCCATCGAATTTCCAGAATACGCACAGGAAAAGCTTCCGTTTGAACCCAGGCTGTCGATTATCGATGCCTTGATGAATATCGGCCCGGAAGAGGTCGTTGAAATTCTCAAGAAGGGGCGATAGCAGGCGTTTTGCCGCCTGAAATCGGTTGCATTTTAGTGTCCCTGTTCAAAAGGCACAGTGCTTTCGCGTGAGCACGCGCATCACCTTCGTATTACCTTCCTTCGCCGGCGGCGGCGCCGAGCGTGTAATGCTGCAATTGCTGGCCGGCATGGATCGTTCGCAATTTTCACCCTCTCTCATTGCCATGCATGGCGATGGGCCGCTCGCCGCTTCATTGCCCAACGATGTGCCACTCACCGATTTGGCGCGGCCGCGCCTGCGCCATGCCTTGCCGGCGCTGATCGGCGCGATCCGCCGGGCGCGCCCGCGCGCGGTGGTTTCCTCGCTCGGTTATGTCAATATCGCCCTGCTGGCGTGCCGTATCCTGTTGCCGTTGCGCACGCGGATTATCGTGCGTGAGGCGAACATGCCGTCGCTCAGCCTGCCGGGCGGCCCCCGGCCTGGCCTGATGCGCTGGCTCTACCGGCGCTATTATCCGCGCGCCGATGCCGTGATCTGTACCTCGCATATGATGATGGGGGAGATGGCGGGCGATATCGGCGTGGCGCGTACGCGCCTGCATCTGTTGCCCAACCCGGTTGACGCGCCGGCGCTCCGCGCCGCGATCGGTACGCTGGCGGCGGAAGATGGGAATTCGGTTCGTTTCATTGCCGCCGGCCGCCTCACCCGGCAAAAGGGTTTTGACCGTTTGATAGAGACGTTTGCCAATCTGCCCGGTGAAAGCCGCCTCACAATTCTCGGCGAAGGCCCAGAGCGAAAGGCGCTTGAGGCCATGCGTGACAATCTTGGGCTAAGTGACAAAATTCATTTGCCGGGATTTGCGCAAAAGCCTTGGCCGCACTACGCGGCGGCGGATGCTTTCCTGATGCCGTCGCGCTGGGAAGGCATGCCGAATGCGGCGTTGGAGGCGCTGGCCTGTGGCACGCCGGTGATCGCCACGCCCGAATCAGGCGCTATCGCTGAGATTGCCAAGGCTGCGCCTGCTGGCGCCGTAACGGTGGCGTCCTGGGGCGAGGGCTTCGCCGCGGCGATGGCTGAGATTAGCATAGGCGGCGAGGAGAAGCCGAGGCCGAGCCTGTTGCCACCCGGTCATGAACCCGCTGCTGTTGCCCGGCGCTTCGAGAATATTATTAGGCAAATATGCTAGGTGTTGTTCTTCCGCGCCACCAACACCAGCCCGGCGACCGCCAAATCCTCATCCGCCATGGCTTTAAATTGGGCGGTAAGGCGCGGGCGGATGGCGCGTACGCAAGCGACGGCGCGCGATGTGGCGCTTTTGTCGAGCGCTGCCCAGGGCGCAGGCTCGATTTCTTCGGCAATTCCGGCGAGGCGGCTAACCGTCAATTTTCCGCTCAGGCCGGAACGGGTGAGCCAATCGCGGTAGGCGTTGATCAGCACCCGATTGGGCCGTCCGGCACCGCGCGTCATGCGGCGATGCAGGCCGTCGCCAAGCGTGAGCAGCGTCAGCGGGTGATGGCCGGCAAACATGCCATGGTCGCGCAGGTCGATGCGGTGGATCATGATGCCGCCCGGCGCCAGGCACGCCGCCATATCGTCAAGTGCGGCGAGCGGGTCGTAGAGATGCTCCATCACCGCGCGGCTGAGAATGGCGTCGAAGCTGAGGCCGCAGGTTCGGAAGAACGTCTCGGCCGGTTGCCCGGCGTGATAGGTCAGGCCCCGGATGGTGTCCTCGCCCGGCGCGCCATCGAACAGATGACCGAGATTGTTGCGCTCCGCCAGGGCGCTATAGATGCGGCGCTGCGCTTCCGCATCGCGTTCGGAAACCCAGCGGTCGATCGCATGCACGTGTTTGGCGCCACCGCCAAGGCAGCGCAAGGCGACGGCGAAACTGTCGCCGGGGCCGATCTCGGCGACGCTGCCGCTGAAATGTTTGACGCCGCCATAGGCGAGATAATCGCCATAGACGCGCTCGACATAGTCGAGCGAGGCATCGATATCAAGCTCAGCATGACGCGCGCCCGAGCTGGTCTCGAGCCGGCCGTTGGCGAGGCGGCGGCGCGCGCGCCAATCGTCAAACAGATAATAGGCGCAAGTGAGCGCCACACTGCGCTTGATGATGGCGCGCATATTCATGGTTCGGCGAATCCAAACAGCATGACATGACCGTAGCCGAACGGACCTCGCGCGTCATGCATGTCATTACCGGGCTCGACACCGGCGGCGCGGAGACGCAATTGCTCCATCTGGTGGGTGCGCGCCGCAAGGCCGGCGCCGATGACCGGGTGGTGAGCATGATTGCCGGCGGCAGCTTGCGCACGCAGTTCGAGCGGGCCGGCGTGCCGGTGCATGATCTCGGCATGACGCGCGGCCGCCCCAGCTTGCGCGCCTTGTTGCGCTTGATTGCCCTCTACCGCCGCTATAAGCCGCATCTGGTTCAGAGCTGGATGTATCATGCTGACCTGATGGCGCTTTTTGCCTTGCGCATTTCGGGCCGCTGGGAGCAAACGCCGCTGATCTGGGGAATCCGTTGTTCGGACATGAACCTCAAGGATTATGGCCGATCCTTACGATGGACGGTGCGTCTCTGTGCGCGCTATTCGCATTTGCCGGATGTGGTTATCGCCAATTCCGAGGCCGGCTTGGAGGCGCATCATAAATTGGGCTACCGGCCGTTTCGCAGCCGGGTTATCGACAATGGCATTGATACGCAAAAATACCGTCCCGATACGGAACTTCGCGCTGAAGTCCGGGCCGAGCTTGGCATCGATCCCAACGTGCCGCTGGTGGCCCAGGTCGCGCGCGTCGATCCGATGAAGGATTATGAAACCCTACTCGGCGCCATGGAGAAAATTCCCGATGTGGCGCTGTTGCTAATTGGCCTCGGCACGGAGCAGTTTAACGGGCGTGCTGGCTGTTTTGGCCTCGGGCGGCGCAGCGATGTGGCGCGTCTGCTCACGGCCGCGGATTTGATAGTCTCAAGCTCGGCTTACGGCGAGGGTTTTTCCAATGCCTTGGCGGAGGGCATGGCTGCCGGGCTACCGGCGATTGCCACCGATGTTGGCGATGCTGTGCGCATTGTTGGTGATTCAGGGCGCATCGTGCCGCCGCGCGATATGGATGCGCTGGCAGCGGCGATCCATGAGCTGGCTTTCGAGCCGCTCACATTCCGTGCGGCGCGCAAACTGCATGCCCGTACCTTGATCGAAAAGCGGTTTTCTATCGCAGAGAATTTCAAGAATTATGAGCAGATATATGCGTCCTTGGTCTGAGCGGCAGGTGGTCTAAAGCGATGTGTGGTTTTGCCGGCCAAATCGCTTTTTCCGGAATTGACCCTGCTGCCATGGCGCCGCGCCTCGCGCGCGCGCTCGAGCGCCTCTATCCGCGCGGCCCCGACAGCCAGGAAACTTGGCTTGATGAGCGCTGTGCTCTGGCCAATACGCGGCTTTCCATTCAGGATTTAAGCGCCGCCGCAACCCTACCCATGGCCGGGCACGGGCTGGTGGTGGCCTATAATGGCGAGATATTCAATTTTCATCAGCTCCGCGCCGAGCTCGAAGCGCTGGGCCATAAATTCACCAGCCACGGTGATACGGAAGTGTTGCTCGCCGGCTGGCGGGCTTGGGGCGAGGGATTGCTGCCGCGCCTCGCCGGCATGTTCGCCTTCGCCATTTGGGATGCGGCAAAATCCGAGCTTGTCCTGGCGCGCGACCGCTTGGGCAAGAAGCCACTGCTCTATAAGGCCGAGGCGGGGCGCCTAAGCTTCGCCTCCGAGCTTGCTGCGCTGGAGACGTTGCTCGACAGCGCGCCGGCGCTCGACACATCGGCTTTGCACATGCTGTTCACGCTCCGCTACGTGCCGGAGCCGCTCTCTATCCTGGAGGGTGTGCACAAATTGCCCGGCGGGCATCTGGCCCGGGTGACGGCGGGAGGTGTCGAGCTGAAACGCTGGTACGATGCGCAAACGGAGCGCCCGCCAAGCTATAGCGACCCACTGCAAGCCGAAACTGATCTGGTGGCACGCTTCGATGAAGCAGTGCGTTGCCGACTGGTCGCCGATGTGCCGCTTGGCGTGTTTCTTTCCGGCGGCATCGATTCGGCTCTGGTGGCAGCGTCGATGGTGCGCGCCGGCGAGGCGGTGCGCAGTTTCACCGTCGGGTTCGCCGGTGCGGCGGACTATTATGAAGAACGCCCCGCCGCTGAGCGTGTTGCAAAATATCTCGGTACCGAGCACACCGTGCTAGAGATATCGCCGGCTGATGCGCGCAACGCACTGGACGCGGTATTTATCGGCCTCGTCGAACCGTTTGCCGATTCATCGGCCATTCCGACGTTTCTTTTGGCACGCGAGACGCGCCGCCATGTCACCGTCGCGCTTTCCGGCGATGGCGCCGATGAAGTATTCGGCGGTTACCGCAAATATCAGGGCGAGCTGATGGCGGCGCGCTATCATGCCCTGCCGCGTTTTTTACGGCGCGGGTTGATCGAGCCCTTTGTGGCACTCTTACCCGAGCGCAAATCGAGTCCGCTGCTCGAACGGGCGCGGCGCCTGCGCCGCTTTACCCAGCATGCCGGCGAGGATGCGGTTGGCCGCCAGGCCGGCTGGATGCGCCTGATGAGCGAGGCTGAAATGGCCCAGCTCTTCGCCGAGCCCAATCGCGCGCCGAGCTTGCGCGATAAGGTGGCGGCACTGCGCCACGAGAGCGGCGATGCGGATCCGCTCAATGCCATGCTCTATGCCGATACGCATCTCGGCCTGCCCGGCGATATGCTGGTCAAGAGCGACCGCATGAGCATGGCCAATAGTCTCGAAGTGCGCTGCCCGTTTCTCGACCACCGTGTGGTTGAATGCGCCGCCGCCATGCCGAGTGCGTTTAAACTGGCGCCGGGCGAAGGCAAGCGGGTGTTGCGCCGCGCCTTTGCCGACCGCCTGCCGGCGGAAGTGTTTGCCCTGCCGAAGAAGGGATTCGAAATACCGACCGCCGAATGGCTCACCGGCCCGCTCGAGGATTTAACCCGCCGCTCGATCGATGCGGGCAGGCTCGGCCGCCAGGGAATATTCCAGCCTGAGTTGCCGCGCCTTTGGTATGATGATCTCAAGGCGGGACGGCGCGACACATCGGAAAAACTGTGGACGCTGATTGCCTTCCAAGCCTGGTGCGAAAACTTTCGTCCTGATCTGGCCGCGTAAATATATGAAAATCTGCCAACTCTGCGCTGTCGACTTCACCCTCTACCATTTTATTCTGCCGCTGATGCGCGCCGAGCAAGAGGCCGGGCATGACGTGATTGGCGTTTGCTCCGATGGCCCGTGGATGGAAAAGATATCGGCGGAGGGCCTCCGCACCATGGCGCTGCCAATCGCGCGTAACCTCAACCCGGTCCAGCACCGTGCAAGTTACCGCCGCCTGGTGCGGCTCTTCCGCGAAGAGCGCTTCGACATGGTGCATGTCCATACGCCAATCGCGGCACTCTTGGGCCGGCTTGCGGCGCGCCGCGCCGGGGTCGGCAAGATCGTCTATACCGCGCATGGGTTTTATTTCCATGAGCGTATGGCGCTGTGGAAGCGCGCGCTCTTTATCGCGCTCGAGAAATGGGGCGGGCGCTATACCGATGTTCTCTTTACCCAGGCCGAAGAAGATGCGGCGAGCGCGCGCCGTCTCGGCCTTTGCCGGAGCGGCGTGATCGAGGCCATCGGCAATGGCGTCGATCCGGCGCGCTTTCTGCCGGCAGTGGACAATGGCGAAGCGCGGCGCAGGTTGCGCGCCGAATTGGAGACGCCCGAGAACGCGACCGTCATCATGATGACCGGGCGCATGGTGGCGGAGAAAGGATATCCTGAATTGTTCGCCGCGATGGCGGGCCAGGATGCTATTCTCTGGGCCGCCGGTGATCGTCTCGCCAGCGATCATGCCGCGGCGGTAAGCGCCGCCGCGATACCGGACAATGTGCGCCTGCTCGGCCACCGCCAGGACATCCCCGATCTCTTGCGCGCGGCGGATATTTTCACCCTGCCGTCGCACCGCGAAGGCATGCCGCGTTCGATCATCGAGGCGATGATGGTAGGCCTGCCGGTGATCGCCACTAATATCCGCGGCTCACGCGAGGAAGTGGTGGCGGGTGAGACCGGCCTTCTGGTGCCGGTCAACGATGCCAAATCTCTGGCGGATGCGATCCGCCAACTCGCCGGCGATCCGGCCAGCCGTCAGTCAATGGGCGAAGCGGGGCGCGCCCGCGCAATCGAACTTTATGATGAGGCCAAGGTTATCGCCCGGCAAATGGAGCGGCTCGGTCTGAACCGGGCGTCTTAGTTTTTAGGAATTCGGCGTAGCACCCATTTGATCATTGTCTCCTCAGCCTCGACCGGCCCGGTGATAATAACCTGCTCGCTGCGCCGGCGATGGAAGCCGTCTGGCGCATAAACACTTTCATTCAGTCCGATAACGCCGCCGGCGGCGCGCATTTGCCAGCCATTGCCGCTCGGTGGGCGCAGCAGCACCGATTCGCCGTCCTGCACCAGCGAGGTCTGGACATCGGGGTGGAGGTGGAAGCGCACCGTGAAAGAGCGCCCGCCGCGATTGGCGGCATCGGCGCGGGTGAGAGAATCCTCGCCACGAATGTTGGTGCCGTCGGGCGAAATATAGATGCGCCGCTGGTGGGTGAGGCCGAACGGCTCGAGATAGCCGTCATGGCTCGCTTCCAGCCAGGCGGCGCCTTCCTGATCCTCGCGCCAGCTGGCTATTTGATTGGGGCCGATACCGATCGAGCCATCATCGAATAATTCGCACGAATTGGTGTCGTTTACCGTGAGCGTGCTGTGCGCGGCGGTGGCGCGGAGCGCTTTGCGCCAAGTGGCGTCACCACCCTGCCATGGGCCACAATTCACAATCAGACGTTCTTTTCCGGCGCTTAATTCAAAACTGAGCGAGCCGGCATGAACGCGCCGGCCATATTTGGCTGGCGCGCCCTGGTCGCTGATTAACAGCGTTCGCCCGGCTTGCACGCGGCGAAACCCAACATGCGGCCCGTTAGCCTGGGCGCGCCCCTTGGCGCCACTTTGCGCCAGAACGAGATCGACCAGCCAGGCTTCTTCCTCGATCGAATCATTAAACAGGGCAAGCGCGCCGTCGCCGTGGCGATAGGCGCGAAGCATTGGCGCCATGCGGTCGATGGCGTTGTTCAGTTCCTCAGGCGATGGTTTTCCGGCGGCGATCAGAGAGCCGCGCATATCGATCAGGTGACGCAGAACGGCGAGATGGGCCGAGGGGCTGCGCTCGAAATGTCCGCCGTCCGGTAGGATTTGCCGCGTGAGCTCGCTTTCCAATAGTTTGATCGCCTGTTGCGCGCGCCTTTCGCCTTCGGGGAGGGAGAGGCCGCTATAAAGCAGGCCCTTGATCGCGAGCAGGCGCTCTGCGCCGTCTTCACCGCTGCGCGCGGTGCGTGACAGGTGGCGCGCCTGTAAAGCGAGGCCCTGAAAATAGCGCTTCGAAAACGAGCCATCCGCATCCTTGAGGAGAAACTCGCCATGCGACAGCCAGGCCGCGACGCGCCGGCCCACCAGGCCGGAGCTCCACGGCCTCGGATCGATCGCGGTATGGAGATCAAGCCAGTGCAGCACCAGCTTGCGCGCGCGGGCGCGCGCTGCCTGGCTCGCGACGGCTTGTAAATCGCGCAGCCACTCAAAGCTCTGCAGCTCGCGGTACCAAACTTCGCCGGCGCCGTCATGCCGCCACGGCGGACCGTCTTGACTGACACCGGGTCGGGGACCCGCTGGTGCGGTGACTTCCTGGCCGGCGAAAAGATAGCGATTGTCCAATAGCGCACTGCCCCGCCCGGCATCGCCGGGCAGCATGTCGATCGGTTGAATAAGCAGTTGGTCGGGAGTCTTTCCGCCGAGCAACAGGCGATAAGCCGGGCTGGCGTAACTCAGGTCTTTCAGCTTATCGACGACGCTGTTTAAGGCTGAACCTCCGGCAGGGTTCTTGCGCCGACCGCGCGCCACGATAGCTAATTCCGCGCAGCGGCGGCGCGGAGTGCCGCGATATTCTCAGCATAGGCGCCGCCTGAGAATGTCGCCGACCCGGCAACCACCGCATCGGCACCCGCCGCCCGGACCCGCGCCATATTGTTGCGGTTAATGCCGCCATCGACTTCCAAGTCGATGGCCCGGCCCGAGGCGTCAATGCGGGCTCGCAATTCCTTTATTTTATCGACCTGGCTGGCGATAAAGGATTGCCCGCCGAAACCCGGATTGACCGACATCACTAATACCAGGTCGATCTCGCCGAGGAGTGGCTGCACGGCTTGTGCCGGCGTGCCGGGGTTGAGCGCCACGCCGGCCTTTTTCCCGAGCGCCTTGATATGCTGGACGGTGCGGTGCAGATGGGCGCCGGCCTCGGCATGAACGGTGATGATATCGCTGCCGGCTTCGGCGAAGGCGTCGAGATAGGGATCGACCGGCGAGATCATCAAATGGACATCAAAGGGCAGTTTGCTGTGCGGGCGCAGCGCGCGGATGATCTCCGGGCCGATGGTGATGTTGGGCACAAAATGGCCGTCCATCACATCGATATGTATCCAGTCCGCACCGGCCGCGTCGACCGCGCCAACCTCTTCACCGAGGCGCGCGAAGTCCGCTGAGAGAATGGAAGGAGCGATCCGGAGGGCCTGTTGCATGTCTCGTTTCGTACCAGCTTAGAAGGTGCGCCGCAAGCGCGCGGCGTAGAAGCCATCCATGCCGCCTCGCTCGGCCAAATGACAGGGCAGGGTGCGCAATTCACCGGCGGGTGTGAGCGCTTCGTCCAGCCCGCCGATTTCGTCCGCGCCAAGGGCAAGGCGCTCCGTATTATCGCTGCGCTTTAGGAATTGCTCGATCAGCTCCGGCCCTTCGGCGGGCTCGAGCGAACACACCGCATAGACCACCAGGCCGCCCGGCTTCACCATCTCGAGCGCCGCGTGCAGCAGATGCATCTGCTTTTCGGCAAGCTCTGCGACGTCCTTGGCGGCGCGCCGCCACATGATCTCAGGATGGCGGCGGATGGTGCCGGTGGCGCTGCACGGCGCGTCGAGGAGGACGCCGTCGGCCAAGGTCGAAGGCCGCCATGTTTGGCCATCAGCCTCGATAATCTCAGCCTGCAATCCAAGGCGAGCCATATTTTCGCGCAGGCGGGCGAGGCGGGTGGGGGAGCGGTCGAGTGCCTGCATTTTTGCGCCGGCGCTTGCCAGCTGGGCGGTCTTGCCGCCGGGCGCCGCGCCGATCTCGATAATCGTCTGGCCGGAGACATCGCCCAACAGCCGCGCCGGCAGGGCGGCGGCAAAATCCTGCACCCACCAGGCGCCGTCACCATAGCCGTCGAGCGCCTCGACCGCGCCGGCCCGTGTGAGGCGCAGTATGCCGCACGGCAGGGGCTCTCCGCCGAGGCGCGCGGCCCAATTTTCGATATCATGCTTAAAGTTGAGATCAATGGCCGGCTCGGCCATATGGGCTTCGGCAATGGCGCGGCAATTGTCCTCGCCGTAGCTCTCGCTCCAGCTCTGCCACAGCCAATCGCGTGTGTTGAGGCGCGCCGCATCCTGGGCGGCAAGAAGAGCGGAGCTTTCCCGCGACAGGCGGCGCAGCAGCGCATTGACCAGGCCTTTCAGCGCCGCGTGGGGTGATTTGGCTGTCTGTTTTACCGCGCTGTCCACCGCCGCATGCGGCGCTGTGTCGAGGAACAGCAATTGCGCCGCGCCAAGGCGGAGAATATCGCGCACACCAGCGCGCCGCGCCGGCAGCGGTTTTTCCAGCAGGCTGTCGATTGCCGCGTCGATCTGGCCGAGGCGGCGCAGGGTGGTGAGCAGGAGCAGGCGGGTGAAGGCGCGGTCGCGCCCCGCCAGCGCGGCGAATGCCGGCTGCACCTCGAGCGATTCGGCCAAATTGCGCCCCTTGCGCAGCACCGAATCGAGCGCGCTCAGGGTAATGTTGCGGCTTGTCGGCGGGGTGCCGCGCGGGCGGGATTTTCGGGAAGGCGGCATGTCCCCTGCTTATACCGATAAATCGAGAAAAGTGGCCTTGTTTCGTAATTGCTCTGGCGGCAAAACAAAGAGCGCGCTATGGATGGGTCATGACACAATCCAAGCTGGACAAGAAAAATACCGCCGCCGCGGCAAGCGGCAAGACAAAGGCTGCGCCAAAAGACAAACCGCACAGCCCCGCCGCTGCCACTGACAGTGTGCCGCCACGCGAAGTTGGCGGTCGGGACGGCCCCGAGCCAACCCGCTTCGGAGACTGGGAAAAAAACGGCCGCTGCGTCGACTTCTAATTATTTGTTCCTGATTTAGTCCGGGCTAACTGAGCAGCGTATAAATTTCTATTGCGCAATATGTTCTTGTTTTATTCTTAATTACGTGGATTTTATCTCCCACAGGTAGTAAAAGATAATATCAAAAACCTATTTACCGGGGCCTGTTCAGGCGGCGGTGTTGCGCGTGATCGATGGCGATTCCCTGGTCGTGCGCGCCGCTTCGGATGCATCGCCGTCATAAGCAGGTGTTGCTGTCATTCGCCAATTGTGGCGGCGTTCAGCCAATCGCCGCAAAATTGCCGTAATTTATTCTATAGTTGCTCGGAGCTTTAGAATATTTGAGGAGCGTGGCCGTGTCCCCGACGATTGCTGTAATAGATGATGATCAAAATTTGCTCACGTCGGTGACGATCGCGCTCGAATCGGAGGGCTTTGACGTCCGCGCGCATGGCGATGCGGTTGAGGGCCTGCAGGATATTCTGCGCCGCCCGCCGGACCTGGCAATTCTCGATATCAAAATGCCACGCATGGATGGCCTTGAGGTGCTGCGCCGATTGCGCCGGCAAAGCGATCTGCCGGTTATTTTTCTCACGTCCAAGGATCAGGAGGCGGATGAGTTGGAGGGTCTGCGTCATGGCGCCGACGATTATGTATCCAAGCCATTTTCCTTGCGCCTGTTGATTGAGCGGATTCGCGCTATCATGCGCCGCAACCTGCAACCAAACGAAACGGAGCCAAATTCACCCACCGTCGAGACATTGGAGCCGGCGCTGGAGCGCGGTGCCTTGGTGCTCGATATGGCGAGGCATACCTGTACATGGAACGGCGCCGAAGTCATCCTTACCGTAACCGAGTTCCTGCTGCTCAAATCGCTGGCGCTCAGGCCCGGCCTTGTGAAAAGCCACAACCAATTGATGGATGCAGCTTATGACGATCAGACCTATGTCGACGACAGAACCATCGACAGCCACATCAAGCGCATCCGGAAAAAATTCCGCAGCGTCGATCCGGCCTTCACACAAATCGATACCCTCTACGGGGTCGGCTATCGATTCAACCAAGGCTGAGAATCGTCGCGCCAGCGGCACGACGCGCGACCACAGCGAAGCGTCCGAGCGTGTGGCGGCCAAGCCGAAGCGCCGCGCGCGCTTGTGGCAATTTCCCGCCGCCTCCTTAACGGCACGAATTCTCGCCATCAATGTTCTCGCCCTCGCCATTGTCGTGGCCGGGTTTCTTTATCTTGATCGCTACCAAAGCGATTTGTTCGAAACCAAACTGGCCGGCCTGGCGCGCGAAGGGGCATTGATCGCCGGCGCGCTCGGCGAAAGCGTGGTGCCGCTTGCCGGCAGCGAGAAGAGCTGGCTTGATCCCGGGTTGGCCGGCCCGCTGGTGCAGCGCCTGGCCATTCCGGCCGGGACACGGGTCCGCCTGTTTGATGTTGAGGGTGCGCTGATTGTCGATTCGCTGCTGCTGCCGGGCGCCCAAGTGCAGACCAAGGAATTGCCGCCGCCGGCCGCCGGTGGCGCCCTCGGCCGGGCCGCAATTACCGTCTATGATTGGGTTGTTGAGCATATGCCGCCGCACCCCAGCATGCCGCGCCAAGCTGAGCCGGAACACGCCCGGGCGGCGGATTTTCCTGAAGCCGCGCGCGCCCTGGAGGGCGGGGCCGCGCGCTCCATTCGTGAAACCGAAGAGGGCTTGCTCGTTGCCGTGGTCGCGTTGCCGGTGCAGCCACTACGCCGCATTCAGGGCGCGTTGATGATATCGAGCGGGGCGGAGGATGTGGCGCTCAGTGTGCGCGATGTGCGTTTTGCCATCCTTGAGGCCTTTGCCATTGCGCTCGCCATTACCGTGCTGCTCACACTTTACTTTGCCGGCACCATTACGCGCCCGGTGCGCCGCCTCGCGGAAGCGGCGGAGCGTGTGCGTGCGGGGCGCGGGCGGCAGAGCGAAATCCCTGACTTTACCGCGCGGCGCGACGAAATCGGCGGCCTCTCCCGGGCGCTTCGGGACATGACGCTGGCGCTCTGGGTGCGCATGGACGCGATCGAGGTTTTCGTCGCCGATGTTGCCCATGAAATCAAAAATCCGTTAAGTTCGGTGCGCAACGCCGTCGAGACGGCACGCCGCGTGCGCGACCCGGCGCAGCGCGACAAGCTGCTTGATATCGTCGCCCAGGATGTGACCCGGCTCGACCGTCTTTTGAGCGAGATCGCCGATGCGTCGCGCATTGATACGGAAATGTCGCGTGCCACAGCGGAGCCTGTTGATATCGGTGCGCTGTTGACCATGCTGGTCGAGATGCAGCGCCCCACCGTTCAGGCCGAGGGTTTGCATCTCACGCTCGATCTGGCGGACGGGGAGCCTATTATCGTCAGTGGCGTGGATGACAGGCTGGTGCAGGTTTTTCAGAATTTACTGAGCAATGCCCAATCGTTCAGCCCGCAAGGCGGTGAGATCAAGATACGGGTCGCGCGGGCGGGTGGTGACATCCATATCGATGTTGAGGATCAGGGCCCGGGCGTTGCCGAGGATTTGTATGAAGCAATATTTGACAGATTTCATACCTTCAGGCCCAAGGATGAATCGTTTGGCGCGCATTCGGGCCTTGGCCTCAGCATCTCGCGGCAAATCATCAATGCCCATGGCGGCGCCATTTACTGCCGCAACCGCCAGGCGCCGGATGGTTCGGTGCGTGGCGCCTGTTTTACCATTCGCTTGCCTGAAGGCGATGCCGGTGCATAAGGCAGTTAGGCCTATCGGTTATGTTGCCGCTTTGTCGTGCTTGGCGCTGTTGTCTGTTGTGGTGGCGGACAATGGCCGCGCCGCTGCGGTACCGCCGGTTTTGGATATTCCGGTTGCTTGTGAACCCGGCCGCGACTGTTTCATCCAATTCTATGTCGACCGGGATGAGAGCGTCGGCATCGCGGATTACCGCTGCGCCGGACTGACCTATGACGGTCACAAGGGAACGGATTTTCGTCTCGCCGATCTTCCCGCCATGCGCCGCGGTGTGGCGGTGCGCGCCGCCGTTGCCGGCACGGTGCGCGCCATCCGCGACGGCGAACCCGATATCAGCGCTGATCTGAGCGAGCGTTCTTTGGAGGGCCGCGAAGCGGGCAATGCTGTGGTGCTGATGCATGACGATGGTTGGGAGACGCAGTATAGCCACCTCATGAAAGGCAGTATCATTGTTCGGAAGGGCCAGCGCGTGCGTGCCGGGGAAGCGCTGGGTTTGATCGGCCTTTCCGGCAACTCCACGTTTCCGCATCTTGATTTCAGCGTGCGCCATGCGGGCGAGGTCGTCGATCCTTTCAGCGGCGGCGCGGCATCCGAGCCGTGCGCGCGCGGTGGTCTGCCGTTATGGTCGGCGGCAGCCGAGAAAAAGCTGGATTATCTTCCGGGCGCGGTGCTGCTGGCCGGTTTCGCCGGGCAGATTACGGAGCGCCGCGACGTTCGCGACGGTGGCCATCGCGCGACGGAGCTCTCCACGCTCGCGCCGGTGCTCGTCTTTTGGGTCGATATGTTCGGCCTCTCGGCGGGAGACGTTGAGCGCTTCCGCATTCTAGCTCCGGACGGAACGGTTGTGGCGGAAAGCGAGCAGGTGTTGGAGAATGGGGCGCATCAGCATTTTCAGTCGATCGGCCGCTTGCGGCCCACACCAACGGGCTGGCCGCCCGGCGATTATCGCGGTGAATATCTGCTCTTTCGCGAAATTGATGGCGAACGCCGCGCCCTGATTGGCGCGGTGCGCGAGGTTACGCTGCGTTAATGCAAATCGTGACGGCGCTATAAAAAAGCCGCGAATTCGTCGATTAGCGCTTCATAGAGCGGGCGCTTGAAAGGCACGATATGGCGCGGCAGGTCGGATGCTGGGCTCCAGCGCCATTCGGAGAATTCCGGTTCGTCGGTAGCGATATTGATATCGCTGTCCCGGCCCAAAAAGCGCATCACATACCATCTCTGGCGCTGCCCCTTGTAGCGCCCGCCCCAGGCATTGTTGAGCATCTCCGCCGGCAGATCATATTGATGCCAATCGCGCGATGCGGCGACGATTTCGGCCAGCGCCGGGGCAATGCCGGTCTCTTCCTCAAGCTCCCGCAGTGCCGCTGCTTCGGCCGTCTCGCCCGGGTCGATGCCGCCCTGCGGCATTTGCCAGGCATGCGTTGTCATGTCGCGCCGGCGTCCGACCCAAACTTCGCACGCCGGGTTGAGCAGCATGATCCCGGCGCAGGGCCGGTAACCTCTCTCTTCAACTGGCGCTTGATTCATCGATTGACTTGGATATCGGCGAGCGCTGTCACCGGGATAATTTCAATGCCGCGCGATTCGAGCATCGGCAGCCACGCTGCGAGGCGCTCCAGCGTCACCGGGAAGGGGCGCGCCACGACCAGCGCCACGCCGCGCGCGCGCGCCGTACCCTCGGCCTCGGCAAAGGACTGATCGATGGCGCCGCGCGTCGGTTCATGGTCGAGAAAACGGTCGTTGAGGGCGCGCGGCAAGCCCATCTGTTTGGCCAGGCCCGCCGCCACGCTCTTGCTGGTCGAGCGGCTGTCGACAAACATCAGGCCGCGTTCCTTGAGCGCGTGGAGAATGGGCCGGAGCGATTCCGGCGAGACGGTGAAGCGCGAGCCCATAAAATTGATCACCCCGACATAGCCCTTAAAGCGGCCGAGCAACCATTCGAGGCGGGCAATATTATCGCTCGGGTTGAGCGAGGTAAGGAGGGTGTGCGGGCCGGGGTCATCGGCCGGATAGGAGATCGGCTCCATCGGCAGGTCGAGCAATACCTCATGGCCGGCGCCGCGCGCCTTGGCCACGTCGGTTTCCAGATCAGCACCGTAAGGCGTAAAGGAGAGCGTGACCTCCTTGGCGAGCTTGATTGCGGTCTCGGTCGCGGCGCTCGACAGGCCAAGGCCGGTCACGATGATGGCGAGGCGCGGCATGTCGCCGGCCGGCGGCATCTTACGGCCATATTCGCGCCACGGTTCGCGGCCATCGGGGCCAATAATCGGCAAGGCGCCGCGGCTGGTTTCCTGTAGCAGTGTCGGGTCCGGCAATGCCAGCGCAACAACTTCCTTGATGGTACGCGGCGCGACGAGCGGAATTTTCAGCGTCGCCGTCGTGTCTTCTTTTGCGCCGTGCTGTTCGTCTTCTTCCGCTGTGGCCGCATGATCGGCGGCGGATTTGGCAGAGGGCACGGCCGCATCATGCGCCGTCTCGGTCTTCGCTTCGTGCTCGTCCGATTGAGGAGGCTCGCTTTTAGCCGCGCTGTCGGCCTCATCCTCGGCGTCTTCATGCTCGGGCGGCGCCTCGGAATCTTCATCTCCCAGGTCAACGGTCAGGGTGGCATTTATCGCTTCTTCGGTTGGCAGTGCCGACTTATCGGCGCTCACCGCGAGCCATGCCAACACCCCGCCGATAGCCAATGCAAGCAGCACCGCAGCGAATGCCGGCGGGCTGACGGAACGTTTCGGGCGCCGCTTTACCGGACGGCCTTCACCGCGTTCCTCGGGAGGTTGCTCAGACGGATCGCTCAAAACGGAGAGGTTACCCTCCTCGGCCGGTCACGGTTGTCATCCAAGGTATTAATTAACAACCGTACTCGACAATAGTTGCAGTCCGCGCAGCAAATCCAGGGCACGTGCCAACTGGTAATCATCCTGCGCCGTGGATTTGTCAGATTTTTCTGCGGCTGGTTCTGTCTTCTTCGCTTCACCTTCCGCCGGTGCATCGGCTGCGTCGCCCTGCTTGTCATCCTGTTCGTTGGTCAGGCTGCCGCGTAGGTCTGCTTCGCTCCTGCGACGGCCTTGGTTGACGCGCTCGACCTTGGCCTGCTCGACCGCGATATCGGGATGGATGCCGCGCGCCTGAATGGATGTGCCGGACGGCGTGTAATAGCGCGCCGTCGTGAGGCGCATGGCGCCGTGCCCGCCGAGCGGAATGACGGTTTGCACCGATGCCTTGCCGAACGAGCGGGTGCCAAGGATGATCGCGCGGTGATGATCCTGCAACGCGCCGGCAACGATCTCCGAGGCCGAGGCGGAACCGCCATTGATCAATACGATCATCGGCATGCCGTCGATCAGGTCGCCGGATTTGGCGTTGAAGCGCTGAATCGAATCCGCCCGCCGCCCGCGGGTAGAGACGATCTCACCCTGGATGAGAAATGAATCGGAGACCGAAACCGCCTGATCCAACAGACCGCCGGGATTGTTGCGCAAATCCAGCACCAGGCCTTTCAAGGTTTCACCATACTCCTCGTAATATTTTTCGACCGCTGCTTCCAATTCCCGCGTCGTCTTTTCGGAGAAGGAGGATATCCGCACATAGGCGACATCATCGCCTTCCATATGGGTGCGCACCGAACGGATGGTGATTACGGCGCGAATAATTTCGACATCCATCGGCGCTTCGGCGCCGGGCCGTTGGATGGTCAGAACAATGCCGGAATCGATCGGGCCGCGCATTTTCTCAACCGCTTCGGCCAATGTCAGCCCGAGGATCGGCTCGCCGTCCAAATGGGTGACGAAATCGCCCGGCTGCAGGCCGGCGCGCTGGGCCGGCGTATCGTCAATCGGTGTGATGACCTTGACGAAGCCGTTACTGTCCATCGTCACTTCGATCCCGAGGCCGCCGAACTCGCCGCGCGTCTGAGTCTGCATATCCTGAAAACTCTTGGCGTTGAGGTAGCGCGAATGCGGATCAAGCGAACTCAGCATGCCATTGATCGCCGCCTCGATCAGCTCGGTATCGCTCACCTCTTCGACATAATCGGCGCGGACGCGCTCGAACACATCGCCGAACAAATTCAATTGCCGGTATGTCTCATTATTTTCCGCATGCAGTGTGAGCGGAAAAACAAACAATACCAAACCGGTCAGACCGGCCAATAATCGACTATGCATATCAACCACTTACCTTGATGCTTTCGGCCGCCAACCATGGCAGCGGATTAATCGGATGACCCCTCTTGCGCAACTCTACATAAAGTCGCGGCTTATCACTATTGGACGAATCCATCACGCCAACCGGCTCACCCGCCAGCACTTGCTGGTCCAGCAAGGCGTCGATCCGTCCCATACCTGCTAGCAGCGTATGATATCCCTCGCCATGGTCTATGATCAAGAGCAGGCCATATTCGCGAAAAGGGCCGGCAAAAGCGATGCGGCCATCGAAGGGCGCCACAATTTGCGCGCTGGCCCGTGTCTCGATGATAATTCCCTTGGTCGAGAGGCCAAGCGCCGTGGTTTCATCGAAACGGCTGACCAATTGGCCGCGTGCCGGCATGGCAAAGGCGCCGCGTGAAGCGCTCACCGGCGGGCGCGTCGGCGCCAGCGCCGCCAGCGGCCCGATTTCGCTGTTTTCACTGTTTTCGCTGTCCGTGTCAGTGCCGGTCGCCGGCACCGCTGGCGCGTCATCCGCGAGCGAGACAATGACTTCAGATGTGTTTTCCGTTTGTTCGGCAGGGGCGGGTAAAGGTGCGAGCGGTAGGGTTACGCTGCGTACGCTCTCAACAGGCGTAATACCCTCTTGCACAAGTTCGTCATTGGCAGCCTGTTCGGGCGCGGGCACCTGATATAATTCGATTTCCCGCTCCGGCCGGGTAAAGCGTTGCTGTTCCAACCGGCCCAACAAGTCTTGCAAGGTTTCCGCTTCGTCCGCCAGGCGGCTGACCAGGGTTTCGGCGCGGTCATGTTGTGCTTCCGTCCGATTCTGTGTCTCGGTCTTGCGCGACAACAAAACACCGAGGCGCCGCCGCTGTGCCTCCAGGTGACCGATCTCAATATCGATCAATTCGCGCTGGATGGAGATTTCATCGCCCATCCGCGCCAAATCGAGAAGTTCATCGCCAAGCGAGGCGGTGCGCGTGTCGAGTTCTCCGGCGACGGCGCGGAGCAGGAGCCGGGCGCGGGAAATATCCTGCACCGATGCCGGCATGAATATCAGCAGGTCGGGCGGCGTGCGGCTGATACGCTGCAGCGCGGCAAAGGTTTGGGTGAGCTCATCGCGGCGCCGCGCCAAGGCTTGGCGTTTATCGCCACGGCGCCGGGTGAGCTCTTGCAGATTATCTTCCAGCGCGCTGATGCGCGCCTCCATATCCTGCGCTTCGGCGGCGCCAGCGACCAGCTCACGGCGAATACGCAGAACCTCCAGCCTGATCTCGGTTACTTGCGCGCCGAGCTTAGCGGTGGCGCGCCGGCTCTGGTCGAGTGCGTTCTCGGTTTGGCTGAGAGCCTCCCCGGTTTTATCGATATTGAGGGTCACCGAATCCTCGGCCCTCGCGGCAGCAGCAAACGCCGCAGCAATCACCAGGCCGGCCAGGCCGGCACGGCAGAAGGCGCCGAGTGATAAAATAGCCTTAGGCGCGCGCCGCACGGTGCTCGCTCATTGCACTGCCGGGCGCGTCGAAAAGTGAACGGCCGGTCATTTCCGGCGGTTTCTGCAGCGCCATCAATTGCAGCAGCGTCGGCGCCACATCGGCGAGCAGCCCATCGCGCAACTGTCCACCGAGCGCCCCTTCACCGGCCAATATCGCCGGTACGGGATTGGTCGTATGGGCGGTGTGGGCGATATTCTCAGCTGAATTCCGCATTTGCTCCGCATTGCCATGATCGGCGGTAATGAGTGCCGCGCCGCCGGTTTTCTCGAGCGCCGCCATCATCCGGCCGAGGCATGCATCAATCGTTTCGACGGCCCTTATCGCGGCAGCCATAATGCCGGTGTGGCCGACCATGTCGGTGTTGGCGTAGTTGACCACGATCAAATCGAAAGTCTGTCCGAGAATCGCCTCGACCAGACGGTCGGTTACCTCGCCGGCCGACATTTCGGGCTGTAAATCATAGGTCGCGACTTTCGGCGAGGGCACCAGAATACGCTCTTCGCCGGCAAAGGCCCGTTCTTCGCCGCCGTTCAGGAAGAACGTCACATGGGCGTATTTCTCGGTCTCGGCCAGGCGCAATTGTTTTAAACCGGCGGCGGAGACGGTCTCGCCCAACACATTCTTGAGTGCGCCGTGGGTAAACATACAGGTCATCATTTTATTCAGGGCGCTGGAATATTCGCTCATGCCCAGGGCGGCAGCGAAGCGATGGCTGCGCCGGCGTTTAAATCCTTCAAAGGCCGGATCCAGAAATGCGCTCAGTAATTGACGCACCCGGTCGGCGCGGAAGTTGGCCATCAGGATGGCGTCGCCATCGGCGATGCCGGCATAGCCGGTGAGCACCACCGGCGCGACAAACTCATCGCTTTCACCTGCGGCATAGGCCGCTTCGATGGCGCTCGCGGCGTTGGGTGCGGTTGCACCCTTGGCCGCGCTGATGGCGAGATAGGCGCGCTCAAGCCGCTCCCAGCGTTGATCGCGGTCCATCGCCCAATAGCGCCCGCAAATGGTGCCGAAGGAGAAATTCGTTGCCCCCGCCACGTCGTTCTTAAGCTGCTGGACAAAGCCGGCTGCCGATGAAGGCGGCGTATCGCGGCCATCGAGAAAGGCGTGCAAGGTCACCGCCACGCCGGCGGCGCTTAAAATATTGATCAACGCCGCCATATGGTCCTGGTGCGAATGTACGCCGCCCGGCGACAGTAAACCCATCAGATGGCAGCGCCCGCCACTTTGCCGCAGTTTCTCAATCATATCGGTCAGTTCGGGCGAGCGCGCCAACGAACCGTCGGCAATGGCCGCATCGATGCGCGGCAAATCCTGCAGCACGGCCCGCCCGGCGCCTAAATTCATGTGTCCGACTTCGGAATTTCCCATCTGCCCGGCGGGCAGGCCGACATCAAGACCTGAGGTGTTTAAGAGGGCGTGCGGATATTTCTCGACCAGCGCGTCCCATACCGGGGTGCGTGCTTCGGCAATGGCGTTATCAGCGCGTTCGCTACGCTGTCCCCAGCCATCCAGCACGCACAACACAACAGGGCGGGCGGTGCTTCGTTTTTCCATGTCTCAGTGTTACTCGCTGTTACTCAAGCAATTCAAGCCCGCAATTCAGGCCCGGTGATAGGGGTGGCCGGAAAGGATACTGGCGGCACGCCACAACTGCTCGGCCAACATGGCTCGCGCCAAAAGGTGTGGCCAGACCATCGGGCCGAACGAAAGGATCAAATCCGCCCGTTTTAAAACCGCATCGCCGTGGCCATCCGCGCCGCCGAGGAGAAAGGCGAGGCAGGGTGCGCCGTCATCGCGCCAGGCGCCGATGCGGCGGGCGAAATCCTCACTCGATAGCGCGCGCCCACCACCATCGAGCGCCACTATGGTTGCCCCGTCCGGCACGGCGCGGAGCAACAGTTCCGCTTCGCGCTGTTTGCGTTTGGCCGCCGGCAGGGGCTTATTTTCCTGCAATTCCTTCAGTTCGTGCGGCCAATGCAGGCGCGTCATATATTCGTCATAGACTCGTTTTGCCGGGTCGTCGCGCGCCCGGCCGATGGCGAGCACCGCTACGCGCATTGGCTGGTTTCTCGAGGCCTATTTGGGTTTGGCGCTATAACGCACTCTCTCCCGCGTCATCCGAGGCATCGTCCATCGGATCGAGCGGCAATTCGGCCGACCACATCTTCTCCAGATTATAGAATTCCCGCACTTCGGGCCGGAAGATATGGACGATCACATCGCCAGTGTCGATCAACACCCAGTCGCAGGCTGGCATTCCTTCCAGGGCGATCGGGCGGCCAGACAAAGCCTTGGCCGCCTTGCGCACATGCTCCGCCGCCGCGCCGACCTGGCGCTGCGAGCGGCCCGAGGCCACAATCATGTAATCTGCAATGTCGGATTTTCCACTCAGGCCGATGGTCACAATATCCTCGGCCTTGACGTCTTCCAGTTCCTGGATGACAACGCGGCGCATTTCTTCGGCGGCGTTGTCGTTTTTCGCTGAACCGGTCTTTTTCGGCTTGGCTATCTGTCGTCTCCTCTTTGCTTGTCCTCGATTGTCACTTTATCACGAATTGCGCTGGCCGACGCGCCATGCAGGCGGCCATGCAGAAATATCCAGGCTGGTGGCTTCAGCGACGCCAATTCATCGGCCGCCCGCTCCGGCAGTCGCTGGCCGGTGAAGCGTTGCAGCGCTTTGCTCGCACAGGCGCTTTGAGCATAGGGCTGGCGGTCAAATATCGCAATGGGAAGCGCCTCGAAGATGTCCTGCCAACGGCGCCAACGGGTAAATTCGCGGAGATTGTCGGCGCCCATGATCCAGACAAAATGGTCGCGCGGATAATGGCGGCGAAGATGGGCGATGGTATCGGCGCTGTAGCGGCTGTGAAAGCGCCTTTCGCAATCGCTTACCTTAATCGCCGGGTGGCGGGCCAATTGACGCGCCGCCGCCAGGCGCTCATCGAAGGGCGCCATGCCGCGCTCGGGTTTAAGCGGATTTTGCGGCGACACCAGCCACCACAGCTCATCCAGTGCGAGCCGTTTGATCGCCTGCAGGCTGATATGGAGATGGCCTTCATGGGCCGGGTTAAAGGAGCCGCCAAAGAGGCCGATGCGCCGGCCTTTTCGCCGCGCCATATCGTTCACCGGCGCCGGTCGCGGGCGGGCGGGCGGGCGCTTCAGGGGTTTCAAGGGTTTCAGGGGCGCACCTGACCCGTACCGAAGACTTTGTATTTATAGGTCGTCAATTGCTCGACGCCGACCGGCCCCCGGGCATGCAATTTGCCGTTGGAGATGCCGATCTCCGCGCCCATGCCGAATTCACCGCCATCGGCATATTGGGTTGAGGCATTGAGCACGACGATGGCGCTATCGACTTCATCGAGGAAACGTTCGGCGGCGGCGGCATCCTCGGTGAGGATGGCGTCGGTATGGTGCGAGCCGTGCGAATTGACATGCGCAATTGCCTGATCGAGGCCATCGACCACGCGCACCGAAATGATGGCGTCGAGATATTCGGTGTCCCAATCGACCTCGCTTGCCGCCACGACGCGCGAATCGAGCGCCATGGCTTCGGCGTCGCCGCGCACTTCGCAGCCCGCTTCGAACAGGGGTGCGAGTATGCCGGGCAGCATGGTTGCCGCCTGGCGGTCGATCAATAATGTCTCGGTTGCGCCGCAAACACCGGTGCGCCGCATTTTTGCATTGAATGTCACATCGCGCGCCGTGTCCGGATCGGCTGAGCCATGCACATAGACATGGCAG
Organism: Rhodospirillaceae bacterium; assembly: GCA_018666805.1. Classification (GTDB taxonomy): domain Bacteria; phylum Pseudomonadota; class Alphaproteobacteria; order UBA828; family UBA828; genus PTKB01. The sequence continues at coordinate 4,324 of JABIXB010000115.1, read as the reverse complement.
ATGCCGTCAAGATGGGCCAGCACGGGAATATGACTGCCTTCCTTGACGCGCTCGATCAAAGAGCGTCCGCCGCGCGGCACGATGATATCGACGTCGCCGTCCATGGCGAGCAGGATGCCGACCGCCGCGCGGTCCGTGGTCGGAATAATCTGAATACAATCCTCGGACAGCTCTGCCGCCTTGAGGCCGCTTCTGAGGCAGCTGGCGATGGCGTGTGAGGAATGAAAACTCTCCGAGCCACAGCGCAAGATGGCGGCATTACCTGACATCACGCACAGCGCACCGGCATCGGCGGTGACGTTGGGGCGCGATTCATAAATGATGCCGATCACGCCAACCGGCACCGAGACGCGCTGAATGCGCAATCCGTTGGGCCGCGTGCGTTCGTCCAAAATTCGCCCGACCGGATCATCGAGCGCGGCGACTTCGCGCAGGCCTTGGATCATGCCGTCAATGCGTGCCGTGTCGAGGGCGAGGCGGTCAAGCATGGCGGCGTTCAGGTTGGCGGCGCGTGCCTGGGCCATGTCTTTTTCGTTGGCTGCAACAATAGTTTCACGCGCGGCCTCAAGCGCATCCGCCGCCGCTTTGATGGCGCGCCGCTTTTGCACCGCAGGCGTGACCGCAAGGACATGCGCCGCAGCGCGCGCATTGGCGCCGAGCTCGGCCATTTGCGCCTCAAGGGTATTCGCTTCGACTGATTTGACGGCGCTCATATTACGAACTTTCTTCCAATACCAGATCGTCGCGGTGAATTATGGCATCGCGGCCACGGTAGCCGAGTATGGCCTCGATTTCACCCGTTTTGTGGCCCTTGATACGGCGCGCATCGGCGGCCGAATAGGCGCTGAGGCCGCGCCCGAGAAGGCTGCCGGCGGCATCTTTTACGGTCACCGCTTCGCCGCGCTGAAAGTCCCCTTCGACGGCGGAAACACCGGCCGGCAGAAGGCTGCGCCCGGCCACCAAGGCGGCTTTGGCGCCGGCGTCGATGGTGAGCGTGCCGCGCGGTTGCAGGCTACCGGCGATCCATTGCTTGCGCGCCGCGCGCGGTGTCGCCTTGGGCACAAACCAGGTGCTGCGCGCACCCGCTTCGAGCGCCGCGACGGGGCGGTCCAGGTCGCCCTTGGCAATGACCATATGGCAGCCCGCCGCCATTGCGATACGCGCCGCCGCGATCTTGGTTGCCATGCCGCCCGACGCATCGGCGGAGACGGCGGCGCCCGCCATCGCTTCGATTTCGGGCGTAATCGCCTCGACCCGGGGGATCCACTCGGCGTTGGCATCGCGCGATGGATCGGCGCTGTAGAGACCGTCGATATTGGATAGTAGTAAAAGCGTATCGGCGCTCATCATCGCCGCCACCCGCGCCGCCAGGCGGTCATTGTCGCCGAAGCGGATTTCCGCCGTGGCAACGGTGTCGTTTTCGTTGATCACCGGCACCGCGCCCGCCGCCAACAGGGTGTTGATGGTGTTGCGCGCATTGAGGTAGCGCCGCCGTTCTTCGGTATCGTCGATGGTGAGGAGAATTTGCGCCACCGTAATATCGTGCCCGGCCAGGGCCTGCTGATAGGCATGCGCCAGGCGGATCTGGCCGCACGCGGCGGCGGCTTGTTTTTCCTCGAGCTTGAGCGCGCCCTCGGCAAGGCCGAGATAGCGCCGCCCGACGGCGATCGCGCCCGAGGTGACGATCATCACTTCGCTGCCGCCTGCGCGCAGCGCGGCGACATCCTCGGCCAGCCCTTTGAGACGGGCATGGTGAATGGTGCCGTTTTCCTCATCGACCAAAAGGGCAGAGCCCATCTTGATGATCAGGCGGCGTGATTGCTGCAGGCTGCCAGTCATTTGAGTCCGACCGCTCATTTGAGCCCCACCATGGGATCGTAAACCTGCTTCTCCACCGGCGCTTCCTCGGCTGCCTGGGCGGCGCGTTTTTTCGCCGCGACGGCCTGCCACAGGCCGCGCAATGCCTCTTGTACGCCCGCGCCGGAAGCACTGGAAATCGCCGCCACCGGTTGGCCGACAGCCGCTTCGAGCGCGTTCAACCGTGTTTTGCGTTGATCGGCATCAAGCGCATCGCACTTGCTGAGAAATACAATTTCGGGCTTCTCCGCCAGACCTTCGCCGTAGGCCGCGAGTTCGCCGCGGATGGTGCGGTAGGCCTGAGCGGGATCTTCCTCGGTACCATCGACGAGATGAAGCAGCACGGCGCAGCGCTCGACATGGCCGAGAAAACGGTCGCCCAGGCCCGAGCCTTCATGCGCGCCCTCGATCAAGCCGGGAATATCGGCGAGGACGAAATCATGGCCGTCGACCAGCACCACGCCGAGCTGCGGAGTTAGGGTGGTGAAGGGATAATCGGCGATCTTCGGTTTGGCCTGGCTGACGGCGGCGAGAAAGGTCGACTTACCGGCATTGGGCAGGCCGATGATACCGGCATCGGCGAGCAGCTTGAGGCGCAGCCAGACCCATCGTTCCTCGCCCGCTTCGCCGGAATCGGCGCGCCGTGGCGCCCGGTTGGTGGCGGATTTGAAATGGCAATTGCCATATCCGCCGCCGCCGCCGGCGGCAAGCACAATGCGTTGCCCGGGCCGGGTAACGTCGGCAATCAGGGTTTCATGATCTTCCTCAAACAACTGGGTGCCGAGCGGCACCGGAATAACCAGTTCGTCGGCGTTGGCGCCGGTGCGCTGCGAGCCCTGGCCATGGCGGCCGCGTGCCGCCTTGAAATGCTGCTTGTAGCGAAAATCGATCAAGGTGTTGAGGTAGGCCACGCCGAGCACCACAACAGAGCCGCCGCGCCCGCCATTGCCGCCATCGGGGCCGCCGCGCGGTTCATTGCGCTCACGCCGGAAGCCGACGCAACCATTGCCGCCGGCGCCGCTGGCAACGAATATTTTGGCTTGATCTAGAAAACGCATGGATTCAATCCACTCGGCCCTAAAACGAAAAAAGGGAGCGGCCCGCCGCTCCCTCTATCAGTTGTGCGCCGGGATAACGGGTGTTAGCCCGCCGGCTCGATGTCGATCACGGTTTTTCCGCCCGACTTGTGGGCAAATTTAATACGCCCCTCGGCGAGCGCGAACAGGGTGTGGTCGCGGCCCATGCCGACATTTTCGCCGGGATGCCATTTGGTGCCGCGCTGGCGTGCGATAATATTGCCGGGAAGCACAGCCTCGCCGCCATATTTCTTGATGCCAAGGCGCCGGCCCGCTGTATCGCGGCCGTTGCGTGAGCTGCCACCTGCCTTTTTATGCGCCATTACGACTTCTCCTCAGCACTGGAACTGTCTTTATCTTTCGTGTCCGCGGCTTCCGCTTCCGGCGCTTTCTTTTTCGCTGCCGGCTTCTTTGCGGCGGCTTTTTTCGGCGCTGCTTTCTTCTTGGCGGGCTTCTTTTCGCTCGCTGGCTTTACCGGGGTGTGCTTTTCGCCTTCGGCCAGAATTTCTTCTATTCTGAGCACCGTTTGATGCTGGCGGTGGCCTTTGGTGCGGCGGTAATTTTTGCGCCGTTGTTTGCGGAAAACGATGATCTTGTCGTCGCGGCAATGCTCAAGCACGGTGGCGGCAACGCGCGCACCCTCAACCAGGGGCTGGCCCAACTTGACGCCATCCTCGCGGCTCATGGCGAGAACATCGGTCAACTCAACGACTTCGCCGGCAGGCGAAGAAAGCCGCTCGACACGAATGATATCCTGCGGCGAAACACGGTATTGCTTCCCGCCGGTTTTAATAACAGCGAACATGGCTTTCTCGTTCCGGAACTAATGTTGTTTAAGGCTCTTCCAGCCTCGGCGCGGCACTATAGCGCGACTGGCCGCGCTGTCAACAATAGGCGCTCTGATTTCGCTGCCTTTTTAAGCAAATACGCCCGAGTCCGCTTGCCGCTGCCAAGCCAGTAGTCTATGAAGTCATTCGTCTCGCTGGGCCCGTGCGGAGGGGTGCCGGAGTGGTCGAACGGGGCGGTCTCGAAAACCGTTGTACGCGCGAGCGTACCGTGGGTTCGAATCCCACCCCCTCCGCCAGTTTTTGTTATTTGTTTCAATATGTTATGCCCTGATCGTCGAAATCGATACATCGCCGGAATGAATTGCGCTGCCCCGCCTGTCCGGTTATTTCAATTTTATCGCCATTCAGTCTTACTTCAGGCAGACGCGTGTAAAGCCCCCGTTCTATGTACCACTTCCAGATAGAGTCTCGGGCACTGGTGGACGCATGTTCAGAGCCTGATGCGGGCGGATATGATTGTACTGTTTCAGCCAAGTTTTGATGACAACCTCAGCCTGTCTGACTGAACTGAACCACTCAGCATTGAGAACTTCCCTGCGCAGG
>JABIXB010000114.1 GCA_018666805.1 Rhodospirillaceae bacterium | reverse complement strand
GCCAATTGCTCGCCCGTCGCCGGATTCAAAACGGCGAAACTGGCGCCATCGTCCGCGCCGCACCACACCCCATTGATAAACGCCTGATTGCGCGACAATTCAATCGGTCCGGACGGCATCATGTTTTCTCCGGCTGGCTCTCGGAAAATAAAAAAGGGCTCAGCCCTATACGGCTAAGCCCCGGAAAAAAATGGAGCGGGCGATGAGATTCGAACTCACGACTTCAACCTTGGCAAGGTTGCGCTCTACCCCTGAGCTACGCCCGCGTCCCAGCCATGTTCGGCTTGAGGGGGATATTACGTTAAGCTGGCGCGCATTCAAGCCCCCTGTCGAAAAACGGTGCTATCATACCCGGCAAATTTGTTAACCGTTTAAAATGGAACGATTTATGGCTTTAGAAAGTGACGATTTAGTCAAACGTTTGCAGGAACTCGGCATCGCGCACCAAACGCACGAACACCCGGCCGTGTTTACCGTCGAGGAGGCGCAGCGCCATTGCGGCCATCTGCCCGGCGCACATTGCAAGAATCTGTTCCTCAAGGACAAGAAAGGCCAGCTCTGGCTCGTCGTCACCCTGGATGGGCGCGAGGTCAATATCAAGGCGCTGCAAAAGGCCATGGGCGCGGCGCGGCTCTCGTTCGGCAAGGCCGAGCTGCTGATGGAGGTGCTCGGCGTTATTCCCGGCGCAGTGACGCCGTTCGGCCTGATCAACGACAGCGAACAGCGCGTGCAGGTGATTCTCGATGTTGAGATGATGGCGGCGGATTTGCTCAATTATCACCCCTTGCGCAACGATGCGACGACAGCGATCGCGCCGGCCGATTTGCGCCGTTTTATCAGCGCCTGCGGCCACTCGGCGCGCGACCTCGAAATTCCGTCATCGGATGCAGATGCGGCGTAATTGCATCGCCGCCGAAATAGCGCTAACAACGGCTAGCCGATAGATATTGGAGCAGGCATGGATGAGTTAATCGGACAGGATATGGCTGGCGCCGGCGCCGTGGTGGACAGCAACACCGAGACCTTCGTCGCCGACGTTGTCGACGCGTCGATGGAAGTGCCGGTCGTTGTCGATTTCTGGGCGCCCTGGTGCGAGCCGTGCAAGACCCTCGGGCCGCTGCTGGAAAAAGTGGTCAATGCGGCGGGTGGCAAGGTCAAGCTGGTCAAGGTCGATATCGACCAAAACCAGGAGATCGCGATGCAGATGCGCATCCAGTCGATCCCTGCCGTGTTCGCCTTCAAGAACGGCCAGCCAGTGGATGGCTTTGTCGGCGCGCAAACCGAAAGCCAGATCAAAACATTTGTCGAGCGCCTGTCCGGGCCGATCGGCCCAACGCCGGTCGAGCAGGCGATGGAGCAGGCCGCCCAGGCGTTGGAAGCGGATGATTTCAACAGCGCCGCCAATATCTACTCGCAAGTACTGAAGCACGCGCCGGACGAGGTTGGCGCCATCGCCGGCATGGCGCGCTGCATGATTGGCCTCGGCGATGCGCCGGGCGCCCGCGAGATTCTCGATTCGGTCGATGAAAAACTTGCCAAACATGCCGATATTGAAGGCGCGCGCGCAGCGTTGGAATTGGCCGAGCGTTCCGAGGAATCCGGCGATGAGGCGGAGCTGCGTGCCCGCCTCGCGGCCAATGAGAACGACCATCAGGCGCGTTACGATTTGGCCACGGCGCATTATGCCGCCCAGCGCAACGAAGAGGCGATCGACGAATTGCTCGAAATCGTGCGCCGCGAACGGACGTGGAACGAGGAAGCGGCACGCCAGATGTTGCTGCAGGTGTTCCAGGCCCTCGGCCCCACGCATGAACTCTCGGCCAGCGGCAGGCGGAAGCTGTCGGCAATTCTGTTCGCTTAACGGTTCACTGCACGGTTTAACGCAATGGCGCAGGAACTCAGTCAATGGACGACGGACGATTTGCCCGCGACCATTCCCATATTCCCGCTCGCCGGCGTGCTGCTGTTGCCGGGTGGGCGTCTGCCGCTCAATATTTTCGAGCCGCGTTATCTCGAGATGACCGAGGACGCGATGTCATCAAACCGTATCATCGGCATGATTCAGCCGACCGACCCCCATTGCCGCGACCTCAAACCGGAAACCTATGAGACCGGCTGCGCCGGGCAGATCACCGAATTCGAGGAAACAGAAGACAACCGGATTCTGATTACCCTAACCGGCCTCTGCCGCTTTGAAGTGGTGCAGGAACTACCGAGCGAAGAGGTCGCGTACCGCCGCGTCCGGGCGCGCTATCAACCCTATGAATGCGACCTCATCCGCGACAATGCCATGGCGCTGGATAGAGATAATTTAATCGCTGCGTTGAGAATTTTTTTCGAGGCGCGCGGCATGAGCGCCGATTGGTCGGCGATCGATGAATTGTGTAACGAAGATCTGATGACCAGCCTTGCCATGGCCTGTCCGTTTGGGCCGAGCGAAAAGCAGGCGTTGCTGGAATGCCGCGAGACCAAGGAGCGCAGCGCCATGTTTCAGGCGCTGCTCGAAATGGCGGCACATGAGCGCGACGGTATGGAGGGCTCCGATGCCCCGCAATAAAGCCGGATGCGCGCAACCAAGGAGTTGAGGACATGAACGACACAAGCGCCGGAGTCGACCCCAAGCTCTTGGAAATTCTTGTTTGCCCGGTCAGTAAGGAGCCGCTGCGCTATGATGCGGAAAACCAGGAACTGATCAGCGACAAGGCCAAACTTGCCTACCCGATCCGCGACGGCATCCCGATCATGTTGCCGGACGAGGCTCGTACCCTCGATAACGACTAGGCTTGAGCACATGGCTTCGCCACACAAGACGGTCCACTGGCCAACCGAGATTCGCTACAAGAGCGCCGAGAAAGCGCTTGAAGTCGATTTCGACGATGGCGCCTGTTTTCATTTTCCCGCCGAATATTTGCGCGTCGAAAGCCCTTCCGCCGAAGTGATGGGACACGGCGAGGGCAAAACCATCGTCGCCGGCCGGCGCGAAGTCGGCATCCACGAGGTTGAGCCGGTCGGCAATTACGCCGTCAGAATCCGCTTCGACGATCTGCACGACACCGGCATCTTTTCCTGGCCCTATCTGCGCTATCTCGGCGACGGGCAAAAGGAAATCTGGGCCGAGTATCTAAG
>JABIXB010000113.1 GCA_018666805.1 Rhodospirillaceae bacterium | reverse complement strand
AGGTCGTCATCGAAACCTGGCTGAAACAGTACAATCACATCCGCCCGCATCAGGCTCTGAACATGCGTCCACCAGTGCCCGAGACTCTATCTGGAAGTGGTACATAGAACGGGGGCTTTACAGTCCAAGAAGGGCAGTTCTAGAACTTTAGAACTGTGCGCCACCAGTCGGTGCAGAGAAGCCTACACACGGCGCGGAGCGGCATTAAGATAGCCCTCCGCGCCGTTTCTATTTATAGAGATCAGGAATTGGGAAAATTGCCGCGCGACGGGGTGCGGTGCTCTCTGGGGGGAGGCGAACATGAATATTGCAGCGCTGTTGGCCAAGGCGGCCCTTAGCTTTCCAGAGCGGCCGGCCATTGCATCGGGGGTGGAGCCCTGGTCGGACTATGCAAATTTTCATCATGCGTCCGGCGCGATCGCGCATGCGCTCAAGGGCCGCTATGGCCTTAAGAGCGGTGAGCGGGTGGCAATTGCGATGTCCAACCGGCCGGAATTTTTAGAATGCCTGTTTGCCATATGGTATGCCGGATTGGTTGCCGTGCCGGTAAACGCCAAGCTTCATCCATCCGAATTAGCCTATATATTTGAAAATTCGGGCTCGCGAGCCTGCTTTACCAGCCCTGAACTGGCGCCGGCGATTGAGGAATTGAGCGCTGATGTTACTCTTCTGGAGTTCGTCATTTCAGCCGATAGCGACACCTACCGCGCGCTCAAAAGCGGCGATACCATGGCTTATGCTGAACGCGCACCTGAAGACCCAGCCTGGTTGTTCTACACCAGCGGCACCACCGGGCGGCCCAAGGGCGCGACGCTCAGCCACCGGAATCTTTTGGTTATGACGCTCAGCTATTTTGCCGATATGGATCCCATAAGCAGCCACGACAGTGTCATGCATGCCGCACCGCTGTCGCATGGTTCGGGGCTTTACGCCCTGCCGCACATCGCCAAAGCGGCCAATAATATTATCCCGGAAAGCGGCGGTTTCGATGCGGCGGAAGTGCTTGGACTGATCCCGCATTATTCGGGTGTCACCCTCTTTGGCGCGCCCACCATGATTGTTCGGATGATGAACAGCCCCGCCATGGCGGACGCCGATACGACAAACCTAAAGCTGCTCTACTATGGCGGTGCGCCGATGTATGTCGCCGATGTCGAGCAGGCGTTGCGTATTTTCGGCTCTAAACTGGAGCAGATTTATGGCCAGGGTGAAGCGCCGATGAACATTAGCTATCTGTCGCGCGAATTTTACGCGGACCGCGCACATCCGCGCTATGCCGAGCGCATCGCATCGGCCGGAATAGCGCGCACCGATTTGGAATTTCGTGTCGTCGATGAGAATGACAAGGCGCTGCCAACCGGTGAGGCCGGCGAGGTGGTGGTGCGCGGCGATATCGTCATGATAGGCTATTGGCAGGACCCGGAGGCGACGGCAGCGGCGCTGCGCGGCGGCTGGCTGCATACCGGTGATGTTGGCAGCGTCGATGAGGATGGCTTCCTCACCCTGATGGACCGCTCCAAGGACATGATTATTTCGGGCGGCACGAATATTTATCCACGTGAAATTGAGGAAGTGTTGCTGCGCCATGACGAGGTTCGCGAGGCCTCGGTCGTCGGCCGGCCGCACCCGGAGTGGGGCGAGGAGGTTGTCGCGTTTGTGGTGCGGCGCGAGGGCGCCAACGTGGCAGCCGAGGCGTTGGACGCGCTCTGCCTGGATAACATCGCGCGCTTCAAACGGCCCAAGCAATATTTTTTCGAGACCAGTTTGCCGAAAAATAATTATGGCAAGGTGATGAAGCGCGATCTGCGCGACCGCCTTGCAGCTGAAAGCGACGGCACGGATTAGGCGTCGGCGTGCGGCCGTAAATTTTGTTAGAGCAAATCTCGAGCAGGTGGAATCACCTGCGACGACGATTTGCCTCAATTTCAGAGAGATAGACTAGTTCGCGTGAACGCATGCGAACGTGAACTGCTCTAGGTGTAGGGAAAGCGTTTAACTGGCCCGTTCCAGACGCTTCAGGACACTCTGGCGCTTTCGCTCGGCCTGTGCGGAGCGGCGTGCCTGATAGGCCTCCTGGCTCGCCAGGCGGCGATCCTCATAGGCCGAGCGGCGCGCTGCTGCCCAGGCGTCCTTGACCTTGGCGTGGTAGATACGCGCCAGTTTTGGTGTCCAGGAATGATAGCGTGCGATGGCCGTACTCCACGAGTGCGCATCGCGATAAAGGCTTTTCAAAAGCAGTGCCGCATAGGCCACATTGTGCGCCGGATCGAGCGCTTCTTCCAGGCTATCGAACGCTTTGCCATGGTAATGAAGATTGACCTGCATGCAGCCGACATCAATGTTGCGCACGCCATGATCGAGCAATTGCCGGACCTCGGCCAGGGCAGTGGCTTTGCCGTCGAAGCGCCGGCCGCGCTTTTCCGCATAGATTGTCCACGGCCTGGGTGTGCTGCGCGCGCGCTCCGCGTCCCAGACACCTGATTCGACGAGGCTGATGGCGAGCAGAAGCTGGCTTGGGATATCAAGCGTCCTTTCCGCCTCGGCAATGTGGCGCTCACAAATGTTGCCGCTGGCCGGCATGATTTTTTGCTCCGCCCAGGCCTGCGATAGCGCAAGCGACAGGGTGGCCAAAGCAACTGCCGCGCCGGCAGCGATACGAATCAAGGTTAAATTAATCATATTGCTTGAAATAAAAGCAATTAGCGTGCCAATGGGGCGGCCTACGCCGACACGATTTCACCGGCGCGTTAACTATTAACCATAATAAATGTGCGTCTTATTGTCGCAGTTGGTTGAAATAAAACGATATTTCCCGGATTGCGATTGCTAATGGCGGCACCGAGGCAGAGAATTCCGACGCGGTCCGAAATAATTTTAATAAATTAGGATCGTATGCCCTCTCTGGGCGTTACCCCCCAATACTTCGGGCCGCGCCGTTTAGGCGCGGCCTTTCTTCTCAGCCCGGTTGGCCCGCCCAATACGTGCTGTTTAAGCGAGCGCGCGCCAGTCGATTTCGGCCATGGCGCGGACGAATTGCCCCATACGCTCGGTAAACGCGGCATGCCCGCGTGAACGCGAATATTGCGCTTCCACCATATAAAGCGAGCGGTTGATCTCAATCTGCACGGCGTGAACGCCATCGCCCGGGCGGCCGTAATGGGAGGTCGTGTGCGCGCCGGCATAGGGGTCATTGCGGGCGACGCGGAAGCCAAGCCCGCTGAGAGCCGCCTCCGCACGGTCGGTAACTTTTGCCGCACAGGCGGTGCCGAAACGGTCACCGAGCACAATATCGGCGCGCGGGCGCCCGGCATCGCGGTCGTTCGGCCCGCCGATCGACGGCATGGAATGGCAATCGAACAATATCGCAAAGCCGAATTGTGCATGGGTTTCGTCGACCAGGCGGCGCAATGTCGCATGATAGGGTTCGTAATAGGCCTCGACGCGTGCCTCGGCATCGGAAAAATACATTTTGTCGCGGTAGATCTCCGCGCCATTGGCGACCACCCGGGCAATGGTACCAAAGCCGGCACGCACCCGGTCGGAGCGGGTCTTCACATGTGCCGGCAGGGGATCGTGAAACATCTCCGGATCGAGTTCATAGGGCTCACGGTTGGGGTCGATATAGGCGCGCGGAAAGAGCGCATGGAGGAGCGGCGCACCGTGATAAGGCGCGAACTCAAACAGCTCGTTCACATAGCTGTCCTCGGAGCGGCGCAAATCAAATGCATTGAGGCGCGAGGCATCGATAAATTCCTGCTTATAGTTGCTGCCGCTATGGGGTGAGGAAAAAATCAGCGGCGCGGTTTGCTGTTCGGGCAGCACCAGCGCCACGGCGTCGCCGACGCGGCGGCGGATAATCTTGCCATTCGCGTGCGAATCAAGCACGGCGTCCTTCCCCTTCATGATCGCGGGTGTAGACTATATTGCAGGGTCTGTCACGGTGATTGACGGTGCTTGTCCGGGCGCCCGGGCCGGGGCAAAGATGCGGATAGGTTATGGCATTAATTTGCCCTGTGACGGGCTGTCTTTTAACATCATATTAAGAGCTATGGCGCACCGTATAGGACGCACGGTACAGCCAGAAAATGGAGCTAAGGTGGCAAAGATTCTTCTCGCGGAAGATGACGAATCCATGCGCGCATTTTTAACCAAAGCGCTGAGCCGGGTTGGTCATGAGGTGTGCTCGGTCAGTGACGGCTTTGAGGCTTTGCCGCATATCGAGGACGGAGAATTCGATCTGTTGGTGACCGATATTGTCATGCCCGGCATGGATGGCCTGGAACTGGCGCGCCGTATCAGCGTCGAAACACCCGATACGAAAGTTATATTCATCACCGGCTTTGCCGCTGTTTCGCTCAACAACCACGCCTCGCAGCAGGCCGAGGCCAAGGTTCTCTCCAAGCCTTTTCATCTCCGTACCCTGGTCGATGAAATCGACCGCGTCCTCGCCGTGGCGTAGAAGGACGGCGAGGACGAGAGGGGCTTGCCTCCAATACCCCTCAGATGCTAATCGAAAGCTAACGGGCGCATAGCTCAGCGGGAGAGCACTACGTTGACATCGTAGGGGTCGCTGGTTCAATCCCAGCTGCGCCCACCATCACTCCAATTTCTTGTCATAGCGCTTGTGCGGCGTAATTTTCCGCTTAGCGCTTGATTTCGCAGTTGATGTTCCAGCGCACTGCGCCGGCGGCGTTCAGCTTGTCGTAATTGATCCGTCGGCGTTTGGTTTGGCGGCGAATTTCGTCGTCGAGCGCGGCGCGTAAGTCTTCGGGCAGTTCGTTGATATCGAGTTCGAGCGCGAGCGGCGCCTTGATTCTTGCCCGCTTGTTGTTGCGTGTTTTGCCGTTCGCCTTTTTCTTGCCCGCGCTGTTGGTTTTCGTCTCCTTGCCGAATATATCGTCCCAGCCCTTGCGGTAGGCCGGTGTGCGGACGCTGGAGAAATAGCCGTAATGCACGTCGCCCGAGGACATCGTCTCTTTTTGCGACTTGCCGCCGCCGGACTCGCTGGATTTCTCGCCGCCGGACTCGCCGGATTTCTCGGCGCTGGAATTCTCAGCGCTGGAATCGGTCGACTTGTCGGCAGCGCTATCAGATTTATCGGCTGCTTTATCGGCTGCGGATTCGCTGCCCTTGGTCGATTTCGTTTCTGTAGCGGCCGGCTTGGCATCGGAGGATGATTTTGACTTCGAAGCCTTGGCGCCGCTGCTCTTCTTCTTCTCGCTCACTTGGTCATTACCCTTGGTCGTGGATTTTAGACCTCGGGGTTATACAATCAGCGCGCCAATTGTGCTGCAAAAAAATGAAGGGGCGGGATATGCCATTTGCTCTGAAGTTGAGGCGTTTCAGGCGCGCTGCCTGGGCCGTCCCGCTCGCCGCCATACTCCTTATCGGCGCGGCCTGCGATGCCCAGATTGTGCTGATCAAACCCTATGAGGGTGAATATGCCGAGCTTAAGGGTAAGACGGTCCTGGTTTATTTCGCCGTGGATGCCGAGGAGCTCAAGAATATTTGCGAGGGTATCATTGATTCGCCTTGGCAATCAGGTGGTTGCGCCAGCGTCGGGGTGAATCGAGAGGAGACGTTGCGCATGCGTAAGAGCTACGCCAAAGCGGCTGAATCGGGCGAATCAGGCATCGATTGTGTGCTTATTTTGCCGACCAACCGCGAAGTGCTGGTGCATGAATTGGGTCTTTGTGCCACCCTGGCCAAGGATTATTGGAACAAGCAAGAGCACGACGTAAACAACCAATAATTTATGCCCGGGCGGGTAGTCCGTAGGATGACCGGGGAATAGGTGTATTTTTTGTCGGGAGATGGAGATTGAAATTGAGAGCATCGGGCTGGCTCGTCATATTCTTGCTCGTCGGGCTTGTTTGGTCCGCTCCCGTGTGGAGTCAAGAGCGCGAACTGGCCGAGGCAATTACCCAATCGAAGGATTTGCGCGCCCAGGGAAAATTGGAAGAGGCGGTGCCTTTTGCCGAAAAGGCCTTGTCGATCGGTAAGGCCATGTTCGGCGCTGAAAACCCCAAGGTCGCGATCCTGCTCGACAACCTCGCCGGCCTTTATAAAGCGCAAAACAAATTTGCCGAGGCCGAGGGCTTTTACGAACGGTCGCTATCGATCCGCGAGCAGGCGCTTGGCTCCAACCATCCGGATGTGGCGGCCAGTCTGAATCGGCTGGCTGTGCTCTTTCATGGCCAGGGAAAGCTGTTTTCGGCCGAGTTTCTCTATAAGCGCGCGCTTGAGGCGATCAAGATGGCGCTCGGCCCAAACGATATAAAAATTGCCAAATACTATAATAATTTGGCCTCGCTCTATCAGGCGCAGGAGGATTATCAGGAGGCGGAGTTTTACTTTCAGCGTGCCCTCGCTGTGCGCGAAACGGCACTCGGGCCGGATCACCGCGAGGTCGGTGACAGTCTCACCAAGCTGGCCCAGCTCTATCATCGTCTCGGGCGCGACAGCGCTGCCGAATTTCACTTTAAGCGGGCGCTGAAGACCTACGAACGTGCGCTCGGACGTAAACACATGGGAATCGTTCGCGCTTTGGAGCGTTATGCGTCATTCTTGGCCGCGACCGGCCGCAGCAAGGAGGCCAAGAAACATCGCGCCCGGGCGGAGGAGATTCGAAAGAAAAATGACAAGTAACGCTATTGCGGCATGGCCGCGGCGGCCGGCGAGACATAGATGACGCTGGCCGAGGCGATGATCGCCACGCTGAAATCCCATGGCGTTAAGTTTTTGTTTGGTGTGCCAGGTGGTGGCTCGAGCCTCGATTTAATCGCCGCCGCCGACCAGGCTGGCCTGCACTTCATCCTTTGCCGCGGCGAAACATCGGCGGCAATTGCGGCGGCGGTGGTTGGCGAACTAACGGGCGCGCCCGGCGTCGTTCTGACCGCCATTGGCCCGGGCGCCGCGAGCGCCGTCAATGGCGTTGCCTATGCCCACCTGGAACGGGCGCCCTTGATCTTGATCGCCGATGCGCGCGAAGAGGGCGAGGCGATCCCGCCGCATCAGGTTTTTGATTTGCAGGCGCTTTTCAAGCCGATCGCCAAGGCGTGCCGCCGCGTCACGCCCGAGAATGGCGTGGCGCAGTTCGCCGATCTTGTTTCCCTGGTGCAGCGCAAGCCGCAGGGGCCGGTGCTGGTCGAACTCTCAGGCAGCGATGCCGGGCAGGCTGTCATGCCGATTTCAAATATGGCGCAACAGAAGGTGGCGGCTGATTCTCAGGCGGTGGGTACAAGCGATGACCCGGCCGCCCAGGAAGCGGCCAACGCTCTTCTTGCCGACAGCCGGTATCCGGTGCTGCTAATCGGATTACAGGCCGCATCGCCCGACAGCGGCGCTGAATTGCGGCGCCTGGCGGAGCGCTTGGGTTGTCCTCTATTGACCACCTACAAAGCCAAGGGCGTGGTGGCGGATGGGCACGCGCAAATGCTCGGCCATTTTACCGGCGCCGACGGGGAAGGGGAGGCGCTGCAGCGCGCCGATCTGATCATCTGGGCCGGCGTGGATCCGGTCGAATTGATTCCCGTCGCCTGGCGCTATGCGGCGCCGCTTCTGGTGCTCTCCGATGTTGCTGGATTGGAATATCCCGTGCCGCCGGCGGTGGTGCTGTCGGGCCCGTTGCCGCAGACGGTCGATTTACTTGCCGCCGCTTCTGCCCCGTCGGTCTGGAGCGGTGACGAGATCGCCGCGCTGCGCGGAAACCTGCGGCAACGCGCGCGGCTTAAGGGCGGCAACGGCCACACTGCCGAGGACGTTGTCGATGCGGTCATTGCCGCCACTGCCGCCACTGCCGCAGCGGGTGAGGATATCTGCTTCACCGTCGATGCCGGCGCCCACATGATTTCCGCCATGGCTAAAATAGAGGCCCGGCAGGCGAAATCGGTGCTCAAATCCACCGGCCTCTCAACCATGGGGTTTGCCCTTCCGGCGGCAATTGCCGCCGCGCTGGTGACGCCCGAACGCCGCGTGGTGGCGTTCACCGGAGATGGCGGCCTGATGATGTGTCTGGCCGAGCTCTCCACCGCGGCCCGCCTCGGCTGCCGCTTAACCGTCGTGGTTTTAAACGATGCCGCCCTATCCTTGATCGATGTAAAACAGCAGCGCCGCCAACAACAGCCCGTCGGCGTGCGCTATCCGGCGATAGATTTTGCCGCGGCGGCGAGCGGCTTGGGTTGCCGCGCCTGGACGGTTGAGCGGGACGGGCCCTTGCTCGCCACAATCGACGCTGCGCTGGCCCATGAAGGGGCGGGGCTTATCGATATCAGGGTAGACCCGGCCGGTTATGGCGATCAATTGGCGGCGCTCCGGGGTTAAAGTAGAGAATACAAACAGATAGAGAAGATTCACGCAGCGTTAAGAAAATAATAACATAGATCAATCTCCCCGCACCGCGCCGCTGATGCGGCAGCAAATATGAAACGTTGGCGCCGTCTTGCTTAACGAACGATTAGGCGTTTGTCCGTAATCTATTATGAGAATTTTTGCCGGGCCACCATTCCGTCGGAAGCTCGGTGACCACTCGTATAACCGTCCGCAATATTGTTGGCGGTAAGAATCTGGATCAAGCGCTTGGAAACTTCTCGTAACCAATTCGAACGCGGCGCCGTCGATATTTCCAAATCGCGGCTAACGGCGTTGGAAGCCGAGCTTACCGAATCGCATGAGAATCTCGGCCGCCTGACTTCCCAGCTTGATCAGGTCAACCAGGATTTGGAACGTCTGACCAGCTACGATTCCCTAACCGGCTTGGCCAACCGCACCCTGTTCTACGATCAACTGTCCAGCTTCATCGCCATTGCCCGGCGCGAAAAACGCAAGCTTCCCTTGCTCGTTCTCGACGTCAATGCCTTCAAGGACGTGAATGACAGCCTCGGTCATCAGGCTGGCGACAATGTCCTCCGCGAGGTGGCGAAACGAATTTCCCATGTATTGCGCGATTCGGATTCGGCGGCGCGGCTTGGCGGAAATGAATTCGGCATCGTATTGCCGACCGCAACAACAGCCGATGGCGCGATCGTGGTGGCGCAAAAAATTGCCGCCGCCGTGGAAGCGCCAATAGAGCTAAACGGCCATCGTTTGATCCTTGGTGTCAGTATCGGAATATCGGTCTTTCCCGACAATGGCATGGACGAGAAAGGGATCGTCAGCCTGGCATTGCTCGCCATGGAAGAGGCCAAACGGTCCGGTGGCGGTTTTGTCGCGTGCGAACCGGAAAAACATCAGGCGCCGGTTGGCCCGGTAATGCTGGCGGGAGATGTTCGCGAGGCGATAGACAAGAATGAACTGATCCTCCATTACCAGCCGAAAGTGGCGATGAAGGATGGCCGGGTGATTGGCGCGGAAGCGCTGGTGCGCTGGGACCATCCCGAACAAGGATTGATTTATCCCGATAATTTTATTCCGCTGGTCGAGCGCACAGGCCTGATCAACAGCCTCACGCTCGCGGTTCTCGATAAGGCGTTGGCGCAGGCGCGAATTTGGCGCGAGAATGGAAATCCGCTGAGCATTGCGGTCAATTTATCGCCGCGCGCCCTGCACGATGGGCGCCTTCCCGAGCATATTTCGGAGCGCTTGAAATTCCATGCTGTGCCACCCAAAAGCCTGATATTGGAAATCACCGAAACCGCGATCATGATCGATACCGACAAAGCAATGGAAGTGGTGACCGAACTTTCAGCACTCGGAGTCGGTATTGCCATTGATGATTTCGGCACGGGTTATTCTTCCCTGGCCTATTTGCGCCGCCTGCCGGCTCAGGAGATCAAGATCGACCGCTCCTTTGTGCTGAGTATGCATAACAATGTCGACGACAAGACGATTGTCCGCTCGGT
>JABIXB010000112.1 GCA_018666805.1 Rhodospirillaceae bacterium | reverse complement strand
GGCGAAGCTCGCCAGCCAGGCGCATTCGGGCGCTTCTTCCGCCGCCCATTCCATGCCGGTCAAAATACCGGCGAGCGGCCCGGCATAGCCCTCGACCACATCCGGCGCGATCGGCAGGCCGAATTTGGCGAAGCGCGCCGGGTCGCCGTTGGCGTTCAACATTAGCGGCCCAACTTGCGGACGCACGCGCTCGACGACATGCGCCAGTATCGCTTTACCGGCGAGCGGGCGCAGGCATTTATCGCCGCCGCCCATGCGTCGCGCCAGACCGCCGGCCAACAGCACGCCGGCAATATTTTTCGCCTCAATCAAAACATTCCTCCACCACCAGCGGCGCGGCGCCGATCATTTCGCGCAGCATCGCTTCGTCCGCTGCGGCGAGCGCAGCATAGTCGCTTTGCACGATCACTTCCGTATCAAATTCCACCACCGGCGGGCGATTGACGTTTTCCGCCTCGCCACTATCGCCGATCCGCTGCATCAGGAGATATTCCACCAGCCCAAGATAATCGCTGTCAAAACCATCCTCGCAGAAGGCGCAATAAAAGCGCATGCGGCGCGCCTCGGCCAGAGCCAATGCGGCAATTTGATCGATATCGTTCAGGGCGCGTAAGCGGGCATCGAAGGCCGGCTGAAAACGCACCCCGCCGTCAGCGTCGCGCAGCGTATGGGTCAAGCTCAGCATGGCGCCAAGATGCTGATCGATGCGCGCCAGCACCTGTTTCGACTGCCCGACATAGGCTATATTCCGCCCCTTGGCATAGCCCTTCACGCGGAGATAAACGCCAGCACCGAGCAGCGCTTCCATGCCCTCCGCGGTTTCAGGAAAGAGTCCGGCGCCGTACGGGCCCCGCCAACACAATTCAAGTTTCATATGGCTCGGAGCTCAGGCGGCGCTGCTTCCCTTGCGCCGGTGGTGGCGCGCCTCATCCGCCACCGTGCGCGCATCGGCATCGAACAGGATTCGTTCTTCGCCGGCAAGGGCGATAAAGCGCTTGCCCTTGGCCCGGCCGATCAGGGTGAGGTTGGTGCGGCGCGCCAGCTCGACGCCCCAGGCGGTGAAGCCCGAGCGCGAAATCAATACCGGAATGCCCATCTGCACCGTCTTCAACACCATCTCGCTGGTCAGCCGCCCGGTGGTGTAGAACATCTTGCCCTCAGGCGTCATGCCGTTCCTGAACATGTAACCGGCGATCTTGTCGATGGCGTTATGGCGCCCGACATCTTCCATATAGATCAACGGGCGATCCGCTTGGCAGAGCACGCAGCCGTGAATGGCACCGGCCGTGAGATAGAGGCTGGGCTGGCTGTTGATCTTATGGCTCAAACTATAGAGCCAGGAGGTTTTCACCACCGCATCCTTGGGCAATTCGATGCCCTCGATATGTTCCATCAGATCACCGAAAACGGTGCCTTGCGCACAGCCCGAAGTGAGCGTCTTCTTGCGTAATTTTTCCTCATAATCGGTTTTGCGTTTGGTGCGCACGACGATGATCTCGATATCCGGGTCAAAATCGATCGCCGTCACGTCATCATCTGGTAGTAGCATGCGCTGGTTGAGAAGATAGCCCAGGGCCAAATATTCGGGATGATCGCGGATCGTCATTACGGTGACGATCTCCTGGGCATTGAGGAAGATGGTGAGCGGTCGTTCCTCGATCACGCGCAAACCGATTTCCTTACCGTCCTGATCGAGCCCACACATGTCGCGCGTCAGGCTGGGGTTTTCAGGATCGGGCCTGACAGTGAATTCCACAAAGCTTCCTTTATCGAATGCGTATCCTGGTGACATACAGTAAAACATGTGTCCCGGCAGTCTAATTTCCAGCTTCGCTCCACCTTTTCCGGGAGGCCAAAATAGAAACCGACTTTTTCGACCAGGCGGCGGTACAAAGCGCCTTACTGCCCGCCATACTCGGCTTTTTCCTGACCGGCGCCGTGCGCCTTGCCAATGGCCGCAATCACGAGCCGCGCGTGGCTGGCGCCGCCGTGGCGCTAAGCTTTGGTGTGGTCTATTTCCTGATTGCCGGCGTCCCGCCGCTGCCGCCGCTCAGCGTTTACGACAAGCTCATTTATGGCGTCGCCAGCGCCCTGGTGCTTGGATTTTCGCTCGATTTTATCCGCACTCCCCCGTTCATGCGCTGGCTGCTATTTCCCCTCGGTTGCGCCGCTTTGCTCTATTGGCTTGAGCACCCGGGAATAGAAACCGCCGGCTTCTGGACGCTGGTCGGCCTCGGCGGCTTGTGGCTCGCCAGCATTGCCGCCCTTTGGCGCCTCGAGGCGGAGCGCGAGGCCGGGATTAATCCAGTGGTTATGCTGATGATTGCAGCCCTCGGGTTGGCCGCCGTGGCGATGCTCGGCGGCGCGACGGTCATCGCCTTTCTCTCGGTCGCTCTGGCGGCGGCGTTATTTGGCTTCACCGTGTGGAATTGGCCAACCAATGTGTTCCCTTACGGTGCGACCCTCCTGATGGGCGCTGGTGGGACGCTCTTTCTCCTCGCCTGGATCGCGGCGCTGCACGAACCGGCGGTCAATCTACCGGCGCTCGGCATCCTGGTTCTGGTGTTCTTCGGCGACATGGCGGCCAAACACATGCATCTCGGCGAAAGCCGCGCCGCCAAAGCCGCCGCCCCGATCGTGCTGGCGGCGGTATGCTGCGTGCCGGTACTGGGCGCAGTGGCACTGGCGCACTTTCTCAACACCTAGACGCGCAGGAAAAAAAACAACGCCCGGGCCACTTCGTCCGGCATTTCTTCCGGCAGAAAATGACCGCCATCGAGTACGCCGCCGGTGACGCTTTCGGCATGCTCGCGCCACACCGCAGCGACGTCATACCATTTGTCGAGGCGGTTGCCCCACAGCGCCATCGTCGGGCAGGCGATCTTTGTTGTTAAATCCTCGGCGTCATGCTCCAGGTCTATCGTCGCGCCGGCACGGTAATCCTCGCAACTCGCATGGATCACCGCCGGGTCGGCAAAGCAGCGAACATACTCCGCCATGGCCTCGGCGTCGAAATAATCGAGCGAGCCGCCGCCCCAGCTTTTCAGGCACCAATGGAGATAATATTCCGGGTCGCCGCCGATCAACCGTTCCGGCAGATCGAAGGGCTGGCTGAGAAAGAACCAATGGTAATAACCCATCGCCTTTTCCATATCGGTATCGGCGAAAGCGGTGTGGGTCGGCACGATATCGATCACGGCGAGGCGCTGCACCCGCTCGCCATGATCGCGCGCCAGGCGATGGGCAACGCGCGCACCCCGGTCATGACCGACCAGGGCAAACTTTTCAAAGCCAAGCGCCGTCATCACCGCGACTTGGTCCCGGGCGCTGGCGCGTTTGCTGTAACCGGCATGATCGGCGCCCGCTTCCGGTTTGGCGCTATCGCCATAGCCGCGCAAATCCGGCGCCACCACGGTAAAATGCTGCGCCAATATTGGCGCCACCTTGTGCCACATGACGTGGCTTTGCGGATAACCGTGCAGCAACAGCAGTGGCGGCCCCGACCCACCGCGTACGAGATTTATCTCAACCCCGCCGGCATCAATTTTGTCCTGTTCAAACCCTTTAAACATCGCGCTCCCCAATTTGCGCGATAATAACTAACATAAGTGGATGAGGAAAATGACAGCGCCGCGCCCGCGCAACTATTTTATCGCCGCGCCGGGCGATGATGACCCCGCCGCAGCCGACCAATTAAGCCCGCGCTTTAACTGTAGCGCGGCACAACTATACGATCTGATGCGCACCACGGCATTAGCCCAGCCGCGCACCATATTGCTCTCGGAATCGCCCGACGAACATCACTTGGCGTTCGTCCAGCGGACAAAATTTTGGCGTTTCCCCGACGACATTGTGGCCGAGATCATTGCTCTGCAAGATGGTGGGGCGACGCTCATGCTGTCAAGCAAGGCGCGCTACGGTATGGAAGACTTTGGCGTTAACCGGCGCCGTGTGAAAAATTGGCTCGCGGCCCTGGAAGCGGCTGCCCAACGGGAATCCTAGAGCCGGACGGTTTGACCTTCGGAAGCGACGACAGAGCCGGGCAGACGCGCATCCAAGATGGCCTGAACCTTCTCCAATTCGTCGTCAAAATGATCCGGGTGATGCTGAAACGCGGCGATCCGTTTGGCACCGGCCGCCTGACACAGGCGCAAACCTTCCTGCCAGGTCGAATGACCGCTTAACTCGCCATTGGTGACTTCCTCGTCGTAATAATAGGAATCGTAAATCACCAAGTCGCAATTCTCGATCAGGGCCAGCACATTTTCATCGGGCTCGTCGGGGCAATGGCCGGTGTTGCTGACATAACCAAGCGCCTTGCCGCCATATTCGACGCGGTAGCCGGTCGCGCCGGCGGGATTGTTGAGCGCCGCGGTACGCACCCGAATGCCCTCGCGCGGCTCGAATTCGTCGCCGGCAATGAAATCGCCCCATTGCTTGAGGCCGCCGATGAAGCTTAAGGGAATGGGAAACAGCGGCGAGGTCATGAGATCGTTCAAATCCTGCTCGATGCTGCCGCCTGAGCCCAAATGCCCGGCCCAAACCTTGAATTCATTGGCCGGGTTATAGCCGGCGCCGAAAAACGGCAGGCCGCAGGCGTGATCAAAACGGCTAACGGAGAAAAAGATATCGGCCTTGATCGGGCGGCTCTGGTCGAGCGCCAGGCCGAACGGGCGAATGCCGGTGCCGGCTTCGAGAATAATCAGGTGATCGCCGCAATGCACTTCAACACAGGGCGTGTTGCCGCCGAAGCGCAATGTCTCGGCATTGGTCGTCGGAATACCGCCACGTACGCCCCAAAAGCGGAGACTAAACTCCCCCTCTTTGGCGCTGATATCAGCGTTCGCCTTGGGTGCCATGGCGCTGTGCGCACTCCCCTATCGAATTAAGCTGTCTGCCCTTGAGCCGCGCCATCACCGCCAGCGAGACCGTCGAATAAACCTAGCATACGCCTGTACCATTCATATATGGGGTCGTCTTCGGCGATTAAAACCTGGGAGCTGCACAAATCCACAAATTTACAGGTGCCAAACAGCACATAATCAGCATAAAGCGGCTCGGAACCGGCCAGATAAGGCTCTTGTTTGAGCGCCAGACGCGCCGGCTCAAGCGCCGCGCGGAAGGCACCAATACGCGCTTCGCTGGTATCGCAAAATTCTTCCAGCGCCATGCCGAAGCGCTTTTCGCGCGAGGCACGAAAATAGGGTTGGTCGGCCGCCATGATCACTCGGTCATAGATATCAGAGAGAACAATCCGGATCATTTTTGGATGAATTGCGCGATCAACCCAGGCATTCATAAATCGCGCACCAGCACGCCCGGATTCTCCACCAAACAGGCTTGGCCTGTCGGGATAGGCGTCCTCTAAATAGCACGCGATAGCCCAGGAATCACTGATCACCCTGCCATTATCACTCAGCACCGGCACCAGCTTTTGCCCGCTGAAAGAAATCTTGGCCTTCTCGCCGAACTGCACCGGGATAAATTCCACCGCCAACCCTTTGTGGGCGAGCGCCATGCGCGTACGCCAACAATAGGGGCTTGGGCGTTTATCTTCTCGTCCCTGAAGTTCGTAGAGTTTGCAATCCATCTGTGTCTACCTGCTTTCTTGCAATGCCGGCATGACTATAATCCGGCAGCAACGAATTGGTAAGAACGGGAGAAAAACTGTGAAAGCCATTGCGCATCAGGGCGAAGGCCTCGACGGAGCATCATACCGCGATATGGATCGGCCCGAGACCGGGCCAGGACAGGTTTGCGTCCAGCTCAAGGCGGCGGCGCTCAATCACCGCGATATCTGGACCTGCAACCGCGCTGATCCGAACGGCGCGCCGGTGATCCTCGGCTCAGACGGCGCCGGCATCGTTGCCGAGCTCGGCGCCGGCGTCGACGACCTAAAAGCCGGCGATGAGGTGGTGATCAATTCGAGCCAGGACTGGGCCAGCCAGAGCGAGGTGCCGCTCGGCGAATATGGCGTTGGCTACAAGATCCTCGGCTTTCCTGACCACGGCACCTTCGCCGAATATATCGTCATCGGCCGCCAGCAATTGGAGCCCAAGCCGGCCTTTCTCGATTGGCGCGAGGCGGCGGCCTTCTGTCTCGTCGGCCTCACCACCTACCGCGCGCTTTTCACCGAAGGCCGCCTCAAGGCGGGCCAGACCGTCGCCATCCCCGGCATCGGCGGCGGCGCCGCGACGCAGGCGCTTTTGTTCGCCAAGGCGGCGGGGGCGAAAGTCGTCGTCACCTCGCGTGCGGATGAGAAGCTCAACAAGGCACGCGAACTCGGCGCCGATTTGGCGATTTCAAGCGACGGCGATTGGGGCCAGGCGGTGCGCGATTTCACCGGCGGGCGCGGCGCCGATATCGTTATTGAAACGATTGGCGGCGCGACCTGGAAAAACTCGATGGCGGCGCTGGCCAATGGCGGCCGCCTGGCGGTATTCGGCGCGACCAGCGATGGCATGGTCGAGATCGACCTCGCCAGCCTGTTCCTCCACTGGCAAAGCATCATCGGCACCACCATGGGCAGCCGCGAAGAATTCCGCGACATGCTGGCCTTCACCGAAGCGCACCAAATCCACCCCGTCATCGACCGCACATTCCCACTCGCGGAAGGCGTCGAAGCGATGCGCTACCTCGATAACGCCGGCCAGATGGGCAATGTGGTGTTGGATATTTGAACGTAATAGACGTGCCATATATACGCCATTGACATACTACGCTATTGGCGTATAATTATAATCCGTGACAAAACAAATAACAATTATTGAAACCCCGCCATTCCTCAGAGAAGCGGACAATTTATTTTCTGTGGAACAACGGGAATCCCTGATTGAACATTTGTCCGCCACGCCAAATGACGGCGCCATAATTCGTGGCACAGGCGGAATGCGTAAACTGCGGTGGCAATCCGGCGGAAAAGGCAAAAGAGGCGGTGCACGGGTGATCTATTATTACTTTAACAAGGACCACCCCGTTTTTCTTCTCGCCGCATACGGCAAGAATGAAAAGTCCGACCTTTCGTCAGCTGAGCGCAACGCGCTCAAAGCCGTTTCTAAGCGCATTATCGACGGCTATGCCGCAGGCACAAAAAGGAACACACGATGAATAAGGTATTTGACGACATCATGGAAGGCGCCGAGGCTGCCCTCGCCTATGTCGAGGGTAAGGAGGTCGATGTTGTTGTTCATCAGGTTGAGGTCCCCGAACGAATTGATATTGCCGCCATCCGTAAACGCCTCAAAATATCGCAAACCAAATTTGCCGAGGCCTATGGTTTTGATGTCGCGACACTTCGTAATTGGGAGCAAAACCGCCGCATCCCGCCCAGACATGTGCGGGCCTATCTCAAAGTGATCGACAAACAGCCAGGCGCCGTTCACATCGCGCTGAGCCGATGAAACCTTATCGCGCCGACGTCATCGGCAGCATGTTGCGGCCCGATTATTTGCTCCAGGCGCGCGCCGCGCATAAGGCCGGCGAACTGACGCCCGGCGCCTTCAAACAGATTGAGGACCGCGCGGTCGATCAGTGTATCGCCATCCAGGAGGGTTGCGGTGTCGATATCGTCGCCGATGGCGAGATGCGGCGGAATGTGTTTTCGAGCCAGTTGGCCGAGGCGGCGGAAGGGTTTCGCGCCATCGAAGGCAACAGCGTCGACTGGTTCACCATGCAAGGTGAAATCGATACCAGCCCGGTGACGGTCGGCTTGGTCGAGCGCATACGCATGAAGCGCAGCCTCTCGGCTGAGGAATATGTTTATCTCCGCGCCGGCACCAGCCTTCCAACTAAGATGACCCTGCCGAGCCCGACCATGTATGCCTATTTCTGGGTGCCCGGCGTCTCCGAGGCAGCCTACCCTTCGGTCGAAGACTATATGGCGCACGTCACCGAAATTCTCGCCGACGAGGTGGCCGAGCTGGTGCGCCTTGGCTGCCCCTATATTCAGTTCGATGCGCCCGAATTCGGCATGCTGCTCGACGATCACCAGAAAGAGTGGTTTCGCGCAAAAGGCTTCCGGCCCGAATATATGGTGCATGACGGCATCGACATGCTGAATAGCATCATCGACGCGCACCCGGATACCATCTTCGGCCTGCATATCTGCCGCGGCAACGATGCCAACCGCTACATGGCGGCGGGTGGCTACGGCGAATATGCCAAGGACCTGTTCGCCCGCACGCGCGCGCAGCGCCTGTTATTGGAATTCGATGACGAACGCTCGGGCGATTTCGCCCCGCTGGCCGAAGTGCCGGACGATAAATTCGTCGTTCTCGGCCTGATCACGACAAAATTCCCGCGCCAGGAAACAGAGCAAGAGGTCAAAACCCGGGTCGGCGAAGCGGCGCGTTATGTCGATATGGAGCGCCTCGCGCTCAGCACCCAATGCGGTTTCGCCTCGGTCGCCAAAGGCAATAATCTTGGTTTCGATTTGCAGGAAACAAAACTCGGCCTCGTCGCCCGCGCTGCCCGCGCGCTGTGGCCGGATTAAGGCGGCGTTAAAAACGGCCGATATCGAACGCCTCAATCGGCGTTGATGTCGCACCGTCGAGCAACAGTTCCGCCATCACCGCGCCGACGCCGGGGCCGAGGCAGAAGCCGTG
>JABIXB010000111.1 GCA_018666805.1 Rhodospirillaceae bacterium | reverse complement strand
TCAGCTACCGCAGCCGCAGCGCGGTGCGTGAAGTCGGCAAGGCGCTCGGTTTGACGGGCGATGTGGTCGGCGCGCTCTCGAGTGCGCTCCGGCACTGGGGGCGAGACGGTGGCAACATGGCGGCGCGGGTGCGCGAAGTCGGTCTTGATCCGGCCGACCGCCGCCTCGCGCTTGCCCTCCATCTCACACGCGAGCTGATTGGTTTTCCGCGCCATCTGTCGCAGCATGTCGGCGGCTTCGTCATCACCCGCGGGCCACTCTCCGAAATGGTGCCGGTGATGAATGCGGCGATGGACGAGCGCACCAATATCGAATGGGACAAAGACGACCTCGACGCGCTCGGCATTCTCAAGATCGATGTCCTCGGTCTCGGCATGTTGAGCTGTATCCGTAAAGGGTTTGAATTGTTGGCGCGCGAGCATGATCTGGCACTTGGCCTGGCCGAGGTGCCGGCCGAGGATCCGGCGGTCTATGACATGCTGTGCCAGGCGGATTCAGTCGGCGTCTTTCAGGTCGAGAGCCGGGCGCAGATGACCATGCTGCCGCGCCTCAAGCCGCGTATCTTTTACGACCTGGTGATCGAGGTCGCGATTGTGCGCCCGGGGCCGATCCAGGGCGATATGGTGCATCCCTATTTGCGCCGCCGTAACGGCGAGGAAGAGGTCATCTATCCCTCAGCCGAGCTTGAGCAGGTGCTCGGCAAGACGCTTGGCGTGCCGCTCTTTCAGGAGCAGGCGATGAAGATCGCCATCGTTGCTGCCGGGTTTTCGCCGGAGGAGGCGGATAAGCTGCGCCGCGCCATGGCCACCTTCCGCCGCTCCGGCCTGGTGCATACTTTCCACGACAAGATGATCAACGGCATGGTGGAACGCGGCTATGAAGAAGATTTCGCCGAGCGTTGTTTCCGCCAGATCGAGGGCTTCGGCGATTACGGCTTCCCGGAATCCCATGCCGCCTCCTTCGCCCTCTTGGTCTATGTCTCGGCTTGGCTGAAATGCCACTATCCAGCGGTCTTCGCCGCCGCGATCCTCAACAGCCAGCCGATGGGCTTCTACGCGCCGGCGCAATTGGTGCGCGATGCGCGCGCGCATGGCGTCGAGGTGCTGGATGTCGATGTCAATGCGAGCGCCTGGGATTGCACCTTGGAAGCCTCGGTACAAAGCCATAAGGGCCGCGCTCTGCGCTTGGGTTTTCGCAAGATCAAGGGCTTTCCCGAAGTCGCGGCGGCGCAAATCGTTGCCGCGCGCGCGGGCGGTTACCACAGCATCGCCGATTTGCGCCACCGCGCGGACCTTTCCAAAGCAGTGCTGGAAAGGTTGGCGCGCGCCGACGCGTTGCGCTCAATGGGCCTGACCCGGCGCGCCGCAGCGTGGGATATCCGCGCCCTGGGTGACGGCGCGCTGCCGCTTTTTGCCGCGCTCGGCGATGGTGGGGAGGAGGGCATTCATGCAAAAACCCAAGAGCCCGGGGTTTTTCTGCCCGCCATGCGCCTCGGCGAACAGGTGGTGGAGGATTACGCCACGCTGCGCATGTCTCTCAGATGCCATCCGGTGCAATTGCTGCGCCCGGAATTGGCGGCGCGCGGCATTGTACCGGCCAAAGAGCTCGCCCGCCTGAAGCCGGAGCGCCGCTTCAGCGTCGCTGGTTTGGTGTTGGCGCGCCAGCGTCCGGGCACGGCCAAGGGCGTGATCTTCATGACCCTCGAAGATGAGACCGGCGTCGCCAATCTGATCGTCTGGGCCAATGTTTTCGAGCGTTTCCGCCGCGCCGTGATGGCGTCGCGCCTGCTTATTTGCAGAGGCCGGTTACAGCGCGAAGGGCTGGTCATTCATATCATTGCCGAGCAGCTTGAGGATTTTTCCCATCGTCTCGACGGGCTGGTGGATTTGGGCCGTGCTGCCGAGCCGCCGGCACCCGCCACCCGGCTCGCCATCCCATCGCGCGATTTTCACTAAATGAAGGGATCCCTCAGACGCCGGGCGGGTGCATCCGCACCCTTGGCTACCTCGTATTAACTCGGGCGCGCAGTCGCGCTTGCCGGAATGCAGGAATGCATTCCGGTGGGAGCGGTGCAGATTGTCGAGGAAACATAAAAAAAGCCCTTCCGCCTTACCGGCGAAAGGGCTTTTTGCTTTAACCTGTCAGTGCCGGCCGGGCGTTACTCAGCAGCAGCCGGTGCGGCGACCTGGCGGCGCGCGGCGAGCGCGTCGGCGTCGGGTGCCTTGTGGAAGCTGCCGTCCTTCATGATCGCGAGCAGATTGTCGCGGTCCTGCAGGATTGACACGTCATGCGTCGGATCGCCGTCAACCAGCAGCAGGTCGGCGAGATAGCCTTCCTTGATCAAGCCAAGATTCATGTCCATCAACTCGCCGCCCCATTTTGTCGCCGCGGTCAGGGCCTCGGCCGGCGAATAGCCGAACAGATTGA
Source organism: Rhodospirillaceae bacterium (assembly GCA_018666805.1). Lineage (GTDB taxonomy): Bacteria > Pseudomonadota > Alphaproteobacteria > UBA828 > UBA828 > PTKB01. The sequence goes on along the minus strand of JABIXB010000111.1, from coordinate 32,714 downwards.
CGAAATGCTCAAGGTCGCGCGCATTGGCGCCGATCGGTGTCCAGGCGAAGCCGTAATCGCCGCCCGGCAGCGCACGGATACCGCGCTTGCGCACTTCGTTATAGACCCGGGCCGTGTTCTCCATCTTGTAGAACAGGTTCATCGATTCAGCCACTTCCCGGGTGATGCCCCAATCGCCCGCTTCATAGGCGGTGGCGTAGATGGCGCCGGCCGCCGGGGCGAGAAAGACGGTTTTCTTCTTGGCTTCGAGCATGTCGATGGTCTTATTGGTGCAGTAATCGGCGTGATAGATAATGTCGATACCGTGCTTAAGCGCCATGCGCACGGCGCGGTCGGCGCGGGCGTGGGTGGCGATATGAATGCCGGCTTCCTTGGCGACTTCGACCGCCGCAGCGACTTCGGCGTCGTTGTAGGTCAGTTTCTCGGACTGGCCCGGTTGGGAGAATTCGTCGCCGGAAATATTGATCTTGAGCACATCGACGCCCTCGCGCACGCAAATGCGGCAGGCGCGCCGTATCTCGTCCGGCCCGTCGGCAATATAGCCCACCGATTCGTGATACATATGCAACTGCCGCTCGTCGCCGAGGCCGCCGGTTGACGTGATTTCAGGCGAGGCCGCCTTGAGACGCGGGCCGGGAAAGCGCCCGGCATTGATGGCGTTGCGCAGCACCGGTTCGATACGGAGCTTCGGCGAGCCCACGCCAGCAGCGGAAAACAGGCTGGTAAAGCCGTGGTCGAGCATCAGCTTGGCATTGTCCAGCGCCAGCAGCATATGCTCTTCCGGCGGCAAGCGGCCGATATCCGCCAAGGTGGCGCAATTGTTGTAGCAAACATGCGAATGGGCCTCGACCAGGCCCGGCATCAGGGTGGCGCCGGCACCGTCGATCACGGTCGCGCCGACAGCTTTGATCTTGCGGCCCTTGGCGACCTTTTTGACCATGTTGCCCTGCAACAGCACTTCGCCGGCATAGGTGCGCTTGGCGTTACCGTCGAATATCTTGATATTGGTGAATAGTGTCTGGCCCATCATACTTCTCCCTGTTAGCTGGTATGTAACGCGCCCCGCTGAATGAGCGCTGAAAATTCCCCATTTACCGGGAGAATAATCGTTTTTCTCCGCCAATGCACCAAGCATTACACCGCCCGCCGGTGCAAGCTGTTAAACTGCGCACCGCAGATAAGAAAACCGGGAGACCAACAGCATGGCCACAGTCCTTCAAACCGATTTCGCTTGGCCCGATGTCGAAATCGAGCGCGCTGTCATTGAGGGCGCCGGGCACCGCCTTGTGGCCGGCCCTTCGGAGGCATTGCCGCCCGAGCGTATCGAGGCGCTGGTGGCTGAGCATGACCCCGAGGCGATCATGACCTGCTGGGCCGAGGTTTCCGCCGCCGCGGTCGCGTCGCCGGCCAAGCTCGCGATTGTTCAGCGTATCGGGGTTGGCCTCGATAACATCGCGGTCGAAGCAGCGACGGCGCGCGGCGCCTGGGTCGCCAATGTGCCGGATTATTGCGTCGAAGAGGTTTCCGACCATGCGGTGGCGATGATCATGGGTTGGCTGCGCGGCATCACGCCGTATGACCGTGAAGTCAAGCAGGGGCACTGGAATCCGGCGGCGGCGCGTCTCCGCCGGGCCGCAGATCTCACTGCGGGCATTCTCGGCTTTGGCCGCATCGGACGCGCCAGTGCGCGCAAATTAACCGGCATTGGCCTCACGGTTGTGGCGCACGATATCGCCGCACCGGCCGACCCGGCCCTGGCTGAACTTGTCGATATGGCGGAATTGTTGGCGCGCTCCGACATCGTCGTGGTGCATTTGCCGCTGACGCCAGAAACCGAGCATTTGGTCGATGCCGATTTTATGGCCGCCATGCGCTATGGCTCGTTGCTGGTCAATGTCAGCCGTGGCCCGGTGGTCGATAACGCGGCGCTGATCTGGGGTCTGGAGGAGGGCCCGCTTGCCGCCGCCGCGCTCGATGTGGTGGAAGGCGAGCCCGACCCGCCGCAGGAACTGGTTGCGCGCGCCGATGTTGTCGCCACGCCGCATGTCGCCTTTTCGTCCGATGCTTCGCTGGCGGAACTGCGCCAGCGTTCGGCCGAGGAAGTGGTGCGTGTGCTGGCCGGCGGCACGCCGGAAAATCCGTGCAATCGTCCCAAGCGCTAATTTGGGGTATTGCTGCCTTTAGCGCCGTTGATTCAAATCAAATGCATTTCAGTCACTCCGTGGCATTCTGCGCAATCAAAGAGCCTAGGAGAAGGGTCGCTGCCGCGGGCCTGAGATTGCGCCTAAATGAAAGCTCCACCGCAAGATAGCCCGCCCTTGTCGCCGGTTCTGCTCGCCGGTATTGGGCTCGGCGCCATGCCACCCGTGTTGCTTCAGCCCTTTCTTGACGCCACATTAATGATGATGAAGCGCCGTCATGGCGCGATGTTCACCCGCCTGGAGGCCATGGCCGGCAGCACATTCCGTATCGGCCCGACGGATTTGCCGTGCGATTTTCTGTTGTCGTTCACGCCGGCGCCAAACCTAAAAGCGCTAACAAAAACGGCTGATGTCGCGGCGGTGACGGCAAGCATCAACGGACCGCTGCTGACGCTCCTGCAATTGCTTGAGGGCAAACTTGATGGCGATGCCCTGTTCTTTTCACGCGACCTGGTTGTTGATGGCGATACCGAAGCGGTGGTGATGCTGCGCAATATTATTGATGGCGCGGGCATAGACATATCCCAGGACCTGTTGTGGGTGGCGGGTCCGTTTGCGCCGCCAGCAAAGCTCGCGGCGCGCGGCGCAGGCGCCCTCTTTTCGCGTATGAGCCGGGATATTGATGTCCTCAAACACGCCGTGTTGGCGCCACTCGCCGGCCAGCAGGACAGGCAGGCGGCGGAACTGCGCGAGCTCAAAGCCAAAATTGATGAATTGCAGCGTCACCAGGCGCCACGCGCTGCCGCCCAGCGCCGCCGCACGCGGCAGGTGCAAACCCCATGACCACGCCGCCCGATAAGATTGCGGCGCTCGAACTCATTTGTCCGGCGGGAAACCCGGCGGCGCTTGAGGCAGCGGTGGCGGCCGGCGCCGATGTGGTCTATGCCGGCTTTGCCGATGCGACCAACGCACGTAATTTTCCCGGCCTCAACTTTACCCGCGACGAAATGGCGGCCGGTATCGACCATGCCCACCGGCATGGCTGCGGCGTTTACATCGCGGTCAATACCTACCCTGAAGCCGGCAACGCGGGGCCGTGGCGCCGGGCCGTCGAAGATGCCGCGACGCTCGGCGCCGATGCGATTATCCTCGCCGATATTGGTCTCTTGCAATATGCCGCCGAAACGCGACCCGACCTGCGCCGCCATCTTTCGGTTCAGGCATCGGCTTCGAACCGCGCGGCAATCGAGTTTTATCAACGCGCCTTCGGCGTCAAGCGGGTGGTCTTGCCGCGCGTCCTCACTTTGGCCGAGATCGCCGAGCTCAACCAGAGCCTGCCGGTGGAAACGGAAGTTTTCGCCTTTGGCGGCATGTGTGTGATGGCCGAAGGGCGCTGTACGCTCTCCGCCTACGCTACCGGCCAATCGCCCAATTGCAACGGCGTCTGTTCGCCGGCCAGCCATGTGCGCTACGAGCGGCGCGGCGGCGATACCGTTTCGCGCCTCGGCGATTTTACGCTCAATATTTTTTCCGAAGGCGAGGCGGCGGGCTATCCGACGCTGTGCAAGGGGCGCTTCGTCGCCGGTGACAGCGCCTCTTACCTGTTTGACGAGCCGTCTTCGTTGAATGTTTTGGAAATGCTGCCCGAGCTCGCGGCGGCGGGCGTGCGCGCGCTCAAGATCGAGGGCCGCCAACGCGGCCGTGCCTATGTCAGCCGCGTCGTTTCGGCGTTTCGCCAAGCGGTCGATGGCAGCGCCCAAAGCGGCGCCTTGGATGACATGACCGAAGGCGCGCGTAATACCGCCGGCGCCTACCAGAAATCATGGCATTAAATGGCACTAAAATGAGCGCGGCGCTTTCACTCGGCCCGGTACTTTACAATTGGCCGGCAGAGGAATTACGCGATTTCTATTTCCGTATTGCCGATGAAGCACCGCTTGGCCGCGTATATCTTGGCGAAGTGGTGTGTTCCAAGCGCACGCCATTTTTCGCCCGCTACCTGTCTGAGGTGGCGGCGCGCTTGAAAAGCGCCGGCAAGGAGGTGGTTTATTCCACCCTGGCGCTGATCATGAGTGAAGCCGAAATGGACGCTGTGCGCACGCTCGCGCAATCGCCGGACATTCTGATTGAGGCCAATGACATTGGCAGCGCCGCCCTGTTGGCGGACCGTGCGCACGTTATTGGCCCGTTCGTTAATGTCTATAATGAGGGCACGCTGGATTATCTCGCGCGCAGCGGCGCCAGCCTGGTTTCGCTGCCATGGGAACTGCCGGCGCCGGCTATCGCGGCACTGGCAAAATCCGCAGCCATTCCCCTCGAAGTGCAAATCTTCGGCCGCATACCGCTCGCCATTTCGGCGCGCTGCTATCACGCGCGCCAATGCGGTCTGCACAAGGATGGTTGCCAATATGTCTGCGCCGAAGACCCGGATGGCTTGACGGTCGAAACGCTCGACGGGGAAGATTTTCTCGCGGTTAACGGCACCCAGACCCTGACCCACACCATCGGTGCCCTGATGCCCGAGCTTGAGGAACTGCGCGGGATGGGCATTGAGAATTTCCGCCTGTGGCCGCAGGCGATTGATATGGTGGCTGTGGCGCAAATATTCCGCGACGTGCTTGAAGGCCGGACGGAAACGCAAGAGGCCTGGCAAAACCTGGCGGGCATCGCAGATTTCGCGCCATTCTCAAATGGCTTTTATCATGGCGAAGAGGGTGTCTCTCTCAAGCGTTAAGCGCTAACATTCGCCCCGGATGAAGGGACGAATGGGGATATCCATATGACAAAAATCATGTATGAGGATTTGGCTTGGCCGGTGCGTGACGAGGTCATCGCCGCCCAGCAATATGCTTGGGACCGGTTGGGCCGGCCCGGCACCTGGTTAAGCGGAGTCGAGCGCATCGCCGTCGCGGCGGAGGCGCGCAATGCTGCCGGGTGCCAGCTGTGCCGCGATAGCAAGGAGGCGCTCTCGCCCTATGCCGTCGAAGGCAGCCATGACCATCTCGGTGCCTTGGCGGAGTTGGAGGTCGAGCAAATTCACCGCATTGTTAACGATCCGGGGCGCCTGAGCCGGGCCTGGTACAAAGGCCTTGGCGATGCCGGCATGGTCGAGGAACGCTATGTCGAGAGCGTCGGCGTGATCGTCACTGTTGTCGCGCTCGATACCTTTACCAGGGGTTTGGGAATGGCGCCCTGGCCCTTGCCGCAGGTGGAGGCGGGTGCGCCCTCGGAGCTACGCCCCGCCGCCGCGCGGCGCCAGATGGCTTGGGTCTCGACCCTGTCGCCGGGTGAAGTTCTCGGCACGGCGGAAAGCGATATCTATGACGGCGCGGCCACGGCGGCTCATATCAAGCAGGCTTTGAGTCTGGTGCCGGAGGAGCAGCGAAGTTTTTTCGGCCTGGTCGACCATCAATATATGTTGGGCGTCCAGATGTTTGATTTTGAAAAAGAAATCCGCGCCATTACGCATGCCCAGATCGAATTGGTCGCAGGCCGCGTATCCGCCCTGAACCAGTGTGTCTATTGAACGACCAGCCATGTGCTAGCGCTCCGTGCGAGCGCTCAATATGACGGTCGTGAAATTGACCTCTCGGTGGTAACCGCGGCGGATGACGGTATTGGTGATGGCGGCGGCGGCGGTGGCATCGCCAACGGCGAAGAGCTGATCCGCTTTGCCAATGCAGTGCTCGGCCATGACGAAGCCGAGTTGGCGGCGGCGCGGACGGCAATCGCCGGCACGCTCGGCGGTGCGGCGCTGGCCGATACCGTCGGCGTGGTGTCTTTGTTCAACGCCATCGTCCGGGTGGCCGATTCAACCGGTATCCCTGTGGAGGAGCAAAGAGCCGCGGATTCGGCGGATTTCCGTGCCGCTATCGGCGTCGATGATTTTGCCGCCGCAGGTGAAAAGGGCTCTGGCTAAGGGGCCTATGTTTCCGGCTCGTTGCCGAACAGGGGAATAGCAAGCATAAGCGCGCTCAGGCTTTTGCCGTGGATGTCGAGCGCGGTGGTGGCGGTGACGCTGCCGCCGCGTACATTTTCGATGACGAAATTGAGCGCCAGCAGGTTGGGCACGGCATAGCGCCTGACCGGGCCATGCGCGACCGGTGCATAGGCCGCCAGCACGCGGGTTTCGCTGAGCTCGCGCAGCAGGCGCTCGTAGCCGGCGCTGTCATGGGCGATCACCGAGACATTGACCCGCTCGCCTTTATCGCCGGCGCGGGCATGGGCGATATCGCGAACGGTCAGGGTCATCGCGTTTCAATCAGTTTGATACGGGTCGGCACGAGGTCTCGCGCCAGGAGCACCGATTGCACGGCGAGAATTTCACGCACGCTGCTGAAATCTCCGGCGCCGCCTGACGGGCCGTTGGTATAGAGCGCCGCAACTTCCCAACCGACCGCCTCAGCGGCGGCGCGGTTTTCTGTTTTGCCAGCCACACGCAAGCGCACTTCATAGGGTTCAGGCCGGCCCTCGGCCGGGCCGTGCAGGCTATCGAGGCCGATCAAATCGATGCGCAAATCATCAAATGCGAAACCACGCAGCGCCAAACGCTGCTTGACGATCTCGCCGGCAAGGCGGGCGCGGGCCACTGCGTTCGGCCCGCCGTAAGAGAGTTGACCCTCGCCAAGATAGCCATCGAAATAGCCGACGCTCACCTTGTAACTCGATGTGCGCGGCGCGGCGCGCGCGCCTGAGACCTGAACCCGGTCCGGCGCGCTTTGGCGGAGAGAAATTCCACCCATATCAAGCACGCAGTCGGGCGTGATGTATGCGCCGGGGTCGTCGATCTCGTAGAGCAATTGTTCGCTGCAAGTGGCAACATCAACCCGCCCGCCGGCGTCCGTGAGCTTGCCGATCGTCACCTCGCCCGTTGGCGTTATGTCGGCAAAGGGAAATCCGAGGCGGGCCAGGTCCGCGACGTCCTTGACGCCCGGATCGGCAAAATAACCGCCCGTCACCTGGCCGGCGCATTCAAGCAAATGTCCGGCTGCTGTCGCTTGCGCCAATTTGGCGTAATCATCATAGGACCAACCAAAGGCGTGCAGCATGGGGCCGACAAAAAGCGAGGGATCGGCAATGCGCCCGGTTATCACCGCAAGCGCGCCACTCGCCATCGCCTCGGCCACCGCATCGGCGCCGAGATAGGCGTTGGCCGAGGCCATGCGCGGTAGAATGCTCTCAAGCGGTTCGCCGCTTTCCAGCAATGTCAGTTCCGCCCGCGTGCTCAATTGGTCGCGCACATCGTCGCCGATCAACACCGCGCAGCTAAAGTCCCGCACATCCAACTCAGCAGCAAGGGCACAAGCGGCGTGTGCCGCCGGCACTGGCGCGGCGGCGCCCATATTGGTGACGATGCGGATGCCCTTGGCGGCGCAGGCCGGCAGCACGGCACGCAATCGCTCCTCCAATTTTGGGCTGTAGCCCGGCCCGCTGCCTCTGAGAAGTGCCAACGTCTCGCGCGCAATGGTGCGCTCGGCCAAACACTCAAAGGCGATCACGTCGATGTCGCCATGCTCGACAAGCTCGGCCGCGGGTTCCCAGCGGTCGCCGGCAAAGCCGGCGCCGGAGCCAATCCGAAGGTGCCCGGCCTTCAAGCCAGGAACGCCTCGACCAGGGCGTTGAATTTGACCGGGTTTTCGTAACACATGAAGTGCGAGCCGCCTTCCCCGGCCGCGAATATCTCAACCGCCGCGCCAGGAATTTGCGCCGCGATCCAACGCTGTGATTCGGCTGAGAAGATACTCGCCTCGGCGCCGACGACGAGGCTTGGCAAGCGGATGGTTTTGATCACATCGCGCCAATCGAGTGAGCAGTGGTTATAGAGAAGGTCGGCGGCATGACGGCGCGGCAGCTTGACGATCTCGCTGGCGAACCACAGTAATTCATCCTTCGGCAGGGCAGGGGAGAACAGGCGCGCGATTACCGGCGCCGTTGCTTCGGCACTCTCGGCGGCAAGCACGTCGAGGTAGAACTCGGCCAGCGCCGGCAGGTCGGGCAGCAGGCAACCATAGAGGTGGCGCTCTTCCTTCGACCAATCGGGCTTGGCTGTCACCGAAGGCGCCTGGTCGACAAACACCAGGCGGCCGAGGCGATAATCGCCATAGAGGTCGTAATAGCTCCAGATGATCGAACTGCCGATCGAGTGGCCCATGAGGTCCACTTCGGGCAGGTCGAGCGTCTCGATCAGGGCGCGGAGGTCGGCGGCAAGGCGGCTCACCCGGTAGCCATTTTCCGGCGTGCTTGATTCGCCGTGGCCGCGCATGTCGAGCGCGATCACGCGGCGCGTGCGCGACAAGGCGCTGAGTTGGTATTTGTAGGTTGCGCCGGTCAGTGACCAGGAGGGAATGATGATCAGCGGCTTGCCTTCTCCCGCCTCGACATAGTGCAGCGTGACGTCGTCGCCAATCTGCACATAGCGGTCGAAAAATTTATCAGCCATGTTCGTACCTCCCAACCTACCCGAGTATAGCGGGTGACGCGCGAGCGATCCTGCTTGACTCGCCCTTGTGCAATCTGAATTCTACACAATATGAAAAGGGGAATGCGCAGTTATGTCGCAAGCAGGGTTATAATTTTTGATGGAACCGGCTTCTCATATTGGGAAGCATTATAGGGAGAGAGTAAATGGCCGAGAGTGAATCCACTGCGAATAATGGCGTCAATGTAGAAGCGTTGCTCGGTGCCCGCGTGGCATTGGCCGACGCGCCTGAGGCCGCCAAGTTTACCTGGAGTGCGAGCTGCGAGTGGAAGGACGGCACCTTCAGCCAATCCACCGTGGAAGGCTATTTCGGCCTTGGCGAAAATCACAAACATAAGACGACATTCAAGTTCGATGCCGATCATCCGGCGGTCTTTGCCTCCGAAGACAGAGGTGCCACACCGGTTGAATATGTGCTTGTCGGCTTGGCTTCTTGTCTCACAGCAGGCATCGCCGCCGTGGCGCAGAACCGTGACATCCAACTTCGCTCGGTCACCTCGACGCTCGAGGACGGTATGGACATCCAAGGTATCCTTGGCATGGACAGTGACATCCGCAACGGCTTTGACGGCATCAAGGTGAGTTACAAGATCGATGCCGACGCCTCGCAAAAAGACATCGAGGCGCTGGTTGCGCAGTCGCAAAAGCGTTCGGCGGTCTACGACATCGTGACCAATCCGACGAACGTCACGGTCGAAGTCAACTAAAGCGGCATCTTCACCGCCAGGAGGAGATTCCGTGACAGTGCGGACCACCACGACCGTCGTCATTGGCGGCGGTCAAGCAGGGCTTGCCATGAGCCGGTGCCTCAGCGAGCGCGCGATCGACCATGTCGTTCTCGAGCGCGGTGAGGTCGCCAACTCATGGCGCACCGAACGCTGGGATTCGCTACGCCTGCTCACGCCAAATTGGCAGAGCCGGCTGCCGGGCTATGGCTATCAGGGCGACGATCCCGATGGCTACCGCAATATGCCCGAGACGATTGCCTTTCTTGACCGCTATGCCGAAGTGATCTCGGCCCCGGTTGAGGCGCATACCACTGTGACGGCAGTGCGCACCGACGGTGCCGGCTATCTGATCACCACCAACCAGGGCGACTGGCGTTGCCGTACCGTCGTGCTCGCTTCCGGCGCCTGCAATATTGCCCGCGTGCCGGCCCTGAGCGAGGCGCTGCCGGCGGAAATCGACACGCTTGATTCGATGCAATACCGCAACCCGGAGCAGCTCGCGCCCGGCGGCGTCATGGTCGTTGGCGCTTCGGCCACCGGCACCCAGTTCGCCGATGAAATTCAGCGCGCCGGTCACCCCGTCACCATTTCCGTCGGCGAGCATATCCGCGCACCCCGGGTCTATCGCGGGCGGGATTTGGAATGGTGGATGGATGCCGCCGGGGTGCTCGATGAGCGCTATGACGAGGTCGAGGATATTGTGCGGGCGCGTAAACTGCCGTCGCTGCAATTGACCGGAACGACCGGGCGCACGACGCTCGACCTCAACGCGCTTGGCGCTATCGGTGTGAAATTGATTGGCCGCTTTGCCGGCATCAATGATGGCAAAGCACAGTTTTCCGGTTCGCTGCGTAACCAATGCGCCATGTCCGATCTTAAAATGGGCCGGCTTCTCGACACCATCGATGAATGGGCGAGCGAAAACGGACTCGATGGCGAGGTCGATGCGCCGAGCCGCCTCGAGCCAACGGTGGTTGAAAAATCGCCGCCGCTCGGACTCAATCTCAAGAACGGCGAGATCAAGACGGTCATTTGGGCGACCGGTTACCGCCCGGATTATTCCTGGCTCGAACTTCCGGTCTTTGACCGCAAGGGCCGTATTCGCCACGATGGCGGTATCCTTGAGGACGCGCCCGGTGCTTATCTCTTGGGTATCCAATTTTTACGCCGGCGCAAATCGGCATTGCTGGATGGTGTCGGCGATGATGCGCGCGACCTGAGTGCGCATTTGGCGGCCTATCTCGACGGCCAGGACCCCGGCGAGTTCGTCGTCACGAGCGGTGTGGCGCCGGCATAGAATCGGGTGGTCGCGTAACCCTAGCCGGTGAGCATAACTTTGCGCCGCGCCGCCCAATCGTTGCCGAGCTCCGTCAAGTCCGCCGCGTCGAGAAATTGCCCGGCCATGGCGAACAGCACACCTTCTTCTTTTTGGAAGTGATCGTGGGCCAGGTCCAAGAGTTGGCCGATCACCGATCTTAGGGCGCCGGTATCGCTCCTGAGTTTGGCGGCGGTGAGAAGGTCTTCAATCTGGCGATGCTCTTCGCGCATCACGGCAAGCGGCCCCATTTCGCCGAGATGGGGATCGAGGCGCGGGAACAGTAGCTCCTCCTCAATTCTGGCATGGGACAAAAGAAGCCGCTCGAGCACTTCGACGGCGCCCTGAATTTGTTGAACATCATCGCTGTTCGCGGCTGTGTCACGCACATAGGCGAACAGTTCGTAAATAACGCCGTGTTCGCCCAGCAGGGCATCGGTAAGTTTCACTGCGGCATCCTCATCATCATATATGGCGGATAACCATATCGAGAGGGCGGGGAGACAGCCTTGATCCTGGTCAACCGGCTAAGGCCGGCCGCTCATTATGCTCGGTAAAACGCTAGCGCGGCTTCGGGATGACAATGACTTCCTCGGTCTTGAAGCGTCCCTCGCATTCATCAACCGAGCTTTTCACCAGCGCCTTTTTCATTCCCATATCATAATCCAGCCAACGTTCTTTCAGACCGTCGGAGACCCTTGCTTCGCTGATCGCTTCACCGAGCAGAGTGTGGCGGATCATGAATATTTCTTCATCGATGAACATGTGTTGATGGCCATACATCGGCATGCGGCCCTGATAGAGGGCGGGTTTGCGGCCGAACAGATCGGCCATGAATTCGGTTTGCTGAACTTCCAGGTGCCAGCGTTTGAAGCCTTCAAAAAACTGCTTCAACCACGGATCGGAAATTAGCTTGTCGTAGAGAATTTTATGAACACGTTCGAGGCAGGGGACACCGCCGACTTCATCGAGAAAAGTCATGCCGGGCTACACTCCTATTATTGTTGTTATCGGACCACGCTAGGCACGGGGCTTTTCGCGTAGGTTTTTCAATACATAGGGATCGGTATAAATATCGTTGATCCCGGCGCCGGCGGCCCGGGCCAGCTCTTGTCCCTTATCGACCATCTCGGGATTGCCGCAGAGAAAGACGCGCCAGCCCGCGAGGTCGGAATTGTCGGAAAACGCAACTTGATCGGCTCTGCCGAGGCGGTAAGCCTCGGATTCCGCGACGCGCGACACGCAGGGAATGTAATCGACATTGGTATGGCCCGAATCGAGGGCACGCAGTTCACTGCCGAGATAGATGCCGTCGCTTGTCCGGCTGCCGTGATAAATCCGCATTGTTCCGCTGTGGCCGACCGAAAGCGCATCCCGGGCAATGCCGATCAGCGGCGCAAGGCCGGTGCCGTTTCCGATCAACAGCATATTCTGATCGTGCCGGCCGGGGTGGTAATAACAATTTCCGATCGGCCCCTGGATGCCGATGCGGTCGCCAATCTTGAGCTCATCCAGAATCCAATTGCTCATCTGGCCTTGGTCGAGGCGTTTAATATGAAATTCCAGGCGGCTGTTCAGGCTCGGCACGCTGGCGAGGGAAAAACTGCGTACCAGACCGTCCGCGCGGCGCAGATTCATGAACTGGCCGGCATGATAATAAAGCGGTGTTGTCGGTTCCAAAAATACGCGGCAGATATCCTGAGACAAATAGTCGATCCCGCGCACCACGGCCGGGCTAAACAGATCCTCTGTCTCGGTGTTGGCCACCCGCATGTCGCTCGTTGGTTGGCACACACAGGGCAGAAAATTTCCCTCCGCCACCAGCGATTGGCGCAATCCGGCCTGCGCCGCCTCCGGCACATCGCCTTCCTCGGCCTGCATAATACAGGTCACGCAAACGCCCATCTTGCACGAGTGCGGAACCTCCTGCTCGTTTTCAAGCAACACATCCAACACCGTCTGGCCTTCGGCGCAAGGAAAGGTCCGATTATAATAGTGAATGTTCGCCATCAATAAATATCAGAGCTGATTGTGGCTGCTGTCGCAGATGGCGCCGCGCTTGCTCGCCTTGCAGCCGCAAAATGCGATGCGTTTGGAATTGGGCGCCTTATACTCAATCGGCTCGATACCGGTGCCGGCATGGGAAAGGTCACAAAAGGGCTGCGTCGAACTGCGGCCGCAGGCGCACCATTTATAGGTTTTGCCTTCTTCAACCTCAGCGTAATAGGGAAAGGGCTGCGCAACGACGGGATCGGCCATCTCTCAACTCCATGTTCTCAACCGTTAACTGTCGTTAACATCGCTAATAAATATTGCTAATCCGTTAAGTGGCGATGGCTCATAACGCGCTGTAAAACCATACTAACTTTGGAGCTATGTGGTTAAGATCGCTCCAGCCGGGCGGCCAATGGGAGAAGAAGATGAACGGCATCGACTATATCGCGCACATCCTCAAAACAGAGGGTGTCGAATGGATGTCCTGTTTTCCGAGCAATCCGTTGATATCGGCGGTTGCGCGTGAAGGCATACGCCCGATTGCTTTTCGCCACGAGCGTGGCGCGGTCATGGCGGCGGATGGCTATAGCCGCATCAGCGATGGCCGGCGTTTCGGCGTGGTCGCGGTTCAGGCCCAGGCCGGGGCGGAAAATGCCATGGGCGGGTTGGCTCAGGCCTTGGCCGATAATATCCCGATTTTGGTTTTTCTTGGCGGCGTCAATCTCAATCAGATTTCGGTCCGGCCGAATTTCGCCGCGGTCGAAAAGTACCAGGGATGGGTTAAACAGATTGAGGCGATCTATGCCGCCGATCAGGTTGGCGATGTGATGCGCCGCGCCTTTCATGCGCTGCGCAATGGCACGCCGGGGCCGGTTGTGGTTGAGCTGATGGCCGATGCCTGCAATGGCGAAGTGCCGGCAGATGCGCAAACCTATCAATCGCCCAAGGCGATGCGCCAAGTGCCCGAAAGCAGCGCCATCATTGCCGCGGCCAATGCTCTGCTGGCGGCGGAAAGGCCGCTCATTTGGGCCGGCGGCGGCGCGCTGTTCTCGGGCGCCGCACCAGCCTTGCGTGAACTCGCCGAGATTACCGCCACGCCGGTGTTCTGCACCATGCCGGGCAAGTCGGTGTTTGATGAACGTCATCCGCTCGCTCTCGGCGCCGGCAGCGGCGCGACGACCCTGGCGGCGCATCACTGGTTGGATGCATGCGATGTGTTGCTGGCGCTTGGCACGAGTCTAACGCGCTCGCCCTATGGCCAGCCCTTGCGGCGCGGCAAAACCGTGATACAGAATTCGATAAATGCGGCGGATATCAACAAAGAGGAAGCGGTTGATATCGGCCTCATCGGCGATGCCCGCTTGACGGTGGAAGCCCTGGTCGAGGTGGTAAAAGAGCGGAGCGGTGGCAAGGGAGGCGCGGACAGGAAAAAGGTAGAAGCCGAGATCGCCGCGCTCAAGGCCGAATGGCTGGCCAAGTGGGCGCCGCTCCTCACTTCCGACGAGACGCCAATCAATTACTACCGCGTGATCGACGAGATCAACCGCAACCTCGATCTCGAAAACTCCATTGTCACGCATGACGCCGGCGCGCCGCGCGATTGCCTGGTGCCGTTCTTCAACGCCACCAATCCGCACTCTTATATTGGTTGGGGCAAGACAACACATCTTGGTTTCGGTATTCCGCTGATGATCGGCGCCAAGCTCGCCGCGCCGGAAAAATTCTGCCTCAATTTGATGGGCGACGGCGCTTTCGGCATGTCCGGCACAGATATTGAAACCGCGGCGCGGGCGGAAGTGCCGATCACCACCGTACTGCTCAACAATGGCGCCATGGCGACCTATTCCGGTGACCTGCAAGGCATCGTTGGCGCGGAGGCGCGCGAGCGCTACGGCGTCACCAGCATGACGGGGGACTATGCCAAGATCGCCGAGGGCATGGGCGCGGTCGGCATGACGGTCACCAAGCCCGGCGAAATCGCCCCGGCGCTGGACGAGGCGCGGCGCCTCAACGCCGCCGGCAAGACCGTGCTGATCGATATTCACGCCAATATCGAACATCGCCGTTCGATGTTCTGAGCCTTGCCAGTGCAGCTGATTTGCGCAGACAATTGAGACCAGAACCGCAAACGCCGGAGGTATATCCATGCGCGGATATGAGCATGGGCGAACCGAGATGTTTACTGAGTGAGGGGATAGAGGCTGTGAGTAATACCGTACAGGATGCCGTCGTTCGCACCGAACGGCGCGGCGAAATTGCCATCGTTTGGCTGGACCGGCCGGAGGTTCTGAATGCCATTTCGCTGGCGCTCAAATCGCAACTCATCGCGGCAATAGAGGCGGCGGACAGGGACACGGATGTCGGCGCGATTGTGCTGGCCGGCAAGGGGCGGGCCTTTTCCTCCGGCGCCGACCGTAAGCTCCTGGCCGAGCTCGAGGTCGCCGAGCGCGCAGAGCGCATCGAATCATTGGAGCTCGGCGCGGCAGTTACCCAGGCCATGCTGCACACCGAGACACCGATCATAGCCGCAGTGCAGGGCTATGCTGTCGGCGGCGGCGTGTCACTGGCATTGGCGGCGGATATCGCGTTGGCGGCGGAGGGCACGGTGTTCATCATTCCCGAGGTTGAATTGGGTGTACCTTATCTGTGGGGCAGCACACCGATGCTGGCCGCCTCGCTCGGCATGCACCGGGCGCGTAATTTGGTGCTCGGCTGCGACCGCTTCAGCGCCGAGGATGCGGAGCGCTGGGGATTGGTCCGTGCCGTCCTGCCGGCTGGCGAGCTTATGCCGGAAGCGGAAAAGCTCGCCAGGCGCCTGGCCGCGATGCCGCGCCATGCCATGGCGGCGCAGAAACGGCTCAACAACCGCCTTGCACTGCGTTACATGGCGTGGTTGGAAGATGAGATTAGTCTGTTTCTTGACGGATAAGGAATATGACGACCGTAGCGCTACTATTGAGGGGGAGCAGAGCAGCATGACAAACATCATCAATCATCAGGTCAGACTGGCCGGCCGGCCGGAGGGCCTGCCGAAATCAAGCGATTGGGAATTTACAGAAACCGAAGTGCCCGACCTGCAAGATGGCCAGGTATTGGTCAAAATTCACTATATCTCGGTCGATCCGGCAATGCGGGGCTGGATGAATGACCGGGATACCTATGTGCCGGCGCTCAAGCTCGGCGATGTGATGCGCGCGCTCACCGTCGGCGAGGTGATGGCGAGCGAGAACCCGGCTTTTGCCATGGGCGATTTCGTCGCCGGTTTCGATGGCGTGCAGGAATATGCGATTTCCGACGGCAGCGCCTTGATGAAGGCTGATACCAACTTGGCGCCGCTATCGGCCTATTTGAATAGTCTCGGCATCGCCGGCCTCACCGCTTATTGCGGCCTGATCGAGGTTGGCACGCCAAAGGCAGGTGAAACGGTGGTTGTCTCGGGCGCTGCTGGGTCGGTTGGCTCGCACGTCGGTCAGATCGCCAAGATCAAGGGCTGCCGCACGGTGGGCATTGCCGGTGGCGCGAGGAAGTGCGCCTTCCTTATCGACGAGCTCGGCTTTGACGCCGTCATCGACTACAAAAACGAGGCGCTCGACGCCGGCCTCGCCCGCACTTGCCCGGACGGCATAGATATTTTCTTCGATAATGTCGGCGGTGAAGTGCTCGATGCGGCGCTCGCGCGCATCAACTTCCACGCCCGCGTCGTGATTTGCGGCGCGATCTCGCAATACAACAACACCGAGCCGGTCGAAGGCCCGAGCAACTATTTAAGCCTGCTCATCCGCAGCGCCCGGCTCGAAGGCTTTATCTATCTCAATTGGCAAAAACAATGGCCGGCGATGATCAGCGAACTGGCAAAATGGCGCGCTGATGGCAAACTCAACTGCCCCGACGATATCGTCGAAGGTGGCCTCAAAGCCTTCCCCGATACGCTTCTTAGGCTTTTTTCCGGCGATAATTTTGGCAAACTAATGATCAAGCTGGCCTGATCAACCAGTCAAAAATTCTGTCTCATTAGCCTTCCAGCCAGCTAAACGGACTCACGCTTCCCTCACCCGAGCGCCCGGACGAACGCCTCGACCTCCCGATTAAAGCGCTCGGTCTCCTCCAGGAACGGGCAGTGGCTGCTGTCTTCGTAGAGCGAGAAGCTTGAGCCGGGGATATGTTCGTGCACGAACTTCACCGCCGGTGTTGGCAGGAGTTTGTTTTCCGCATTGCCGCAAATCACCAGGGTGGGGGCGGTGACCTTGGCGAGGTCGGCGCGGTAATCCTGCACCGTCTGATCAAACAGGACGGCGCTGGCGATGGTCGGTGGGATGCGCATGTTTTCCGCCACCATCCAATCTATTTCGTCTTGCGGTGGCGGCGTTTTGAACATCATCGGCACGAAACCGCGGAAGATTGCTTCGCGCCCAGTTTGCACTTCCGACATCATGTGAATGAGGGCGGGGAGGTCGAACAGGCCCTGATCCCAATCGGGCCATTTGAAATCGGCCGGGGTTTGCTCGACCAGAATCGTTCCGGCGATATTCTCATCGCCGAACTGTTTGAAATAATCCCAGATCACCATGCAGCCCATCGACCAGCCGACCAGCACCACATCTTTCAAACCCTTGGCCTTGATGAAGGCGCGCACATCGGCGGCATAGGTTGGCATGGTGTGGCCTTCGCTCACGTGTGAGGAGGCGCCATGGCCGCGCAGGTCGAGCGCGATGGTGTGATTGGTTGTGCCGAGATCCGGCAATTGCTTGTGGAAAAAGCGCGCGCTCATCCAGACACCATGAATAAAGATGATCGGCCGCCCGTTGCCGGCGCCGCTCTCTTCATAGGCCATTTCCAGATCTTCATTGATGCAAATTTTAGCCATGGTCATTTTCCTCCCAGTCTGGCTTTTCAGCCATTGCGGTAGATGTAGCTGTAGGCATTGATTGCCGGAACGCCGCCGAGATGGGCGTAGAGTATTTTTGAGCCAGCCGGGAAAAAATCCTTGCCAACCAGATCGATCATGCCCTGCATGGATTTCCCCTCATAGACCGGGTCGGTCATCATGCCTTCGAGGCGGGCCGAGAGGCGGATGGCCTCGTTGGTTTCGTCCGACGGCACGCCGTAGCGGGGATAGGCATAGTCTTCGTTGAGGATCACGTCATCCAGCGTAATGTCCTGGCCAAGCTCGATCAGGGCGGCGGTTTTTTGCGCGATGTCGAGCACTTGGGCCTTGGTCTGTTCCGGCGTGAAGGAGGCGTCGATGCCGATCACGTTGCGCGCCCGCCCGTCCTTGGCAAAGCCGACCACCATGCCGGCATGGGTCGAGCCGGTGACGGTGCAGACGATAATGAAATCGAAATGCACACCCATTTCGGCTTCCTGCTGGCGTACCTCTTCGGCAAAGCCGACATAGCCCAGGCCGCCGAATTTATGCACCGAGGCGCCGGCGGGGATGGCGTAGGGTTTGCCGCCCTTGGCCTTGACGTCGGCAATGGCGCGCGTCCAGCTCTCGCGAATGCCGATATCAAAGCCCTCATTGACGAGCTCGATCTCGGCCCCCATGACGCGGCTCATCAAGATGTTACCAACGCGGTCATAGACTGCGTCCTCGAACGGTACCCAACCCTCCTGCACCAAACGGCATTTCATGCCGAGCTTGGCGGCGACGGCAGCAACCTGGCGCGTGTGGTTCGATTGCACGCCGCCGATGGTCACAAGCGTATCCGCATTCGAGGCGATGGCGTCGGGCACGATATATTCGAGTTTGCGTATTTTGTTGCCGCCGAAGGCGAGGCCGGAATTGCAATCCTCGCGCTTGGCGTAGATATCGACCTTGCCGCCGAGATGTTCCGTGAGACGGCTCAGTTTCTCAATCGGCGAAGGGCCGAAGGTGAGCGGATAGCGCTCGAATTTTTCCAGCATGTCACTTGCCTAATGGTTGGGCCTAGAGTTTCTTAATTTAGCGTATTGGCGGCGAAAAATATTACTGAATTGGCTCCTCAGGGGCATTGATTTCGTCGCCAATCGCCATACGTAACTAATGTAGGGGTACTCCTACCTGCTGTAATCAACGGATCGGAGGAGTCTATGCAGATTGCTGCCATACTTCGAGCCAAAGGAAGCGCGGTGGCGCGCGTCGGGTCAATGAGCAACGTGGCCGAAGCGCTTAAGGTGTTGCAACAAAAGCGTATTGGCGCTGTTGTCGTGGCTGATGACGACACTTCCGTCGACGGTGTGCTGTCGGAACGCGATATTGTCCGCGGCCTGGTCGAGCATGGTGCCGAGGCGCTTGATTTTCCTGTGACGACGCTGATGACGAGCGATGTGATCACCTGTTCGGAGGACCGCACTGTCGATGAGCTGTTGCGCGATATGACCGAACACCGCATCCGCCATTTGCCGGTTTTGCGTGACGGCCACCTGGCCGGCATCGTCTCGATCGGCGATTTGGTGAAATACCGCCTCGACGAACTGGAAGGCGAGCGCGACGCCATGCGGGACTATATCGCGACCGGCTGATTATTGGCCGGCGTAGCGGTCGGCAAATTTTTCGCGCAGCGCGGTTTTGAGGAACTTGCCGGTCGAGGTGCGCGGAATTTCCTCGACCACCTCATAGGCGTCGGGCAGCCACCATTTGGCAAAATTTTGGCTGAGGAAGTCATTAAGTGAAGCGGCGTTAACGTCGGCGCCTTCCGCCGCGACGATCACGGCGAGCGGGCGCTCGGTCCACTTTTCGTGCGCCACTGCGATCACTGCGGCTTCGCGCACGCTGGCATGGCCCATCAGGGCGTTCTCCAGATCGACCGAGGAAATCCACTCGCCGCCGGACTTGATCAGATCTTTGGTGCGGTCGGTAATTTTGACGTAACCCTCCGCGTCCATGGTCACCACATCGCCGGTGCCGAACCAACCGTCGTCGGTCCATTTATCCTGGCCTTCCTCGGAATTGTAGTAATTTGCCGCGACCCAGGGGCCGCGCACCTGAAATTCGCCCATGCTTTTGCCGTCCCATGGCGCCTCGCCATTATCATCGACCACGCGTGCCTCGACATAAGGCACCGGCATGCCCTGCTTGGCGCGCACGTCGTAACGCGCATCCTCGCTCATACCCTCCATGCCGCGCTTGAGGCGCGAGAGCGTGCCGAGCGGGGTGAGTTCGGTCATGCCCCAGGCATGGATAGTGGTGATGCCGTGCTTATCGAAGTCGCGAATCATGCTTTCCGGCAGGGCCGATCCGCCGACAACGGTGCGGAAGTCCGGGTGCAGTTTCCAGCGTGATGCGTCGTTTTCGAGCGCCTGCAGGATGCCGATCCAGATCGTCGGCACCCCGGCGGCGAGCGTGACCTGCTCTGCTTCACACAATTCGAGAAGGCTGTCAGCATCCATATGCGGCCCGGGAAATGCGATCTTGCTGCCGACCATGACGGCCAAATAAGCCAGGCCCCAGGCATTGGCATGAAACATCGGCACCACCGGCAGCACCACGTCGCACTGGCTCAGGCCAACAATATCCGGCAGGCCGGCGCAGAAGGTGTGCAGCACCATGGCGCGATGCGAATAGGCGACACCCTTGGGCTTGCCGGTTGTGCCCGAGGTGTAGCACATGCCGCAGGCGGCGTTTTCGTCGAGCTCGGGAAAGCTGTAACCGTCCGGCCCGCTGGCAAGGAAATCCTCATAATTTTCGAGGCCGTCCGGGATCGGCGCGCCGCTGAGCGGCACGACAAACACGCGCTCAAAACTAACCTTGTCCTTGATCTTCTCATAGATCGGCAGCAGCACATCGTCGACGATCAGAAAACGGTCTTCGGCATGGTTGGCGATGAAAGCGATATCGTTTTCGTGCAGGCGGAAATTAAGCGTATGCAGCACGCCGCCTGAGCATGGCACGCCGAAATAGATCTCGAGATGGGCGTAACTGTTCCACATGATTGTCGCCACACGCTCGCCGCGCTTAAGGCCGGCGGCCTCAAGTGCCGAGGCGAGCTGGGTGGCGCGCCGATGGAAATCGACAAAGCTGTGCCGGTGCAATGATTTATCGGGCAGGCGGGTGACAATTTCCACTTCCGGGAAGAGTTTCCCCGCGCGCTCCAGCATCGGCGTTAGCGTCAGCGGAAAATCCATCATTGTGCCGTCCATCGCCATCTCCCTTGTTTGTTGGGGGGGATGATGCCTGAAGAACTGTCCACGATTCAATAGGCCCATTTCAATTCTGAATTACACGGGTTTTTCGCTGCGGAAAGTGTCATTGGGTGATAAAAATCAGCTTGGTGTGCTGTCGGAGCAGTGAAAAGGAGCGGATATTATGCCAATTCGTCAAATCGCAAAAATGGGACACCCCGTATTGTTAAAGCCGGCCGTGGCGGTCGATGATCCTCAGCACCCGGATATCGCGCGGCTCGCCGCTGACATGCAGGACACGCTTGAATGGATCGGTGCCGCCGGAATTGCCGGGCCGCAGGTCTATGATCGGCGCCGCGTGGTTGTTTATCGGATTTCGGCTGAGCGCATCGCGCCTGGTGCCGGCATGGAGCCCGTGCCTTGGACGGTGATGATCAACCCCGTGGTGACGCCGATCGGCGAAGAGAAAGGCATGATTTGGGAGCGCTGCCTGTCGCTGCCAGGGCTGCATGGCAAAGTGCCGCGCCACACGAAGATTCATATTTCCTTTCAGACACTGGAGGGAAAAGAGCAGGAGCGCGAAGCCGAGGATTGGCATGCGATGCTGTTACAGCACGAATGCGACCACCTGGATGGGATTCTCTATCCGATGCGGATGACGGACCTCTCGCTGCTCGCGTTTAACGCCGAACCGGGCAATCTTGCCGTGGATGCCGAGAAAAACCCCGGCCTCGACCCGGCGCTTCGCGCCATGGTCGATGCTTGGCCGGCACGGGAGAAATGGCTCGCCGACTGAGTTCCCCGACGTTCAGCCCGGTCAATTGTGCGCATGTTGCTTAATCGAAGGTTTCAGACGCACCGACATGTAGGACCGGCCCCGAGATAAAACCCAGCAGATAACCGGAATTATCGGTTTTTTTCTGTGCACAGGCAGGCCGAAGGTGATAATTAGGGGCCAATTTTCAAAATTGAAAGCGAGAGCGCATGGCGCGAACCGCCGAGCTGGGCAACCGTATCGAGCTGTTGTCCATGGATAAGAATTGCCACGATATCAGCATCGGGCTCTATGAGCAGCCGGCGCCGGACGGCGTGCCGGAATATCTGGTTCATTGTTTTAGCCAAAAGGGTGATGTGGCGGCGCGCCTTCAGTTCATCGCCGAGGCGATGAAAGTGTTGGGTGGCATGGAAGGTACGGCGGCGGGACGGCTGCGTTTCGCTTGCGGCAGCGCCCACCGTCTGGCCTGCAAGCGGCTGTTCCTTGAGGCCGGCAAACTCGCGAGCGATGCCGCGCTCAGCGCCAGGCCGCTCAGCATCCACGACAAGAAATCGGGATTTGAAATTACCGTGGATGGCGACGGCACGGGTGCTTACAACGTGCACGCAAGCGGCGACGGCGACGGTCACGAGCGCCGCACCAAGGCCGTTGCCGGCGGTTTGCGTAAATTGGCCGAGATGGCAGAGACCGGCGCCGAGGCCGGCGCCGCCTTTGCTTGTGGCCAGGCGCATGATCAATTGGTCGGGCTGCTGCTGGCGCGCGCGCTCAATGTCCGCGCCGTGCTGCGCGAAGAAGATGCCGCCGCAGCGCAGGGCGTTCTCGCCGCACCCAGTGCGCAAAGCGTTTGACGGGAGATTTTAGGTGAACCAAACAAGCCCAGTAAAAGCCATGACCAGCCGCGAGCGCGTGTTGGCGGCACTCAGGCGCGAGCCCGTCGACCGCACGCCGGTGGTTAACCCAACTTCCGTTGCGACGGTCGAATTGATGGATCTGGTCGATGCGCCGTTCCCGCACGCCAACCGCGATGCCGCCGCCATGGCGCGCCTCGCGGCGACGAGCTATACCGAGCTTGGTTTCGACAGTGTCATGCCGGTGTTTTCGATCATTCAGGAATCCTCGGCGCTCGGCTGCAAGATGCAGTGGGAGCAAAAAGACAATTGGCCGACCGTGCGCATGAGCGAGCCGATCTGGCAGGATGTCGATGATATCCGCATTCCCAATGATTATCTCAGCCATCCCGATATCGTCTGCGTGCTCGATGCCATCCGCCTGCTGCGCAAGGAATTCGGCAATGACGTCGCCATTATCGGCAAGACCATGGGGCCTTGGTCGCTCGGCTATCATTGTTTTGGCGTCGAACCGTTCCTCCTCATGTCGCTCGACGATCCGGGCAAGACCATGCAGTGCCTCGAGCGCATGAAAGAGGCGACGGTGCAGTTCGGCCTGGCGCAAATCGACGCCGGCGTGGACGCCCTGACGGTGCCCGATCACGCCACCGGCGATCTGGTGAGCGGCGAATATTACAAGCGCTTCCTGATGGACATGCACAGTGAATTTGTCGATGCCATCCCGGTGCCGCTGATCCTACATATCTGTGGCCGCACGGTGGATCGCATGGATTACATTGCCCAGACCGGCATGGCCGCCTTCCATTTTGATTCGAAGAACACGCCATGCGAATCAAAAGAGGCGGTCGGCGACCGCATTTCGCTGGTCGGCAATATCAATAATCCAGAGACCCTGTTCTCCAAGGACCCGGCCGATGTGCGCCGGGAAGTTATTCAAAATCTTGAATCCGGCATTCAGATGGTCGGGCCGGAATGCGCGATCCCGCTGCAAACGCGGATCGAGAATCTGGTTGAGATCCCCAAGGCCGTGCGCCACTGGCATGACCATCACGGCCATTCCCATTAAGCCGCGAACACTCCTCAAGCAGAATATTTACGGATAAAACAAAATGGCAGAGCTGTCTGATATCGCTAATGAATTCATTCGCCAGGAGATCGAGGAATATCTCGAGCGGCCGACGGAGATCGAGCGCAATATTGAATTGTTCGCCCGCGTTCGCCCGGCGATGCAGGATATCGCCGCGGCGCTGATCGAAGGCGAGGATGACGTCGTCGATCGTTTGACCCAGCAAGCGTTGGCCGACGGGATTGAAGCACTGGAGATTATGGATGACGGTTTGATCGCCGGCATGGGCATCGTCGGTATCAAATTCCGTGAGGCGATGATTTTCGTGCCGGAAGTGCTGGCCTGCGCCCGCGCCATGAAAGCCGGCATGAATTATATCGAACCGATCCTTTCGGATTCTGGCGTCGAGCCGATTGCCAAGGTTTTGATGGGGACGGTAAAGGGCGATCTGCACGATATCGGCAAGAACCTTTGCATCATGATGCTGCGCGGCTCGGGTTTCGAAGTGGTGGATTTGGGCGTCGATACATCGGATGATGATTTTATCGATGCCATTGAAGAGCATCAGCCGGGCATTGTCGGCATGTCGGCCCTGTTGACCACAACCATGCCCAATATGGGCAAGGCGATTGAGGCCTTTATCGATGCCGATGTGCGTGACGATGTGATGGTCATGGTGGGCGGCGCGCCGGTGACGCAGGATTTCGCCGACGATATGGGCGCTGACGGCTATGGCAAGGATGCACTCGCCTGTGTCGAAGTGGCCAAGAAGCTCGCCAGCGCATAAAACCAAACGGGAATCGGAACGGGATGTCCAAGATCGATCCAAAAGATATCCAAAAGCGCATGGACCGCATCTCCGAGATATTTTCGGACATCGTTTCCCATGCCGAGACCGTTTCTAAAACGCGCTGCCCGTACCGCAACCGGCACGACCATTGCACGGCCGAGTTCCGCTGCCGCAATCAACAAGCCGCGGAAACGGAGGAGGCGCCGTTGGTGTGCGGCCACGAAGGCGAATTTGATTATCGCAGTGCCTGGGAATCAAATCCGCTGCTCCATGCCAGGGCAACAAAGAAGCTGGATGAAATTGGCAAAGCCGCGGCAAAGCGCCGCGCGGATGCACGGCGGAAGAAAACCGATTGAGCAGCATCAGCCATGACCGTGCGGTGCGCGAGCTAGAAGCCGGGCGCACGATTTTCGAATATGCCGACGAGCTCAACGTCGAGGTGCCGACCTCGTGCCAACGCAATGGCAAGTGCCATGAATGCGTGGTCGAAATCCGCAAGGGCATGGCGGCACTGTCACCGCCGAACGACGCAGAGTCTTTTTTACGTGGCGATTTTCGCCTCGCCTGCCAGGCGGAGGTGATATCGGCGGAACAGGATATTGAATTCGCCGCGTTGCGGCGCCGCCCCAAGATTCTCACCACCAGCCCACCCAAGCAAGGTTTTGAGCTCGATTCAGCGGTGCGTGCGCAGGACGGCAAGGTGTTTTACGAAGACGAAGAAATTGGCACCTATCGCGGCCATCTATTTGGCCTGGCGATCGATCTCGGCACGACGACGGTGGCGATGGAGCTGATCGACTTAGAGAGCGGGCAGGGGGTGCACACCTGTAGCTTCGAAAATCCGCAGCGCTTCGGCGGCAGCGATATCATGCACCGCATCTCGTTTGATGGCGCCGATGGCAGCGGCGAATTGCAGCGCGCTGTTGCCGCTGCGATCAACCGCGAGATTATGCAGTTTTGCCGCGATCTGGAGTTCTCGCGCCATGAGATTTACGAAATCACCATAGCTGCCAATACCACCATGCGGGACATTCTGTTTAAGGTTGATGTCCAGTCGGTCGGGCAAAGGCCCTACAAATCCTTGATCGAAAATCAGGCAGCGGCGGGAGAGCGCAACGGCACCGCGTTGATCGAGCGCGCCCGCACTCTGGGCCTCTTGGCCAATCCACGCGCGCGGGTTTACGGCCTGCCGCTGGTGGCCAGCCATGTCGGTGGCGATCTGGCGGCCGGTCTTGCGGCGCTCGATATCACGCCGGATGGCGATGAGACGGTTATGCTGGTCGATATGGGCACCAATACGGAAGTGTTTATCCGCCACCGCGGGCGCATGATGGTGGCGTCCTGCCCGGCCGGCCCGGCCTTTGAAGGCGGCCTGGTGAAGTACGGCATGCCGGCTTATGACGGCGCCATCGAAAAACTTAAATTTGGCGCGGGCGGCGCCGACATTCGCTATGAAACCATTGGCGACGGCGCGCCCGAGGGCCTGTGCGGCTCCGGCCTGATCGACCTCCTGGCCGAGCTCCGGCGGCACGATATGATGACGGCGAAGGGTGTTTTTACCGCCGATAAAAGACAGTTTGAACACACGCTGCTGCCGCGCCACGGCATCACCTTTTCCAAGGAGGATGCGAGCAATTTGGGCCAGGCCAAGGCGGCGAATTATTGCGGCCAATTGATCGTCATGCGAACGCTCGGCATAGACCCGGGCGATATCGATACGCTTTATCTCGCCGGCGGCTTCGCCCACCATGTCGATATCGCCAGCGCCGCCGATATCGGCCTACTTGCGCCGGTACCGAAAGAGCGTGTCGTGCGCGCCGGTAATACGTCGTTGCGCGGCGCGCGGGATATTTTGCTGTCGCGCGCCAAGCGCCGCGCGCTGGAACAATTGGTTGGGGGGATCGAGCATGTCGAGCTCGAAACAAGCGCAGATTTTTTTGAACTATTCGTCGATGGCTGCCAGTTTAAACCCATGCCTTCTCGGCTGAACTAACATGCCAGCTCGACTGAATTAAGAAGAAGGAAAATAACATGAATTCGGTCCTCAATAACCCGGCGAGCTATATTACCATCGGTGAGAATATCCACACCACGCGCTCATTGCTGCGCAAGGGCAAGCGGATAGATACCGTTGATGATGTGGATGTCATTCTCTATACGGCAGTCGATGGCTCAGCCCAAACATTGCTCATTCCCGACGATGTTAAAGCCACGCAGGATTATGACGAGGGCCGGGTCAAGCATGTCAAGGTTGCGCTCAGCGCGGCGATGTTCGGCAGCGCCGAAGCGGCGGAGAACGGCCTCGCTTATATTCACGCCATGGCGCACCACCAGGAGCAGACCGGCGCCACATTCCTCGACATCAATGTCGATGAGTTTTCGCTCAAGACGGAAGAGCAGAAAGCGGCCATGACATGGCTGGTCGGTGCGGTTCAGAACATGAGCCCGTTGCCGATTTCGGTCGATTCATCCGATGTCGATGTGATCCGCGCCGGGCTTGAAGCATGCGACAGCTCGAAAGTCCGGCCGATGCTGAACTCGGCCTCGCTGGAGCGTCTCGATGCGCTCGACCTGGTGCGCGAACATAATGCCGAAGTGGTGATCACGGCGGCTGGCGAGAGCGGCATGCCGTCGGGCACGGCGGAGCGCGTTACCAATGCCTCGCGCATGGTCGAGGCCGCGCTCGAGAAAGGCATTCCTCTTGGCCACCTGCATGTCGATCCACTGGTGTTCCCAATCTCGGTCGATAAGGAGTTCGGCCTCCATTGCCTCGACGCGATTCGCGAAATTCGCGGCAAATACGGCCCGGAGATTCACATCACCGGCGGCATGAGCAATGTTTCGTTCGGCATCCCCGGGCGCAAGACAGTCAATGGCGCGTTTGTGACACTGGCGGTGGAAGCGGGCGCCGACGGCGGCATCATCGATCCGGTGCAGTTTTCGCCAGCGGATATTTTTGCCACCGACAGGGAATCGCTTGGCTATCGCCTGGCCGAGGATATGCTGCTCGGCAAGGACGAGCATTGTAAGAAATACATCAAGGCCTGGCGGAAGGGCGAAATGAAATAGGGAGGAGTTTCGTGAGCGGGGAGATCGTTTACAGGGGTTACAATCAGGATCAGCTGGACGCGCAATATAACAATCGGCAGCGCTATCCGGAGTTCACCGATCATTTCGACGATTGGGAAAAATGGAGCACCGAGACACAGAAGAAATTGCCAGCGCAGCTCGATGTTCCGTATGGCGATCTGCCATGTGAAACGCTCGATATTTTTCCCGCCGCCGAGGCGGGCGCGCCGATCCAGGTGATGGTGCATGGCGGCTATTGGTATTCGCTCGATAAAAAGCATGACAGTTTCGTCGCCGAAGGTTTGCGCCCGAATGGCGTCACCACGGTGGTGATTAATTACGGTCTCACACCCGAATATGGCATGGACGAGATCGTGCGCCAGAACCGCGCGGCACTAGCTTGGGTGTGGCGCAACGCGGCTTCGTTCGACGCCGACCGGGAGCGCATTTATACGGTCGGGCAATCGGCCGGCGGGCATCTCGTGATGATGCTGATGGCGACCGACTGGCCAGCTTTCGAAGACGGCCTGCCGGCCGGGCTGGTCAAGGGCGGCGCTTCGATGTCGGGGATTTACGACCTGGAGCCGATACGTCTCTGTTATCTCAACAACAAGGTCGGCATGGACGAAGATGTTGCCCAGCGCAACAGTCCGATCCATCAAACATATCCGGTCGCGCTGCCGCTGATGGTTATTTCCGGCGATATTGAATCGGACGAATATGGGCGTCAGGCCGAAGCCATGCAGGCGGTGTGGCAAAATCTTGGCTACCCGTTCGAGCATATCAAGCTGCCGGGCTACAACCACTTCACCATGGCGCATCAATTGCGTGAGCCGGAAAGCGATATGACGCGCGCCCTGTTGCGCCAAATGAAAATGGACGGAGGCAGTTGATATGAGATTGGCGCGTTACGACCGGGCAGGGGAGGACCGCCTCGCGATCGTTGAGGGCGATGAGTTGATCGATATTCTCGATGCGGTTGACGCTACCGGTGGATATTACAGCGAAATGGCCGAGAAGCGGGCATGGTTTGCCGACATGACGAGTCTGATCGCGGCCGGCCCGGCGGGCGTCGAATATTTGCAAACCGTGGCCGATGCGAATGTTGCCCGTATGGCGCAGGCTGATGTGAAGCTTCTCGCGCCGCTCGATCCCGGAATCATCCTCTGTAGCGGCGAGAATTACTGGGACCACCGCGAGGAAAAGCCCGAAGTCACTGCCAAGGAGCCGGAGTTTTTCATCAAGATTCCGGCGACCGGCGTCATCGGGCCAGGTGACGACATCGTCTGGGACACGAAAGTGACGCAAAAACTGGATTATGAAACCGAGCTTGCCATCGTGATCGGCAAAGCCGGACGTCATATTGCGGAAGACAAGGCGGCGGAACATATTTTCGGCTTCACCATCATGAACGATGTCACGGCGCGCGACCGCCAGGTCAAGATGCGCCCGGATGGGAGTTGCCAATATGCCCTCGGGCCGGGCAAAAATTTTGACACCTGCGCGCCGCTTGGCCCGGTCATCGTCACGCCCGACGAGATTTCCGATCCGCAAAACCTCGCCCTTTCGACCCTGGTGAACGGCGAATTACGGCAGAACAATTCGACCGCGAAAATGATTTGGGGCGTGGCCGAACTGGTCCACTTTTTCTCGACCTTTTTGACTTTGCAGCCAGGCTGGGTGATATCCACCGGCACGCCCGGCGGCACCGCCTGGGCGGCTGATCCTGAGCTGGGTGGGCGGCCCTACGAACGCCCCGATTTGGTCCGGGCAAGCGGATATTTACAGGCCGGCGATCAGGTCATTTGCCGTATCGAAACCATCGGCGAACTGCAAAACCAAATCGTACGAAGGGATTAACACGAAAAAATATATAATAATAACAATTAGATATAATATTTGTTGAGAATAGTTATCATTTACACTTGACCTTAATATTTAAGCGAGTAAAACAGATCGTCATCTGATTTCTGTCTTGTCCATTCATCGGGTTAAGTGAAATGCAAAACAAAAATAAAACCAAATCATCCCTCATACGCCGAGGATTGTTTCGCGCCTGCATGGCAGTGCTTGCGACGCTCATCCTTGCCACCAGCTTGCCGGCGCAGGCAGCTGATGA
This sequence comes from Rhodospirillaceae bacterium, assembly GCA_018666805.1. Classification (GTDB taxonomy): domain Bacteria; phylum Pseudomonadota; class Alphaproteobacteria; order UBA828; family UBA828; genus PTKB01. Next base: position 3,290 of record JABIXB010000111.1, on the reverse strand, counting down.
GAATGCCGTATAGTTAGTTAAATTTACCTTAGACAATCAACCGAACTGAACAGGAGCACATAACTATGGTTAACTTGATGAGGTGTAACGATAATAGTGAAAATACTTTACGCCCATTCGTTCGCTTTTTCGGAGCTGTTATATTGGGCTCTATGGTCATGTTTGCGGTCCCCGCAGCAGCGGACGAAATCGCAGACCTGAAAGCGGAAAACGACGCCCTGAAAGGCCAGGTCGAAACGCTTGCCGGCGATTTGCAGGTACTGCGTGATGCCGTCATGAAAAATCAACAGGCCGTGGCGGACGTCAAGGCCGCGTCCGGCAGCTCGAAATCGATCATCCATTCAGGCAAGAAGGATACCGAGCTCAGTATTTCCGGCCAGGTCAACCGCATGGTGTTTTACGCCGACAATGGTGATCAGGCGCGCTGGTTCCACGCCGATAATGATCGCTCGTCAACCCGCCTGCGCTTCGTCGGCAAGAGCAAACTCGACGACGTATGGTCCGCCGGCTCGAACATCGAAGTGCAGTTCGAGTCGAATTCTACCGGCGACGTCACGATCGATCAAAATACCGCGACCGCCGCCAGCAACAGCTTCACTGAGCGCAAGCTTGAATTGTGGTTCAGTAACAAGGATTTGGGCAAACTCACATTTGGCCAAGGGCCTTCCGCCTCGGACGGCTCGGTGGAAGAGGATTTGTCCGGCACCGGCGTGATCTCAGCCGCGGGCTTCGCGGATTTGGGCACCAGCCTGTTATTCCGTGTCTCGGGAACCGGGGGCACTTCCTCGGGCGTGACGGTGGGCAGCCTGTTCTCCGATCAGGACGGCCTGAGCCGCGATGACCGGTTGCGCTACGACACGCCGACGTTTGCCGGCACCAAGCTCTCGACCTCCTGGGTCGATGGCGACGAGTGGGACGTTGCGGCGCGCTACGGCCGCGAGTTCGACGGCACCGAGGTGGCTCTCGCCGCGAGCTACTGGGATGCCGCGCCAACCAGTCAAAAAACCGGCTTCGGACTTTCCGCCTCGGTCAAGGCGCCGTTCGGCACCAGCCTGACCGGCAGCTACTCCAGTGAGGATCTCGAAGCGGCGGGCCGCGACGACGAAGAATTCTGGTACGTTAAGCTCGGTCATGATTTCAAGATGAACGATCTCGGCGGCACTGCCGTCAGCGTCAACTACGCCGAAACCCAGGATCAAGGCGCCAACAACCGCGAGGGCTCGTTCTACAGTCTCGCGGCGGTGCAGAAGGTCTCCAAGATCAGCGCCGACCTCTACGCGATCATCGGCGTCTATGATGCCGATCTTCCAGGCGTTCAAACCGAAGACATTACCATCGGCGGATTTGGCGCGCGGGTCAAATTCTAGCTCGGCATCGCCGTTGCGCGGCGCTGGGAATTTGATGCAAACGAAGACGATATGAAAATCGTTACAATCCTCCTCTTCGCCGCCACACTTGCTCTCGCAGGATGTGGCGGCGAGCCTTTGCATTCAAACAAATGGCAAATGCCGGGTGACGAGATTCCGGCCGGCCCAGGCCTCTTCTCTGGCGAGGACGGCGAATTTACTATTCAGTCGGAATATTCCGCGCGGTAAATTCGTTATTGCGACTGGAAGTTCCATTCAGAATCATTGCGTTTGATCCAAATCAACACAGCGCCGCAAGCTGAAGGATACATTGTTTATCAGTGTATTGATCGAGAGAGCGCAGGCCAGAAATGGACCGAGACTCGAACGTCAAGCAAGATGAGTCATGCGATCTCGTGACGCCACCGCGCGAGGGACAAGGCGCCGCTATGTGCGAGATTGTAGCGCGCGAAGACTTCTCCGACGTCACATATCTGCTTGAAATTAGTCACCCGATGATGGCCAAGGCGGCGAAGCCCGGCCAGTTTGTCATCGTCATACCGCACGAGCATGGCGAGCGCATTCCATTGACGATTGCCGATTTCGACCGCGCCGCCGGAACGATCACCCTCGTCATCCAGGCGGTCGGCAAGACGACCAAAGAAATGCAGCAAAATCTTAAGGTCGGCTCCGAGCTCTTCGGTGTGGTCGGGCCAATGGGAACTCCAAGCCATATTGGCGAGGCAAAGAAGGTGATCTGCGTCGGCGGTGGCCTCGGCGTGGCGCCGGTGTTCCCGCAGGCGCGCGCTTTTAAGGAGAACGGCGCCTACGTCATCGGCGTGGTCGGCTTTCGCAGTGAACCGCTGGTCTTTTGGCGAGACAAATTCGAGCGCGTCTGCGACGAATTTATCATCTGTAGCGATGATGGCTCTGTTGGCATGAAAGGGCTGGTGACGGCCGGCATAGAGGCGGCGATTGAGAAACATGGCGATATTGATGAAGTCGTCGCCATCGGCCCACCGATCATGATGAAGGCCTGTGCCGATACAACGCGCCCGCATGGCATTAAAACAATGGTTAGCCTGAACCCGATTATGATCGACGGCACCGGGATGTGCGGCGGCTGCCGGGTCAAGGTCGGCGACAGAATGAAATTTGCCTGCGTTGACGGCCCTGATTTTGATGCCCACGCGGTCGATTTCGACGACCTGATGAACCGGCTACACCGATTCGCCGAAGACGAACGGCTGGCGGTGGAGAAATGGTCCGAGACGTGCCGGGCAGGTGTGTAACGATGGCGAAGAAAAAAACCATCCGCACCATCCCGCAGGAGCGAACGCCAATCCCGGTACAGGCGCCGGAAGCGCGCGTCGAGAATTTCTCTGAAGTGGCACTCGGTTATGGTCTCGACGATACGCTGAACGAGTGCGAGCGATGTCTGATGTGCCCGGAGGCCGCCTGCATTCCCGGCTGTCCTGTGGCGATCGATATTCCCGGCTTCATTCAGAAAATCATCGATAAGGACTATCGCGGCGCTTACGACGTCGTCAGTGATGCCAACCTTTTGCCTGCCATCTGCGGCCGTGTTTGCCCGCAGGAGGATCAGTGCGAAGGCGTTTGCCCGGTTGGCGATACGCTGGAACCGGTGGCGATCGGCCGGCTGGAGCGCTGGATCGGCGATCTAGCGATCGAGAACGGCTGGGCCAACTTACCTCATATCGAGCCCAATAATTTCCGCGTCGGCATCGTCGGTTCCGGCCCGGCTGGCATTGCCTGTGCCGCCGATATGGCCAAGGCGGGGTGTGATGTCACCGTTTACGAGGCTTTTCATAAGGCGGGCGGCGTGCTGCGCTACGGCATCCCCGAATTCCGTCTGCCAGATGACGTGATCGACGCCGAAATGGAGAACTTGACCAAACTCGGCGTCAAGATCGAGTGTAATAC
>JABIXB010000110.1 GCA_018666805.1 Rhodospirillaceae bacterium | reverse complement strand
TTATTGACCAGAATGTCGAGCCCACCGAGATGTGCCGCGGCGTCTGTAAAAAGCTGCGCGACTTGATCTGCATCGCCGACATCGGCAAGGCTGCCGCTAAGCCCCGGATTGTCAGCCAACACGCTTTCCAGTGAATCTTCCGTCACGCAGCAGATATGCACCTTTGCCCCGGCGGCCAAAAACCGCTCCGCCGCAGCGCGCCCGATGCCGCGTCCCCCTCCGGTGATAATGGCCCGCTTGCCCGCCAATGAATTCATGATTCCTAACTTCCTCCGTTGGACAGTTCCGGCTTCGTTGGGTTGTAACAAATAATAGAATTACTCTTTTTATGAGTGAATAAGAGTTGGATCAATGGTATCGTCGCTCCGGTTTTTATATCGCTTGGCATTTGAGCATTTGGGGAGGTGGTTATGGCAACGGCATTTTCGCTGGTTTCCTGGAATGTCGAACATTTTAAGGGAAAGCCCGAGCGCCTGAAACGGGTAGTAAAATTTCTCAAGGCGCAGAATCCGGATATTTTGGGCCTCTATGAGGTCGAAGGGAAAGAGGTTTTCCGCGAGCTTTCCCGCACTATGCCGAATTACAGTTTTCACATTACCGAGGGGCGCCAGAGCCAGGAAATACTGGTCGGCGTGAAAAGCGGTTTTACTTCTTTTTTCAGCCAACGGGTGGCATTCAAAGCGGGGAATAGCTGGCTGCGCCCGGGTGCGCTGCTCACTGTGACCATAGACGAGGCGGATTATTCGCTCCTCTTTCTCCATCTGAAAAGCAAAAGCGAGCCGGTCGGCCTCGGGCTCCGCGATGATCAGCTGGCGAAGGCGCACAAGCTCAAGAAGAAGCTGGACAAAGCGCAGCCCGGTGCGAAGCGCGCCAATTTTATGGTTCTTGGCGACCTCAACACCATGGGGATGAAATACATCAAGGGCAAAGGCATATCGGGCAACCTTGAACTGGCAAAGCTTGACAAGGATTTGGCGCGCAAGTCAGTTGCCATGCGCCGCCTCACCAAGGCGGCGGATGCAAGTTGGTGGAACGGCCCTGGCAGCTCCTATCCGCCCGGCAATCTGGATCATGTTTTGGCGTCGGACCATCTGGCATTTAAAAAGTTCAACCGACTCGGTGATGACGGCAAGGCCGAGGTCGATGTGCGCGGCTGGCCGGCGCTGGCCACGAATGCGCAAAAGGTGCAATGGATCAATCGCTACTCTGACCACGGCCTGCTTTACCTGGAAGCGCAGAAGGTCTGAGGGTTGCCGGGGCGGTTGGCCGCATTGGCTACGACCTCACTTTAATCCAGCCGCAAGCGCAGGCGACAATGTGCGGGTGATACTTTAGATTTTGTTCGTGTTGCCTGCTGGCATTCTAAAGGAGGAAGCCGATCCGTGAGCGAAGTGGAAATTTTCAGCGCCGAAGTTTGCCCTTACGCCCAGCGCACCCGTATGGTGTTGATTGAGAAGGGTGTGGATTTCACTTTGCGCGAGGTCGATCTTGCCAACAAGCCGGACTGGTTCCTCGGGGTGTCGCCCTATGCCAAAGTGCCGGTGATCCGTCATCAGGGCCGGGTGGTCTATGAATCGGCGATCATCAACGAATATCTCGATGAAGTTTATCCCGAGCCGCCGATGATGCCGGAAGCGCCGGGCGCGCGGGCAACGGTGCGCATCTGGATCGATTTCATGAATATGAAACTCCTGCCCTGTTTTTACCGCCTGCTGATGGCGCAGGAGCCGGAGAAACAGGCACAGGAAGCGGAAACGCTTACCGCGCATTTTCGCCTCGTCGAAACGGCGGTGCGCGACGAAGGCTCGGGCCCCTATTTGTTTGGCGCCCGGCTCAGCCTCGCCGATCTTTCGCTTTATCCGTGGTTTGAGCGCCTGCCGGCGCTTGAGCATTATCGCGGCACGATGCTGCCCGACGATTGCAGCCGCCTCAAAAGCTGGTTCGACGTGATGGAGCAGACAAAAAGCGCGCGCGAGACCACCAACGGCGCCGAGTATCACATCAAGGCTTACATCAAATATGCCAACGACACGGTCGACAGTATCTCTGCGCGGGAAATGCGCGCGAGCGCATGAGATTAATTGCGGGGCTTATGTCTCGATTTCGGAGCGAAAGTCCTCGAACTTGCCGCTGGCGCTACGCGGAATATAGTCGTGGTAGCTAATTCGCAGGTCGAAATTGTGTCCCAGCCGGGAGTTTACGAGATTTTTTAGCTGTTCTTCCTCGCCCGCGCTCAACGGACGCTCGACGACTAACTTTATCTCAATAACTTGCAAAGTTTTTTGCACGAACTGAAATTGTTTGATCGGTGCTATTTCAATGAACTTGTCGTAGCTCAGCAGCGGCCAATGGCTGGTGCCGTCCGGCAGACGGATCATGTTTCGTTGCCGGCCATATATTTTTTCGATCACCGGGAGGCCGCGGCCACAGTCGCAAGGCGCACCAATTTCGGCATAGTCGCCGATATCGTAGCGGATGAGAGGGGTGGCGAAATTGTGCAAATCCGTCACCACCACACGGCCGGTCTCGCCGGCTTCGCAAGGGCGCCCATTTTCGTCGAGAACTTCGACGATCACATGCTCGGACTGGATGTGATAATGGGTGTGGTCGGGGCATTGCAGGGCGAGATAACCGGCTTCCTGCGTGGTGTACATATCGACCAGCGGGATATTCCATTGATCCTGGCAGAGGGCGCGTAAATGCGGCGGCACCAGTTCCGACAGCGTTTCCACCTCGCGCAGGCTGGGTAGTTTGATGCCTGCATCGCCGCAATATCGGATGAGCGCTTCCAGGTTCGAGGGGTGGGTGATCAGATAGTCCGCGTTTTGCCGTTTAAGCCATTCAGCCTGCTGTGCAATCGGGGTTTCGATGCTCAGCATTTGGGCCGGTCCTGTCGGTACGGACGACGCGAAACCGGCGCCCCAATTGGGCAGCGTTGCGCCGTCCGGATAAGGCGCGGCGCCGGTTCTGTCATAGCGGATGGCGGCAAGTTTGCCGCTGACATCGCAACGGCGCCAAAAGAAGTCGCGCACCGTGAACAGGTTCCAAAAAACGCCTGTGAGCCCGGTGCCGAGCAGTTTCACCGGTGTGCCGGTGGAGCCCGAGGTGACAATATTATTGGTCTTACCATGGCCCTTGGGCAGCGCTTGGCTCCATAATTCCTGCCCGGCCTGTTGGATATCCTCACGTTTGAGCAGAGGCAGGCGGAGCCAGCTTTCTTCATCCAGCGGCGTATCCGGCGTGTAGCCGGCTTCGGTTAGGCGCTTGCGATAGTAGGCGACGCTTTCATAAGCGTGGCGCAGCAGATCGCCGGCCTGGCGGAATTGCGCCTGGCGCAGGCGTTCGGGCGGCCACCATTGGCTCTGCTCCAACTGAAACAGCAGGGTCAGCAGAATAGTGC
>JABIXB010000109.1 GCA_018666805.1 Rhodospirillaceae bacterium | reverse complement strand
CGAGCACATCCGGATTGGGCACCACGACCTGGCGGTCGAAGCGGCCTGGCCTGAGCAGCGCCGGATCGAGCACGTCCGGGCGGTTGGTGGCGGCGATCAGAATGACGCCTTCATTGGCCTCGAAGCCATCCATCTCGACCAAGAGCTGGTTGAGGGTCTGTTCGCGCTCGTCATTGCCACCGCCGAGCCCGGCACCCCGGTGCCTGCCGACAGCGTCAATTTCATCGATAAAGATCAGGCACGGCGCGTTCTTCTTGCCTTGCTCGAACATGTCGCGCACCCGACTGGCGCCGACGCCGACAAACATCTCGACGAAATCAGAGCCCGAGATGGTGAAAAACGGCACATTGGCCTCGCCGGCAATGGCGCGCGCCAACAGCGTCTTGCCGGTGCCAGGCGGGCCGACGAGCAACACGCCCTTGGGGATCTTGCCGCCGAGCTTCTGGAATTTCTGCGGGTCACGCAGATATTCGACGATTTCCTCAAGCTCGTTCTTAGCCTCGTCGATGCCGGCAACATCATCGAACGTCACCCGCCCCTGGCGCTCGGTCAGAAGCCTAGCGCGGGATTTGCCGAAGCCCATTGCCTTGCCGCCGCCGGATTGCATCTGGCGCATGAAAAAGATCCACACACCGACGAGCAGTAGCATGGGGAACCAGGAGAGGAGAATATTGAAGAACGGCACGCCGCTTTCGACCGGCGCCGCCGTAATCTGCACTTGATGGTCGCGCAGATTGCCGACCAAGTTGGGATCGTTCGGCGTGTAGGTATTGAATTCCCTACCATCCATGTAATGGCCAGTGAGGTTTTGCCCTTGAATGGTAACATCGGACACTTGGCCAGCCTCGACCTCCGTCATAAATTCGGAAAAAGCCAATTCATGGCTCGGATTTTTCGACGAACCACCTTGAAACAACTGAAATAGCGCGACCAACAACAGACCGATGATGATCCAAAGCGCTATGTTTTTCCCGAAACTGCCCAAGCCAACATCCTCACAACAATAAAATAGCTAAAAATACGACGTCACAATCGGCGCCCAAATCGGCCAAATACGCAGATGAGCCGCGTGTTTTATCACTTAATATCCAATTATATACCGGTTTTACACCATATCATGAATATTTGAAGTAAACGTTTCTTCATACGACCGGTCCGAATGCGCCCCCTCCGACACTTCCAGCCGGGCAAAACGCCGCTCCAAACCGGCGCTCAGCGCCTGATCTCGCATAGTTTAGATGGGGTACCGCGACCACCCCGTCAAGGTCTCTAAATGCCGGCAGGGAGGGGCGCACCGCAGCCGGGATGCGCGCCAAAGCCGCGCCTTCATCCGCCAGTTGCCGGCGCAGGGCGGAAATGCTCTCTGAGCCCAGACGGCCGACAATACATTCGCCGCTAAATTCAGCACCGCGCCCGAGCACAACCGTGAAGCGCCGGTCCCAGTGCCGAGTATCGCCGGGCTGGAGCTGGACACGCTCGCACGCCGCCGCCGGCTCGCGGCAAATCAGCACGCTGCCGCGGTAGGGCACGATCCGGCAGCCGGCAAGTGTGGCGGCGTGCTTAGGGTAGGCGCCGAGCAATTCCTGCCACAAGCGCTCGAGACGGGACAGACGCGGACCGAAATCGCGCGCCCCGGCGCGCGCCAGCAGTCGATTGAGGACGCGGCGCGAAATCGCCTGCGGCAAATTCCGCCACGGCGCCCAATCAAGCTCAAAATAGCCCGCCGGATGAGGTGCAACAAAGTGCGCCAGCGCTTCGCCGCAGGCGCGCTCCAGCGCCGCCCTGTCCTGCCCGGCGCGGCGCGCGGTACGGGCCAGACGCGGCGCCGCCAGGCCATTGGGAGTCATTTCCTCGAGCGCCGCCACGAGGCGCGTGCGGGCATAGGCCGGTTTGCGGTTTGACGGATCATCGATCCAGGCCTGGCCATGGCCGTGCAATACCGCCCTCAGGCGCGCGCCAGGGGTCGAAAGAAGTGGGCGAAGGAGGCGCACGCTGGTACCGCCCGGCCCGGCTAAATCCTGCACCGCCAAACCTTGAACTAGCGGCATCGCCGCCAAGCCATCGCCGCCGCTGCCGGCGGCGAGCCTGAGCATCAGGGTGCCGGCCTGGTCCTCTAATTGATGCCCGCTCAGGAGATGGAGAATATTGTGGCGGGCGCACCATTCGGCCAATAGCCGCATGCGCGCTGCCCGCGCCGCCGCCTGTACGCCACTTGCCGGCTTGTCGCCGCGCCACGGCAAAATTTTGTGCGCGATGCCGCGCCCACTCAGCCAGCGCCCGACCTGCCTCGCCTCGGCGCCCGATTCCGGACGCAGACGATGATCGACGGTGAGCGCCGTGACACTGCCCTTGCGGCGCCGCGCCCAGGCCGCAGCCAGCAAAGTGAGTGCCATGCTGTCGGCACCGCCGGAGACGGCGATGGCGAGATGCGGCGCCGGCTCAAACGGCCCCGCCGGCGCCATCAGGCGGGCGAATTCAGCCGCGCCCAACGCTTCGCCAATATCAGCGCCGGCCGGATGAACGATCCGGGGCGTGGTCATGCAATATCTTTGGAGAGAGGCCGCGCCGGCGCGTCCCGCTTAGGGGCAGCGCGCGGCATTACGGCCACGATCCGCCGCTTGGCGCACATTTGCCGGCATGTCGGGAAATTTGCGGTCCAATTCGGCGAATGCCTGGCAGGCTTCCTTGGTGCGTTCCAAATTGGCCAGAGCCATGCCCAGTTTCACCATATTATCCGGCGCTTTGACGCCTTCCGGATAGTGCTGAAGGTTGGTCGCATAGATGCGCGCCGCATCGCCAAACATCTTGCGCGCGTAAAATGATTCGCCGCGCCAATAGGACGCGTTTTCCGCCAACGGGTGATCGCCATGCACGTCAATGAAGGCCTCAAGGACGCGGTCGGCCTCATCATATTGGGCTTTGCGCAATAGGCCGAAGGCGTATTTGTAACGCTCCTCCGCTGTGCCATCGGGTAGAATACTCGCCCGTGTCGTCTGCTGCGGCTCCGTCTGAACCGGCTCCATTGCGCCATCCTCAAGCGGAATGGTGCCGAGAATCCGAGGCGCACCGGAGGGCTTGTATCCGCTGCCGCCGTCCACTTGCGCGCTGGCGCCACCAGTACTTGTCAGGCCGCCATTGGCCGCGCTCGCCGCGTCGGGTGCCTGGGTATTTGTCGCAGTTGCGGCGGGCGCCGCCGATTCAAGCGCGGTAAGGCGAAAATCCACGTCGGCCACGAGCTTTTCGAGCCGCGCATCCATGCGGTTGATCAGATTCCGCATTTCGTCGAAGCGGCCTTCGATCTGGCGCAGTTTATTTTGCTCAAGTTGCTCAAGACGCGATTCGAAAATCGCCAACCGCCGGGCGGTATTTTCGTTGGTAGGCGCCGGCGATACTCCCGCGCGCGGCGCTTCTTCACCGGCACTGCCGGTATAGACGCGCCGTTGCAGTTCCTGGAACTGGGTGTGCAGCGATCCGAACTCCGTGCGCAGAATTTCGATCTGACTGCGCAGTACCGCGGTCTCGGTTTGCGCGTTGGCGACCGGTGGCGTGGTGAGGAATGCCACCAAGACCCCCCCCAACAGGACCATAGACAGCTTATTCATCGACCTGCCCCCGATCGCCAATACGTAATGCCGAATCAGTTCACCACCGTGACCGAACGCCGGTTGAGGCCCCATGATTCCTCGTTATGTCCGAGCGCATAGGGGCGTTCCTTGCCGTAGCTGGTGGTGCGCAGGCGCGACGAATTGAGACCGAAGGCGATCAGATAGTCGCGTGCCGCCGTGGCCCGGCGTTCGCCCAATGCCAAGTTATATTCGCGCGTACCGCGCTCGTCGCAATGGCCTTCGATGGTGATGCTAAGCTCTGGAAAAAGCCGTAGCCACTCGGCTTGGCGCTCCAATGTACGCCGGCCCTCGGGCGTCAGGACGGCGCTGTCATAATCGAAAAACACGCGGTCTCCGACATTCTGCACCAGATCTTCCTGAGTTCCGGGGATAGGCGCGGACGCATCGGCGGTGGAAACATCGCTATCCGCCGAAGACGAATCGACGGCGCTTGAACTTTCGCTCGACGAAGACGACGCACCGCCATCATCGCTCGTTGCCGCGGCATCGTCGGGCGTGCTCTCACACGCAGTCACGATCATCATTACGGCGGCCAACGGCACCAGCCATTTCATTCCAAATAGTCTCATCCGCATCGGGTCACTCCCTCAGGTAAAGTCCGGTTTGTTAAGAGGCTCAAATAAAGCGCGAAGACCATAACGGTGCTGCCGGGCCGAATTTTTCGAGCCTTGAGAAAAAAACAAGTTTAAGTGGATTCGATTAAAGATTGCCGCCATGTCATTCCTGCAAATGCGCAAGAATCGGCCAAAAAAAGGTGAAAAACTATAACTCTGGTTGTTCATGGGATCAAGGGCGACCATGCCGGGTCGGAAGCTGCTGTGGTGGTGAATAATATCCGCTCATGGTGGCCTGTAATGTCGACGGTGACCAACTCCGCGCTGTCCGGATTGCGCTCACTTTGCCTGAAAAACATCAGAACCCGCCCATTCGGCGCCCATGTCGGCCCTTCGACCAGATAATCCTGTGACAAAATCCGTTCCCCGCTACCGTCCGGTTTTATCACGCCGATCGAGAAACGGCCCCTATAGCTTTTCGTGAAGGCAATCAAATCTCCGCGAGGTGACCAGACCGGCGTGCCGTAACGGCCTTTGCCGAAGGAAATGCGGCGCGGTTCGGATCCCTGGCGTTCCATGACGTAGATTTGCTGCGAGCCACCGCGGTCGGATTCAAATACGACAAATTTGCCGTCCGGAGAATAAGACGGCGCCGTATCGATGGCGCCATTATTGGTCAACTGGCGTACTTTATGGCTGAGCAAATTCATCTCGAAGATATCTGAATTGCCATCCGCCGCGTAAGTCAAAATCACGCTGTTGCCGTCGGGCGAGAAGCGCGGTGCGAATGTCATGCCGGGAAAATTACCGAGCACTTCCTGCTGGCCCGAATCGACCTTGCGCAAATAGACCCTCGGGATGCCATCGTCATAGGAAAGGTATGTAATTTCCTGTGCCGTCGGCGAGAAGCGCGGCGTCAAAACCAATTGCCTGCCGTCCGACAGGAAACGCAGATTTTCGCCATCCTGATCCATGATCGCGAGGCGCTTGATGCGCTTATCGAGCGGCCCGGTTTCGGCGATATAAACAATTCGCGTGTCGAAATAGCCGACTTCACCAGTAAGGCGCTTATAGATCTCGTCCGTCATCTTGTGCGCGATGCGGCGCCATTGAGTGGTGACGCTGCCAAGACGCAAACCGACCATATATTGCTCGGCAAACACGTCCCACAGGCGGAACTCGACTTCCAAGCGGTCGCCAGCAACGGTCTGAACGCGCCCGGTCACCAATGCCTGGGCATTGATTTGGCGCCAATCGGCGAATCGCGGGCCGCTCAACATCGCTTCCGGGCGCTGAATATAGGCGCGCGGATCGATCGGGCGGAAGAGCCCGGACCGTTCGAGATTGCGCGCCACGACCTGGGAAATTTTCTTGCCCAGATCGGCAGCTTCTTCATTCTCGCCATAGAGATCGGAAACCGCGACCGGCATGGGCTCAACCTGGCCGCGCGTGATATCGACACGCAAATCCGCGTGCGCCGGCACAAGCGGCACGGCAATAGCGACGGTGATGGCGAAAAGCAGAGCAAAGAACCACAATCCGCGAGCGCGTTTTCCCGTCCTTAAGCTCATGCGCAAAATCTCCGTCCCGTCTGCATTTTTTCTGTCCACAGTTGCCATGATCGCACTTTATACCGGTGGGCGAAATGTCATCGTAACATCGCGCCACTGATTATAGTCATCGCTAAAACGTCTGAGCGCCACGATCGGGCTGGCCTTCAAAACGGCGCGCCGCGCGCTTTCCGCCATGGTGCGGAAATTCGAATCCTCGGCGTAATTCTTATCCAAGATTTCGGCGCTTTGCACCGCCCCGTCACGCCCCAAACGAATGCGGATGGTAACGATCAACTCGCCCGCATCGCGTATCCCCGCCGGCACGCTCCAATTGGTCTCAACCCTGGATTTGATCAAGGCCGCGATCTGATTGGACATGGCCATGTTCATGGTGCGCGTCTGCACCGGCGGCGGCGTCTCGACCTCAGGCGCCTCCGGCGGGGCATCGGCGACATTGGCCAGAAGGTCGCTGAATTCCGGCTCGGGCGGAGGCGCGGGCGGCTCTTCGGGCGGCTCTTCGACCACGCTCTTCAGCAGCGAATCAAAGCTCGGCTGTGCCCGTACCGGCTTGGCGCGCGGCTTCGGTATGCTCGCCTGGCGCACAGGTTCGGGCTTCGGCGCGGGCTTGACCTCCGGCGGCTCCGGTTTGACCTCGGGCGGCTCGGGCGGTGTGATTTCTACAACCGGTTCGGGCTCGGGCACGGGAATCATTTCGGGCTCCGGTGCAAGCGGTTCGGGCTCGGGCGCTATCGCTGCAAATACCGGCTCCACCTTTTCCGGTGGCGGCTCCGACGCCTTCACCTCAACCGGCTCCGGTTCGGGTTCGGGCTCAGGCTCGGGTTCAACGGCGGCAACAGGTTGCGGTTCCGGTTCGGGCTCCGATTCCGGCTCTTGGCGATTGATCCCGGCCAAATCCTCTTCCGAGATCATCGCCACAACGATCGATTCCTCGACGATCTCTGAATTGCCCTCAAACAAAGACGGCAGGCCGAGCACCGCGGCGGCAATTACCCCCGCATGCAACACGCCGGAAAATATCCAACCGCGTCGGCCCATGAGCTGCTACTTCACCTCCTTCTCAAGCTTGGTCACAAGCGCCACTTTCTTGAATCCCGCCCGGTTCACCGTGCCCATCACCTGCATCACCTGACCATAGGGAATGGCCTCGTCGGCGCGCAGGAAGATGCGCATATCGGTGCGGCGATCCGAGATCGCCATTAATTTGGGAACCAAATCACCGAGCTCAACCTCGGTTTCCTGCAGAAAAATCACATTGTCCTTGGTGATCGATATGGAGAGCGGCTCGTCATCGCCGCTGATCGGCCCCGCCTCGGTTTCCGGCAAATCAACCTGCACACCCACGGTCAAGAGCGGCGCGGTAATCATAAAGATCACCAGCAACACCAGCATCACATCGACAAACGGCGTCACATTGATCTGGCTCATCGGCGCCCGGCCGCGCCGCCGCCGCCGGCTCACACCATGTTGTAGTTCGGCGCCCATCAGCCCGCCCGCTCTTCAAGTTGACGCGACATTAAAGAGCGAAACTCGGTACCGAAGGATTCGAGGCGGCCAGTGTAGCGGTCGAGGTCACCGCTCAGTTTGTTGTAGGCGACGACCGAGGGGATGGCCGCCACCAGGCCAAGTGCTGTGGCAAACAGCGCCTCGGCAATGCCGGGCGCCACCACGGCCAACGATGTGTCCTTGCTGGCGGCGATCGATTGGAAGCTGTTCATGATGCCCCACACCGTGCCGAACAAACCAACGAAGGGCGCGGTCGAACCGACGGTGGCAAGGAAGCCGAGATATTTCTGTAATTGATCAAGTTCGCGGTCGAGGGTGACGTCCATGGCGTGGGCAATGCGTCGTTGCAGCCCTTCGAGGCGGGTCGTATCGAGCTGCTGATTGCCGCTCTCGGAAAAGCGCTGCCATTCACGCATGGCGGATTCGAACAGGCGCGACATTGGATGATTGGTCTGCTCCTGAATATTGTCGAACAGTTGCTGCAGCGAACCGCCGGACCAAAAGGCGTTTTCGAATTCGGCTGCCTGGCGGGTGATGCGGCGATAGCGCGTCACCTTTTCAAAAATAATCGCCCAGCTCCAAAACGAAGAAGCGATCAACACCAGGATCACCGCCTTAACGATCAGATCGGCCTGTATAAACAATTGCCAGGGAGAGAGGCTGTCAGCGACGGCGCCCGTGCCCAGTTCCACGGCGGTGACGAGAGTGGTGTCCATATCCTAAAAAACCTGTTCCTGCTTGCTGTTATCCCTGCCGCAATGCTTCGAGCGCAGTGCGGAGGTTTGGCGGGAAGCGCACCGGCGCGCCTTTTTCATTCATACAGGCGAGTAACAAATCGGCGTGCACCAGCGTTTTTCCATCGCGCATAACGATTTGCTCAGCCTCCAGACTGGCACCCTTCACCGCGACAATGCGGGTATGAATATCGAGCACATCATCGAGCCGCGCCGGCTGGCGATAATCGAGAGCGCAGCGCCGGACAACAAACAAAACACCGTGCGTCTCGCGTATGCCGCTATGGTCGATACCGGCGGCGCGCAGCATCTCGGTGCGCGCGCGCTCAATGAATTTCAAATAGTTGGCGTAGTAAACGATTCCTGCCGCATCGGTATCCTCATAGAACACCCGTAAAGGAAAGATGAAGGTATCGCCGCTCAAATGGCCCTGAGTGACCCCCTGGACGGCAGCGAAACTATTCATCGCCGCCCTCCTCCATCATTTCGAACTGCGAGCTTTCCGGCTTGGGAATGGCGAGACCAAGATGACGGAAGCCATGCGCGGTCAAGGCGCGGCCGCGCGGCGTGCGCTGTAACAGGCCCTGCTGGATGAGAAACGGCTCGATCACTTCTTCAAGTGCATCGCGTTGCTCCGACAGTGCCGCCGCGATGGTCTCGACACCGACCGGGCCGCCGCCGTAATTCTCGCCGATGCACTCAAGATATCGCCGATCAAGCGCGTCAAGACCGCGCTGATCGACTTCAAGGCGGCTAAGTGCCTTATCGGCGAGCTCCGCATCAACGCGCATGGTGCCTTCGACGGAGGCAAAATCGCGCACCCGACGCAGCAGGCGCACAGCGATACGCGGCGTGCCGCGCGAGCGGCTGCCAATTTCGCGCGCCCCTTCCAGGGTTAAATCGAAATCCAGTTTCTGAGCGTTGCGCCGGACGATCTCCTGCAAATCGTCAGGTCCGTAAAAATTGAGCCTAAGCGGAATGCCAAAGCGCTCGCGGAGCGGCGTCGTGATCAACCCGGTGCGGGTGGTGGCGCCGACCAGGGTAAAGGGCGCCAGATCGATGCGCACAGAACGCGCCGCCGGCCCCTCACCGATGATCAGATCGAGCTGGCGGTCTTCGAGCGCCGGATACAATATCTCCTCGACCGCCGGGTTGAGGCGGTGAATTTCATCAATGAACAGCACATCACGCGCATTCAAATTTGTCAGGATCGCCGCCAGATCGCCGGCGCGCGCGATCACCGGGCCGGAGGTGGCGCGAAAGCCGACGCCCAGTTCACGCGCCACGATCTGTGCCAGCGTCGTCTTGCCAAGGCCAGGCGGGCCGTAAAACAGCACATGATCGAGCGCCTCGCTGCGGCTGCGCGCGGCTTCGACAAAGACCTGCAAATTCTCGCACAGAGTCGGCTGGCCGATGAATTCGTCGAGCGTTTGCGGCCGCAAGCTGACTTCCGCGCCGTCTTCACCATTGGCTTCGGGCGAAATGATGCGCTCTTCGTTCATGCGCTCAACTCTTTCAGACCAGCCTGTATCAAGTTCTCAAGCGTCGCCTCATCGCCGAGACGGCGCGCCGCGTCGGACACCACGCCAAACGCCTCGCTCTGGCGGTAGCCGAGATTGACCAACGCCGAAACCGCATCGGCGTTTGATTGCGATTCGCCGACAGCCCCGGGTACTGACACCGGCACAGCACCGACCGGCGCCTTGTCTTTCAGCTCGGTCAACATGCGCTCGGCCAGCTTGGGGCCAACGCCGGAGACCCGCGTCAAGGTGGCCTTGTCGCGCGCCGCAATGGCCAGCGCCAGTTCGTCCGGCGACAGCAGGCCAAGGATGGCGAGCGCCATCTTGGCGCCGACACTTTGGACCGTGCGCAACAGGCGGAACCATTCGCGCTCGCGCGCATCGAAAAAGCCATAGAGATTGAATTGATCCTCGCGCACCACGGTTTCGATTTGCAACGACACCGCCCCGCCCTCGCTCGGCAGCGCCGCCAATGTGCGCCCGGCGCAAAAGACCAAATAGCCGACGCCGCCGACATCGATCACGGCCCAGCCTTCGCCCGAGGAATCCAGCCTGCCGCTTAGTTTTGCTATCATCGGCGTCTTGCCATCCTGTTGCGCCGCCTCAGACCGCCGCCGCGCGCAAGGCCGGCGTGTGCTGATTGATCGGAGAATGATGGGCATGGCAAATCGCCACCGCGAGCGCATCGGTGGCATCCGCATCGGCCGGCTCGCAACCCGGCAACAAGTGGCGCACCATGACGCCGACCTGGGTCTTGTCGGCATGTCCGGCGCCGACCACGGATTTCTTGATCATATTGGGTGAATATTCGGCGACACTGAGGCCAACCAGAGCCGGCGCCAGCAGCACAACGCCGCGCGCCAGGCCGAGTTTAAGGGTTGAGCGCGCATTACGATTGACGAAGGTCTCTTCGACCGCCGCGTCGACCGGCGACCAACGGGCCAGCACTTCAGCCAGCCCTTCATGCAACTGACACAGGCGCTGCGCCGTTTCGAGGCCGCTATCCGTCGCCACCGAGCCGTTGGCGATATGGCGCAAATGATTGTTCTCGGCCTCGATCACGCCCCAGCCGGTCCTGCGCAAGCCGGGGTCGAGACCGATATAGCGCCGCGCAGAGGTCATGCCGAGAGCTTTTGCATGACATCGTCGCTGACATCGAAATTAGCGGCGACATTCTGCACATCGTCGCAATCGTCCAGCGCCTCCATCAGCTTGAAGAGCGATTCAGCCGCTTTCTCGTCGATCGGAACGGTGGTCTGTGCCTTCCAAATCAGGCCGGCATCATCGGGCGCACCGAACTTCTCGGCTAACGCCTCACTGACATCGCCAAAATCGTCCGGTGCGCAAAATACTTCATGCCCGTCATCATCTGATTCGCAATCGCTGGCGCCGACCTCAAGGGCGGCTTCAAACATATCGTCGGCGCTCGCCACCTTGCTCTCGTATCGGATCGCGCCGAAGCGCTCGAACATATAATTGACACTGCCGGATTCGCCGAGCGCGCCGCCATGTTTGTTGAAGATCGAGCGCACTTCTGCTGCCGTGCGGTTGCGATTGTCGGTCATGGCGTCGACCATCAGGGCGATGCCACCGGGGCCGAAGCCCTCATAGCGAAGCTCATCGAAATTGACATCGTCCTCGCCGCCCTGCGCCTTTTTGAGAACACGCTCAATATTCTCCTTCGGCACGCTTTGCGCCTTGGCAGCGACAATTGCGGTGCGTAGACGGGCATTATGATCCGGATCGGGTTGGCCCGCGCGGGCGGCAACGATGACCTCGCGCACCAGCTTGGCGAAGCGCTTGGCGCGCTTGGCATCCTGGGCGCCCTTGCGGTGCTGAATATTTGCCCATTTTGAGTGTCCTGCCATTCTTTCCTCGATATGCTATCTAGTGGATACGCTATGTAGTTGCGCCACATCGCCAGCATACCAAATCCTGTGTCGTTTCACAGCCTTAGCAATAGCTCGGCAATATGGCGGAATTGCGGCGACGGCACCTTTACGCCGCATCGCTTATTCGCACGGAAACATCAATGCCAAGGCCTGAACCGCACCCAGTGCGGCGGGTTGATCGAGCGCTTCCGGATGCTGATCAAAATAGAGCCAAATGCCGCGTCCGACTTTTTCCGGCGGCGCGTCGATCGGGCAGAAAAGGGCAACAGAAGACGGCGATAAGCCGGCTTCGTGCATGTCGACGATGCCGGCAATGTAAGAGAGGCAGACATGCGGCGCGGCGCCGCCGCAAGCCTCGTATAATGCCTGGCCACTGGTCGCGACATAGGCCTTCGGTGCAGAGAGCGGAACAAGCATCAGCATTGCGGCCACAACCGCCGCCCCGGCAGCAATCCGCAATGGCTTTGTATTCAGACGCATATCCCCTCCTCACCGACGCGCTCGGCGCGAAACCTAAGACGCGTATAATCCGTTATCCAGCGCCCCTCCGGGCAGAGGCGCGCGCGGCACAAATCCTCTGCGCGCGCCATCAACCGCGCTTCGCCGCCCGCTGGCGCCGCAGCGAGAAAATTGCCGCCGAACATGCGTATCCAATCACTGAGACCGTTCGGGCAATTGTCGAGCGGCGTCGGACGGGCAAAATAGCGTAAATGCGTGACATCAAATCCGCCCGCCTCCAACAAGGTGACATATGCACCTGTGCGCGGAAAATACCATGGAAAATCGACTTGATCGCGCGCTACGGACTGTTCGGCCAAGGCCTGATAGAGCGCTTCGGTAATGGTCACCACGTTGCGGTGGGCGCCCATTTCGGCAACGAACCGGCCGCCCGGGCGGAGCGCGCGGGCGACGTGAGCGATCACCGGCGCGGGCTCTTTGACCCAATGCAGCACCGCGTTGGAGAATACCGCATCAATCGGTCCGACAATTGAGAAATCTTCCGCCTGGGCGCAGATGAATTCGATATCGGGGTATTTCTGCCGGGCGCGGGCGATCATTTCCGGATCACCGTCAATACCGATCACCTCGGCTCCAGCGGCGGCGATCTCGGCACTGAGTTGGCCAACGCCGCAGCCAAGATCGATGACGCGCTCGCCCGGCTGCACCGCCAATAGTTCAATCAGCCCGGCGCCGAACTCGGCAATGAATCCGAATGATTTATCATAGAGATCCGCGTCCCAGGCTTGCCCGCTTGCTGCGCTTTCTTCCGTCACACGCCCCGCCCCCTATCAATGAGAATCTGTTAGAATGGTCCAACTTGGTGTTAAATAATCGCAAACTGTTATTCTGTCATTATGCTTTGTGGTGACAGATTGTAGCGAACCATCCGCTGGAGGATACATGGCGGCGCGAATAAAGACTTTTGAGACGGTGGAGACGCGAGAGAATTTGGCTGTAGCGCCGGCGCCCACGCATCCCGAACTGGATGCCGGGACGCGCCAGCTGCTCGCCGAATTCCGCCCCGTGGTCGAACAGCGCATCGATGATGTCATTGCCGAATTTCTGCAATATGTCTCGGCTTGGCCGGAAATGCGCTTACTTACGCAAAGCGCCGAAGGCATTGCGTGTCTGCGCCGCGAACAGGGCCGGCATCTGCTTAATCTCTTTTCCTGTCAATTTGACGCCGGCTATTTCGCCCGTGTCAGCCGCATGGGTCAGGCGCACGAAAAAGCCGGCCTTGAGCCGCGCTGGTATCTCGGCGCCTATGGCCATGTGCTGAAAATACTGGTCGAACTGGCGATCGAGCATTGCGGCGACGATGCGGCCCGCCTGCTCGCCACCGTGAGCGCGATCAACCGCGTCGTCGAAATCGACATGGCAAGCGCGGTGGCGACGATTGACGAAAGCGCCCAACCCGAAAACAAAGCGGCGGCGCCAATGATTGCGGTGGAAGGTGTGCCGGGATTGGCCAAGGCCGCCCTTACGGGAAAACAAAAATAGCCGCTAATCCGGCATCGCACCCTGCAAAACACCGCCAATCCGCACCGGCGAAACGCTTTTTGCCAAACCCGTCGCATCATCGGTCTCGACATAGATCGCCGCCAAGGTGGCATCGTCGAGCACAGGTGAAAAGCGTTCGCCACGCATCTTGCGGGTAAAACGCTCGACAATGGGTGCGATCTCCATGCCGATGATCGAGTTGTAGGCACCGCACATGCCGACATCGGTCATAAACGCGGTGCCACCGGGCAGGATCATGTGATCCGCGGTCGGCACATGGGTATGGGTGCCGGCGGCGAGCGACACCCGGCCATCGATAAAGCGCGCCAGAGCCTGCTTTTCGCTGCTCGCCTCGCCGTGAATATCGACAATGATAGCGTCAACGCTGGCGCCCAGCCTATGCGATTCCAACAATGATTTAATGCTGGCGAAGGGATCGTCGATGGCGTCCATAAAGAGCCGGCACATCACCTGGATGACTAAAACCTTACGCCCGTCGGCAGTCTGGAAAAGGCCGTGACCGCGCCCCGGCGTGCCGGGCGGATAGTTGGCCGGGCGCAGAAGTTTGGCGTCGCCCTCGATATAGGAGGCCGTCTCACGCTGATCCCAGGCGTGATTGCCGAGCGTGATGGCATCGGCGCCGGATTGATAAAAGCTGCGGCAGATCTCACCGGTGATGCCGAAACCGCCGGCCGAATTTTCACCGTTGACCAGGACGAAATCGATACCGAGCTTTTCGCGCAAACCCGGCAGCTCGTCACTCAACACATCGCGCCCGGCGCGCCCCATCACATCGCCCAACATCAAAATCTTCATTCGCTTTCCTGACCATTTTACTCTCAAACGGCATTGCACCGCGCTCGGTGACGATCCAATCGAGCTGTTCATCCTTGGCAGTGTGCGGCACACGTTCCACCATCTGCTCGGTAAATGCCGTACCAACCGCCAGCACCGGCCCACCTGCCGCCCGCAGCGCTGCCAATGCACCGTCATAATAACCACCGCCATAGCCAAGGCGAAAACCGGCGGAATCATAGGCAAGCAAGGGCGTTAGGAGAATGCTCGGAGTCACCTCGGGCGCCGCCTCGGTGGGCTCGGGGATTTGAAACGGCCCGGCGATCATCGCCGTACCGGGCTGCCATTCGCGAAACACCAAAACGTGGCGCTTCTTGTCGACATAGGGCAGGGCGCAGAGATAACCGGCGAGTGACATGCGGCGCAGGATCGCCATGTCATCGAATTCATCGCGGATCGGCCAATAGCCGGAAATAACGGCGCCGGGCGCGACCGGAATGTTGGCGAGAAAATGATCGGCGGCACGGACGCCCGCGCCGGGGCCTGTCATGCGATGGGCCAACCGGCGCCGCGCACCGGCATACTCCCGGAGCGCGTTCTTGGCTTTCCACACATCGTCCGAGCTATTCACAGATTATAATTTCAGTTGGAATAAGAAAGAAGAGGTGGACGGCGCCGCAACGACCGTCACGCGGCAAGTTTCCTCTAGGCCCGCAGTGCAGGTGGGCGCCGTATACCGAAACCACGGCCTCGGCAGGAACAGCTCCCTAGAGGTTCTTATTGGCCCCGAGAAACTAGGGCGTGTCATGCCCCGCAGCAACCGTCCGAGTGGAACTTAGTCGCTCTCCAGGCTGTCGGCAATATTCTCGATGCGCACGGCCAGGGATTCAACGACCGGAGCGATTTTCGCTTCCATCGTCTCGCGTGTCTCGGCGCGGATCGATTCTTCCGAATTCTTGGCCTCGACCTGGAGCCGTTCCATCTCGTCATAAGCCTCGGAAAGCTCATCGGCGATCAACAGGCTGGCCATCACCACGAGGCGCGCCTCGCCGACCTGGCCCACGGTTTCGGCAATTTCAGAGGCGCGCTTGTCGATATAGGAGGCCAGACGGGTAACATGCTCTTCCTGGCCATCGTCGCAAACGATGGGGTATTTGCGCCCATTGATAGTGACCGATACCTGAGCCATGCCTGCCTAGCCTATTCGTTCAGAAGAATTCTGAGTTCGCCGATGGCGCCGTCGAGCCGGCCGGCGACGGCCTCACTGACAACTTGCATGGCGGCGTAATGTTCCTGCGCGTCACGCAAGGCGGCGCCGGATTTTCGTTGCTCGGCGCGCAATGATTCAAGTTCGCCATGCAGTTCGTCGCGGTCTTTTTGCACGACGCGCAACGACTCGGCGAGCCCGCCAGCCTGTTCTGCGTCCCCGTTTCCGGCACCGTTCTCAAGCGCCCGGGTTAATTGTTCGACGGCCCTACCGAGATGCGCCACAGCTTCGTCTAAATTTGGCATAATTTAGTATTATCAGGATGTTGTCCCAAAACCTGAAACTGACTTCTCATCCTGAAACACTTAGACTAGGCCGGCTTAGCCGTCAACTACGGGGGGTAGAGAGAGGTCGCCTCGGCGCTAGTTGTTGACGCTCCCCGCGTGCCTCGTCATGTTTCGCCACAGCAACTTTATAGCGGAAGCACATGACGGATTCAGCCACACCGCCCCCAGCCGCCGCCCAGGCGCACCGCGAAATGGCCAACGCCATCCGCGCTTTATCCATGGATGCCGTGCAGGCCGCCAATTCCGGCCATCCGGGCATGCCGCTCGGCGCCGCCGATATGGCCACTGTGCTGTTCGCCGATCATCTCAAGCATGACCCGGCCCATCCTGACTGGCCCGACCGCGACCGCTTCGTGCTCTCGGCCGGACACGGCTCTATGTTGCTTTATTCGCTGCTCTATCTCACCGGCTATCCGGATATCGATATGGAGCAAATCCGCAATTTTCGGCAGATGGGCAGCCGCACCGCCGGCCACCCGGAATATGGCCATGCTGCCGGCATCGAGACCACCACGGGACCGCTTGGCCAAGGCTTGGCCACCGCCGTCGGCATGGCACTTGCCGAGCGGATATTAGCGGCGCGCTTTGGCGGTGAGATCGTCGATCATCACACTTACGTTCTCGCCGGCGATGGCGATTTGATGGAAGGCATCAGCCACGAGGCGATCTCGTTGGCCGGCCATTTGCAGCTCGGTAAATTGATCGTTCTCTACGACAGCAACGAGATATCGATCGACGGCAACACCAGCCTCACGCTCTCCGACGATGCCATGAAGCGCTTCCGTGCCTCCGGCTGGGAGGCGTTCAGCGTCGATGGCCATGCACCGCAGGCGATTTCGGTCGCGATCCAGGAGGCGCGCCGAACAGATACGCCGTCGCTTATCGTGTGCCGCACCAAAATTGGTTTCGGCTCGCCCAACAAAGAAGGCTCAGAGGCGAGCCACGGCGCGCCGCTCGGCGACGAGGAGATCGCCGCGACCCGCGAACGGCTGAACTGGCCGCATCCGCCGTTTACCATCCCTTCGGAGATTTTGGCCAGTTGGCGCGAGGCCGGTGCGGCACGGGCCAAAGCGCGCGCGGCATGGCAGCAACGGCTGGAAGCCTGCGACGCGACGCTCCGGAGCGAATTTGAACGTATGGCAAACGGCGAATTGCCGCCGGACTGGGTAGCCAAGCTAAGCGCATTCCGGCGCACCCTGGCTGAGGATCAGACCAAACTCGCGAGCCGGGTGGCGAGCCAGAAAACGCTTGAGATTTTGAGCCAGGCGCTGCCCGAACTGGTTGGCGGCTCGGCCGATCTAAGCGGCTCGAACGGCACCCGCGCGGCCGGCATGAAATCCGTCGGGCGCGATAATTTCGCCGGCAATTATGTCCATTACGGGGTGCGCGAGCACGCCATGGCGGCGGCGATGAACGGCATGGCGCTGCATGGCGGCTGCATTCCCTATGGCGGAACATTTCTGATTTTTTCCGATTATTGCCGCCCGGCGATCCGCCTCTCGGCGCTGATGAAACAACGCGTCGTCTATGTCATGACGCATGATTCGATCGGCCTCGGCGAAGATGGCCCAACCCATCAGCCAGTCGAGCAGATGGCCGCGCTGCGCGCCATTCCCAATCTAAAAATGTTCCGCCCGGCGGATGCAGTGGAAACCGTCGAATGCTGGCAATTGGCGATCGAAAGTCAGGATGGCCCCTCGGTGCTGGCCTTGAGCCGCCAGGGGCTTCCGGCCCAGCGCACCGAACATACGGATGAAAATCTCTCAGGCCGTGGCGGCTATATTTTACGCGAGGCGGAGGGTGGCGCACCCGGCGTCGTTCTGATTGCCACCGGCTCGGAAGTCTCCATCGCCATAGAGGCGCGCGATGTTTTACAGGGCGAGGGCCACCCGACGCGGGTTGTTTCCCTGCCATGTTGGGAACTGTTTGACGCCCAGGATCAGGCCTACCGCGACGGCGTGCTTGGTGGCAGCGCCGTGCGCATCGGCATCGAAGCCGCGGTTTCCCTCGGTTGGGAACGCTATCTTGGGTCAAATGGCGTGATGATCGGCATGCAAGGCTTTGGCGCCTCGGCGCCGGCCGGAGAATTATATAAACATTTCGGCATCACCGCCGAAGCCGTTATTGAAGCCGCACACAAAGCTCTTTAAGACCGCACCTTTCGCGTTAACCAGGAGTTTATGCCTTCACCGGCATAATTGCCCGCTGCCCATAACTTATGGCGACCAGGCGGACGCGCTCCTATGGCAAAAGTTTCGAAAATGCCGAAAGGCACCTCGGTTCGGATTGCGCAAAACGATATCGACCGTTTGCGCATCTACCGCTTTCGCTATTCGGTTCTGGTCGATGAATTGCATGACGATCCGCCGGGGCGCGACGATGAAAGCATGACCGTGCACGAGCCGGTCGACGACACCTCCACCCTTCTCTACCTCGCCAGCGACGATGAGATCATGGGCACGCTGCGCCTCACCTACGGCATGGCCACGCCGATTCCGCCGGCATTGTACAGAGGCTACGACCTCAAAAATTTTAACGATTTCGCCGATTCGGATTTATCGCTCACATCCGCTTGGGCCGTCTCGGCCCGTTGGCGCGGAACGCCGGCACTCTCGGTGCTGTTCGCCGCCGCCTACAAGATGAGCAAGGAGCGCAATATCCGCTTTGATTTTTGCCACTGCGCCCCGGCCCAACTGGCGCCTTATCAGCGCCTCGGATACCGCCGCTACACTTCCAATTTTTCCGATGAGACCGGCCTCAGGGTGCCGATGGTGATGCTGTTGGACGATGTCCGGCATTTAAAACGGGTGCGCTCGCCACTGTTTCGCATTGCCTGCAAATATGAGGCGAGCTCCGCCACCGCGGTCTGGTTTTCGCGCAAATTTCCGGAGGCCAATCAGGCAACCGCACTGGTGGAAATGGACGAGGACAATTTCTGGGTCTATCTGACGCAGCAATTGCACGAGCCGCCGCATTCCAGCATTCCGCTCCTCAACGGGTTGACCAACGAGGAAGCCAAGAAGGTTATCGCGGTCGGCACGGTGCTCACCTGTAGCGCCGGCGAAGCGCTGATCCGCCAGGGCGAGCTTGGCAATGAAATGTTTATTCTCCTTTCCGGCGCTGTCGAGGTGCGGGCCGGTGATGAGAAAGGCCGGCCGATTGCGCAGTTCGACTGCGGCGATATATTTGGTGAGGTTGCATTCCTGAGCGAAGTGGAACGGAGTGCGACGGTGGTCGCGCTGAGCGATATCAAGGTCCTCGTGGTGACCCAGAACATGCTGCGCAAGCTAATGAAAACCATGCCCGAAATTGCCTGCAAAGTTCAGTTCAACCTGTCTCTTGTTCTGTGTGAACGCCTGGCATCAAGCACAGATACGCTGTCGATTGAGCATGGCGTCGCCAAGGAAGATTTCGCGAGCGAATCGACAACCGCCGCGTAAGCCATTGCCACACATGGACTAATCGGCCGTTAACCCGGAATTCATGCCTGCCTGACTAAACTGGCACGGTCCCAATTTCGCCCCGCGCTATCGGATGGAAACACCATGTGCGCCGCTCCGTCATTGCCCAAGAACATGAGCGTCCGTGTCGCTCAAAACGATGCCAGCCGGTTGCGGGTATTTCGTTTCCGCCATTCGGTGCTGGTCGACGAGTTGCACGGCAATCCGCCGGGGCGCGATGACACCAATAAGGTGGTGCGCGAGGCCCTGGATGATACCTCGACAATTCTGTATTTGGGCAGTGAACACGAGATCATGGGGACGGTGCGCCTAAGCTACGCGCTGGTGACACCAGTTCCGCCCAACCTCTATGAAGCCTACCAGCTTAAATCATTCGATGATTATGCTGATTCCGACCTCTCAATGACCTCGGCCTGGGCAGTCGCGGAGCGCTGGCGTAATTCTCCGGCGTTGGCGATTCTCCTCGGCGCAGCTTTCAAGATGTGCCTTGAGCGCAATATTCTCTTCGATTTCAGCAATTGTGCGCCGGCCCAGCTCAATCTGTTCCAGCGCCTCGGCTACCGCCGTTACGGACCAAATTTCTCGGATGATTCCGGCTTGAGAGTACCCCTGGTAATGTTGCTCAACGATATTCGCCATCTCAAGCTCGTGAAATCTCCCCTCTTTCGCATTGCCAGCAATTTCGAATCGAGTTCGGACACCGCCGTATGGTTCAGCCGCCGCTTCCCCGAATCAAATCGTGCCACCGCCATCGCCAGCATGAGCGAAGATGAGTTCTGGGTCTATATGACGCAACAGTTGCACGAAGACCCGAGCGCCAGCATTCCGCTGTTGAAAGGCATGAGCGACAATGATGCCAAGAGGTTCATCGCCGCATCGACGGTGATCAGTTGTGAGGCCGAGGAAACCGTCATCAATCAGGGCGAACTCGGCAACGAGATGTTCGTCATCCTCTCCGGCGAAGTGGAGGTGCGGGCCGGCGGCGTGGATGGGCGGCCAATCGCTAATTTTGGCCGCGGCGATATTTTCGGCGAAGTTGCCTATGTGAGCGAAGTGGAGCGCAGTGCGACGGTGGTCGCCCTGACCGGTATCGAAATCCTCGTCGTCACCCAATCGATGCTGAAAAAAATGACAAAAACAATGCCGGAGGCGGCCTGTCAGGTGCTCTTTAATCTGTCAGTAATCCTGTGTGACCGTCTGTCGCACAGCACGGAAACTCTGACTATTGAGAACGACGTTACGGATAGCGTCGATGTAGGCGGAAATGGCGAGGACCGCGCGCCACACGCCGTTACCTGAGAACAGCCCGACAATCTGCCAATCATCACACTTGATTTCACACTTGATTTCACTGCGGCCACTGCATGATGATGGCCGGCTATCATGGTTAATGCTAATTTGGATGGCCTTCAGTTGTTGCGAGTCTAATATTTATGACCATTGACGAAAGAGTCGCGCGCGATCCGTTTATTAGGCAGTTTTTTGAGCGGATTCCCGCACATATGCGGGAAACATTTACGCCTCGGCAATTGGCGGCCCTGAAGATGGTATTTGGCGAATCAACCCGCGCCGGACATCTGGTCGATATCCGTCTGGAAATACCCCTGTCGCTGCGTCGGAAGAAGCGGTTTTATTTGGTTGCGATCTCCGGCCAGGATCACCGCGGCGGAAAGAGAGTGGGCAAACGGGGATTTTGGCGAAATTTGCGCCGCCTGACGGGGCGGCTTATCGTTGCGTTAATTATTTTGTTGTTCTTGTTGGCCATACTGTTCTTTCTAACGTAATCCCGAATCGTAATTTTTCGGATAGATGGTGAAGCGAATGAAGAAGACGGCGCTGATCGTCGAGGACAACGCCCTCAATCTAAAATTGATGCGCGACCTCCTTGAGGCCTCCGACATCGCTACCTTGCAAACCAAAGATGGTTCGCGGGCGCTTGAGATGGTGCGCGAGCATCGCCCGGATATTATTCTCATGGATATCCAGCTGCCCGATGTTTCGGGCCTGGATGTCACGCGCCAGCTCAAGGCCGATGCCGAGTTGCGCGATATCCCGATTATCGCTGTCACGGCGCTGGCATTGCGCGGCGATGAAGAGCGCGTCCTGGAGGCCGGCTGCGACGCCTATATCTCAAAGCCCATCTCGGTTGCCAAATTCCTTGCCGAGGTTAAAAAATTCCTCGGAGAAGACAGTGAATCCTAGCCCGCAAGGCCACACTTGATTCGATATTGGGAACACCTAAATCGTTGCAATCGCAACCTAAATTTCCTTCAAATTTTGACTAAATATGGTATTGTTGGGTAAGTTGGCGGGGGTGTTGCCCGCCTTTTTCAGGCCATCATAGTTGTTGCCGAAGATTGGCGCGCGGGGAGTGACGTGTGAGTATTGAGCAGGGGAAAATAGTGTTTGCCGCCGCGACAGCGGAAATATCCGGTGTTTCAGGCAGTGCGCCGACGCCGATATTAGGCGGTGGCGCGGCTGAGATCGTTATCCCCGGCGGTAACATGCTGCTGCACGCTGATTTTTCCCGCGCCGGCGCCGATCTGTTGATCACCGCACCCGATGGCAGCCAATTTGTTATCGTTGATTATTTCAATGGCCAAATCGAAGCCGGCCTAATGACCGAAAGCGGCGCGCTGCTGCCGTTTGATCTCGTTTCGGCCTTGGCCGGCCCGGCCGCCCCCGGCCAATACGCGCAGGAGGGTGACGGACTTGAAGCGGCACCGATCGGCCGCGTCGACGAGACGGTCGGCGACGTAACGGCGACACGTGTTGACGGCACGACCGTGACTTTGGGCAAGGATTCGTCCGTCTTTCAGGGCGATATTCTCGAGACCGGCAGCCCGGCGCCGGCCTTCTCTGGCAATACCACAGTGGGCTCGGGCTCCGCCGGAATTTTCAACAGCGTGAGTTTAGGCTCCTCCGG
>JABIXB010000108.1 GCA_018666805.1 Rhodospirillaceae bacterium | reverse complement strand
CTGCTCGGCGCCATCGCCGGGCGCGACAAAAAAGACGCCAGCTCAAGCCGCGAGCGCGTGCCGGACTATGAGAGCGAGCTGATGCGTTCCATCGTTGGTCTGCGTATCGGTGTGCCGCAAGGCTATTTCGATGAAGATTTGGACCCGGAAGTGGCGTCGCTGGTCGAGGAAAGCCTCGATGCCCTGAAGTCTCGCGGCGCCAGCGTCATTAAAATCGACATGCCGCCCGTCCTCCAGCAGGTGGCCGATATCCACCCGCTGGTGATGAAAGCCGAAGGATCCGCCAATCACGGCAATTGGAAACGCGCGCACGGGGACGATTATTCCGATGAAGTCGGCAAGCGTTTAGAGGCCGGCTATTTCATCCCGGCAAGCGACTATATCAACGCGCTGCAATTCCGCGGCCCCGCCCTGCAGGCTTTTACGGATGCGGTTTTCTCGAAGGTCGATGTGCTGCACACCCCGGTTCTGCCGATGCCAACGCCGAGCCTGGAGGCAACCGCCTATTCGAGCGGCCCGGACTATCTCAAGATGGTGGTAGCGCTGACGCGCAACACCAAGGTCGTGAATTATCTCGGCCTGCCGGCCCTGAGCGTCAGTTGCGGTTTTACCGATGATGGCTTGCCGACCTCCTTCCAATTGATCGGCCGGCCTTTCTCAGAGTCTTTGCTGCTCCGCCTCGGCCACCAATATCAGCACGAAACCGATTGGCATCAAATGATGCCGAAGGCGCTTGCGGCGCTTTAGTTTTCTTCCTCGTGCACAATCTGTGTGTCGGCAATAGAGCGCGGATCACGCGCGGCCCAGCGGCCCTGCTCGGCGGTCGAGAAAAATTCCTGCGCCGCATGGTTGAAGGCATCCGGCTCTTCCAGATTTGAGGCGTGGCCGGTGCGCGGCAGGATCACCAGCCCGCTCGCCGGCATGGTGCGTTTCAGCCATATGGTCGCGTCGAGACAGGGCTCGTCTTCATCGCCATTGATTAAGAGCGTCGGCACGCTGACGGCGGCGAGCTCAGCCTCGAGATCGTAGAGCGAGGGTCGGCGGCCCTGTACACCGCGCAAGGTATTGGCCGAACCGCGCGGCGAGTGCTCGATAAACTGGGCGCGGAATTCGGCCCAGCCGAGCGGATCCTTGTTTTGATGCTGCACGCGGAACGGCCCGCCGGCATAGACAGCCGCCGCCTTTTCCGTGCCGTCGCGCTCGAAATGATCGGCAAGGATATCGACCTCGGCCTGAAATGCCCCTTGCTTGCCTTTCGGCGCACCATACCCACAGCCAGCAACCACCAGGGCGCTGGCGCGTTCGGCATGTTTCATGCCGATATGCAGCGTCGCGAAGCCGCCCATGCTGAGGCCGACAATATGCGCCTTTTCGACTTCATAATGATCGAGCACGGCAATGGCATCCGCCACCGCAATGTCCTGACTGTAATGGTTCGGATCATCCGGCACATCGGACGGCAAATAGCCGCGCGCGGCATAACGGATGCAGCGGTAACGGCGTGAAAAATAGCGCACCTGCGGTTCCCAGCTGCGCTCGTCGCCGGCAAATTCATGGATGAAAAGGATCGGATGGCCGCTCCCGACCTCCTCGCAATGGAGTTTTACACCGCCTGAATTTGCGTATGCCATGCCAATTCCCTGCTCACGTTTTTTTGCATGCACCAGTATCAACAGTTCGCAACCCTATTGAAACCTGTGAATTTCTTGTGTTCATATCGCGACAGATAACAATAAAAGCCGAAGGAGAGATCAGCCATGCGTCGTATTCTCTATAATATGGAATTCAGAGGCCGGGGCGAGCCGGATCCGGAAGGGGAAAATATCTCGACCACCAAATCCTTCGCCCCTTGTGTACGCTTCACCACCGAGATCAATGCCGACGGCGTCGATATGCAGACGGAGAAATTGGACGGCCCCAAGGCCGAGTTTGTGTCCAAGGTGCAGAATCTTGACCACAGCGAATTTAGCGCCGGCAAACCGTTCCGCGAATGGGGCACGATTTCTTTCGGCAATGGCAATGTGCTCAATTTTGATACGGTGGGCGCCGGTGAATTCAATCCGGTGGGCGATGACGGCCAGATGCAGGGCGGCATTGTCTGGTGCGTCGAAGGCGGCACCGGCCTGTTCAAGAACGCGACCGGCATCATCACCTCGAATTTCGGCATCGATGCAGCCGGCGACGTGATCGACTATCACACCGGCGTTATTTACCTGCCTTAATTCCGGCTAGGCGGCGGTGTAACCGCCGTCGATCACCAGCTCCGTACCGGTGACGAACTTCGCCTCGTCCGAGGCGAGGTAGAGGACGGCGTTCGCCACCTCTTCGGCCTCGCCCACCCGGCCGAGCGGATGCAGCTTGCCGAGCGCCGCCAGACCGGCATCGAGCGAGCCCCAGGTCTCGGCATAGCGCTCCACCATGGGGGTGTGGATATAGGCCGGGTGCACGGAATTAACCCGGATACCCCAGCCTGATTCGGCGCATTCCAGCGCCACACCCTTGGTAAAAAGCCGTACCGCGCCTTTGGTGGCGTTGTAGGCCGCTTGGGCCGGCGTGCCGACCAGACCGAGAATCGACGACATGTTCACAATCGCACCGCCGCCGCCACTCTCGCGCATCGCTGGAATGGCGAGCTTGCAGCCGAAAAAGACGCTGTCGACATTGACCGCCATGATGCGGCGCCACTGTTCGGTGGTGGTTTCCTCGATACCGGCGGCAAAGGCGAAGCCGGCATTGTTGACCAGGATATCGAGGCCACCAAACTGCGCCACCGTGGCATCGATCACCCGGCGCCAATCAGCTTCCTCCGCCACATCGTGGGCGAGGGCGAGCGCTTTGCCGCCGAGGCTGCGGATTTCCGCCGCGCCTTGCTCGGCTCCCGCTTCATCGATGTCACTGAGGCAGACCTTCGCCCCTTCCTCAGCCAGGCGGCACGCCGATGCGCGGCCGATACCGGCGGCAGCACCCGTGACGATGGCGACCTTGCCGGCGACCCTGCCGCGATCTGCATCAGACATGTCTCTCTCCTGCTATTTCCACCGCTTCAATTTAGCTGCTAGAATATGCGAGCTTGCAGGAAAACACGGAAAAAAATGGCGGTTTTCTCCTCGAATCCTTAGTTCCTGTGAGGAAACTAATATTCGTAAAGGCAATTGCGCGGAACGGGTGATGCAGCTAATCTCTCGCCCTCGCGACAACGCCGACAGGGGGACTTATGTGCGGAATTGCGGGCATCATGTTCAAAAATGGTCGCACCGACCATGAGACGGGCGTGGCGCTCATCGATATGCTTGACGGTTGTCAGCACCGGGGCCCGGATTCGACCGGCTTCGCTCTTTATGGTGAAGAGCTTGAGAGCGAGTTGAAACTGCGGTTCCTGGTTGGCGAAGACGCCGGGGCGGATGAGTCAGTGACGCTGATCAAGGCTGCGCTGGAAAGCCATAACGCGGAAATCGTTGAGGACGAGCGTGTCGGCAACACCTATCAGGCGTTGGTGACGTATGACGGCGATCTGCGTGATTTCGCCTATGCGATGGAGCACGCCGCGCCCGACGCCAAGGTCATTTCGATCGGCCAAAGCCTGGATATCATCAAGGATGTCGGCGGCGCGCATGATGTAGATGACCGTTTCGATGTGCATAATTTCAAGGGCAGCCACGGCCTTGGCCATGTCCGCCTGGCAACCGAATCCGATGTCCGGCCGGAGTCCGCCCATCCCTTTTGGGCCACGGGCTTCTCCGATGTCGCCATCGTCCATAACGGCCAGATCACCAATTATTGGAAAATGCGCCGCCGGTTGGAGCAACGCGGCTTTGAGTTCCGCACCGACAATGACAGCGAGCTGGTCGCGGTTTATCTGGCCGAAAAGATGGCGAACGGCGTGCCGCTGCGCGAAGCGCTTAAAACCTCAATCGAAGATCTGGACGGCACATTTTCGTTTCTCGTCTCGACCAAGGACGAAATTGGCTACGCCAAGGACAATCTGGCGGCCAAGCCCATGGTGATGTACGAAAATGACGATCTCATCGCCATCGCCTCGGAAGAGGTTTCGCTCAACCGCCTGTTTCCGGGCCACGCCCTGGATACCAAAGAGCCTACTCCAGGGAGTTATGAGACATGGTCCAAATCGACCTGAGCGACGTCCCGGTCCGCGAAGCCAACGAACTTATTCGGACCTATGGCGAGCAGGGCGAGGATGTCGATATCCTCAACCCCGATGCGCGCCATCATATCGGTGTTGGCCTCACCAGCCCGATCACCGTCAATGTAAAGGGTTCGGCCGGCTATTTCTGCGCCGGATTGACCGACGCGGCGCGCTTTAACGTCGAGAGCAATGCCGGCTGGGGCCTGGGCGACAATATGTATACCGGCTCCGTTGTGGTCGGCGGCAATGCCAGCGCCATCGCCGGCGTCGCCATCCGCGGCGCGGAAATCGTCATCAAAGGTAATATGGGTTCGCGCGCCGGGCAGGTGATGAAATCCGGCACGCTCTTGTGCGGTGGCAACGCCAATTTCATGGCCGGTTATATGATGTATGGCGGGCGTATCATCATTCTGGGTGATTCGGGCGAGCGCGTCGGCGAGGATATGTCGGGCGGTGAAATCTTTGTCGGCGGTAAAGTCGGCGCCCTGG
>JABIXB010000107.1 GCA_018666805.1 Rhodospirillaceae bacterium | reverse complement strand
ATCTCGCGCTCAATCAGGCCGCGCGTCTCGGCGTGTGCCGCACTGTCCCAGCCCTTGGTTCTTGCAACGGCATGGAGCTGCGCATCGAGCGAGCCAGGCTGTCCGGCGGCGCTCACGGGTAAGCCCGTGGCCAGCGCGGCGCGGGCGCCCTGCTGGCGTTCGGCGAGGAGGAGAAATTCCGAGCGGCCCAGCTTATCGGCATGATCCCAGATCGGCAGGGCCGCGAGTTGCTTCGGCGGCAGTGTGGTCAGTTCATGATAAAGATTCCAATCGGTCTCGACCGGCGTGCCCTGGCGGAGTTTTTTGGCGAGTTTGCGCGCCGCCTTGGCTTCGCCGCGTGGTTTACCCTTGTCATCCGTACCATCTTGCGCCTGCCACTGAGCTTCCGTGACGGCGCCAAGATCGCCGCCCGCATTGCCGACGGTGGTGTAGAGATCGACAAAGCCGCGCGCGCGCGCGTCGAACGCCGCGTTCGCTTCCAGGGTGTTGCGCACCTCCAGCGTCTCGGCCACATGTTGCTTGACCTGCTTGTTTTTGATCCGCATGGCCTCGGCCATGGCGGCAGTGTGGTTGGGTGCCGAGGCCAGGATCGCGGCCACTGTGTCGGCGGCGTTCTCGCGCTCCATCGCCGCGCGGATGAAACCTTCCTTCTCTTCAAGCGTCTCGCGACCCCAGATCTCATCCGGTGCGCTGAACAGGAACTGCTCCGCCGCCACCGCCTTGCCGCCCTTCAGCAGACTGTCAAGAACGCCCGTATAGAGCTTCTTCTCCTCCACCCGCTGATAGGCATTCTCTTGCGCCGGGGTTAGCCCCTGGTCGATTGCTTCGCGCCGCGCCACATCGTCGATCAGGGCCAGGGCCAGAGCCATGGTGTGGCCATCGCCGTCGTTGGCGATAGCGTCGTCGAGGCCACGCTTCAGCTTGGCCTGGCGCGCCGCCTGCGCGCCGGCGGTAACATCGCCGCGCCGAAATACTCTCCTTAAAGTTGCTTAATCACAATATATTTGCTATATTTATAGCGATCATTTCGGCCCTCGGTTGGAGTGGTACCGGCCGGGCGTGGGCTTTTAACCCACCTTGAAATCCGGTTGGGGAAGGAGCTGCCTCGTTTCGGGCGTACAATGGGAGACTCCTTTGGAGGGCATCTATTGGGCGGCTCCCTACCCCCGGCCCGCTAGGTAATTCATTAATTGCGTCTCAATTCCCCTGCCTTTTTTCTTTCCGCATCGTTTTAAACTGCAATTCCTTTAGATCTGCTGCTTCACCCGTAATCATTTGAATAACGACAAGCCAGCCATTGATGCGCCGACGATATTCCAACGAGGACCCTTCGCGCTCGCTCCTTTCATGAAAAATGACTTTGTCCGGGTCCCGCAACACATCGGGAATCATGGCAAAATCTTCCACAGATATTGGGATATTATTTTTGTTGGTTTCACCTTCTGGCCCGTGGCTATTGAATGCATGGTTAACATATTCAAGGTGCATTACTTGACGCCTACCCGATATATCCTTATGGAACTCCGCCGCCTTCTTGATCGCCAATTCTGATAGCGGCAGCCCGGAGAACTCCAACACCACTTCACGGCCAATATTCTCTCGCAATTTCCGCCCGCGCTCGGCCTCGGCCAGAGCCACCGCCAGATCACCGGGATCGGCGTTTGGTGCGAAATCGCTTGAGCGGATAGTCATGCGATTTTTATTTTCCGGCTCGCGCCAGGCCTCGGTGCGGGCTACTTCAATAATTGTGTCGACCATCGCGCCGTTCGGCGCGCGCGGCCTGGGCGGCGGCGGGGCCTGTTCGCCTTCCGGACGATGCGCCACACGCCGGTCTATGCGCCACATGTCGCGGAAGGCGAGCGTGCCGTCTTCCTGGCGCTTCATTTCCAGCACCAGGGCGCGCGCTTCACTGGCATTCATTTCGTAGGTGAAGGTTTGCTCGCCGTCCGCACCCGTTCCCGGCGTGATGCTATAATGGTTGTCCATGAATTCGAGCGTCCGGCTGATATCATCGTGTTTGAGGGCGAGCCGGCGCGGATAATCTTCGTTTTCATCGTTCTTCAGCGCCAGCGATTGGCCGATGCGCTCGCTATCGAACGAAACCCGGTCCACACCGGGAAGGTATCCCTCGCGGCCCAGCGCGCGTGGAATCTTGGCCCGCACGCGGCCTTCGAGCGGGAAGTTCATTTGCGTGCTTTCGGGCAGCAGGCCCTCGGTAGTCGCATTGACGAAGGAGCGCAGCACTTTTTTCTTGCCATTGCCGAGATTGACCTCGTCAAATTCGATCGCCCGTGCACCGCTACCCGAATCACCGAGCCTGCTTCCCGCCGCATCAACGATTTTTTGCGTTACCGGATCCTTGATGTCGGGTAGGGACGCTTCCGGTGCATCATCTTCAGCGTCCTCGCCGCCAGATACTACTTCGCGCGCGATCTCGCGGGCAGCTTCCGCGGCGACCACCGGGCCCAATCCTGAACTGGGCGGTTTTGACCCACCGGGCTCGTCTTCCGTTGTGGGTTGATCGCCGTTCGTGATTTTCCTGCCTTTGTCTTCTCCGCCATCTTCTGCCTCGTTGGGGGCGGCAATACCAATCGAGCCAAACCATTCGGAAATCTTCTGAATCGAATCATTCATCTGGCGTGCCGCTTCCTGGATGTCTTTGGGCGTGGCGGGAGGTAAGGCAGGAAGCAGCAATCCCTTACCTGGATGCGTCCCTATCAAATGATTGGCTTTCCGGAAGTTGGGGTTGGAACCCGGTACACGGCCAAAGCGCCCGCCATCCTGCGTGTGATCCCCGGCACCGCCCTGAAGCGTGTCATCCGCCCCGGTGGGCGCGGCCACAACTGAGGCCATATCCGCCGCCGCTTCGGTGATAATCTTGCGGCGCGCGGCGATGGCGAGCGGCTTGCCGCCATTGGCGGCGGCCGCCTCGGCGATCTCGGCGCGGATCTCGCGCTCAATCAGGCCGCGCGTCTCGGCCTGTGCCGCGCTGTATTGAACTCTATGTAAAGACTAACTTTTGCGAGGTATTTGATTTAATAATTCCTCTTATAGTTGCTTTAATGTATTAATTAAGTTACGCTAAGTATTATCGTTCTGGCTTTGGCTGGCTCGATACCAACCGGGAGCGGGCTTTTAACCTGCTTGAATATCCGGCTGGGGAAGGAGCCGCCTCGTTTCGGACGTAATACGGAGGGTCTCATTTGAGGCACAAAGCTGGGTGGCTCCCGACCCCAGTCCTCATGGTGCAAATTGGACTTCGCCTTAATGCCCTTTCCGTTTTTCCTTTCGCAACGTCCTGAACTGTAATTCGTTAAGTTCTGAACCTTCGCCTGTGATCATCTGTATTGCGACAAGCCAACCGTTGATGCGGCGCCTGTATTCGAGCGACGCACCTTTACCTTCATACTCTTCGTAAAAGACGACCACATCCGGATTCCGTAAGACATCGGGAACCATTGCGAAATCCTCTACTGAAATCGGCTCGTTATTTACATCGGTTTCGTTCTCTGGCCCGTGCGAGTTAAACGCATGACTAATATTTTGCAGGCTCATGGTGTGGCTTCTGCCGGTGATATCTTTACCGAACTCAAGCGCCTTTTTAGCTGCCAACTCAGACACCGGTAGACCGAAAAACTCCACCACCATGTCGCGGCCAATTTCGCTTCGTAGATTCCCGCTTCGCTGCGCCTCGGCTAACGCGACTACTAAGTCTCTGTGGTCGATATCCGGGGCAATATCGACGCTCCGTAATGTCACGCGCTTTTCGTTATCCGGGTCGCGTCGCGCCTCAATGCGGGCTGCTTCAACGATTGTGTTCACGACGCTACCGTTCGGCGCGCGCGGCTTGGGCGGCGGTGGGGCCTTTTCTCCTTCCGGACGATGCGCCACCCACGGGTCTATCTTCCACATGTCCTGGAAGGCGAGCGTGCCATCTTCCTGAATTTTCATCTGCAAAATAAGGGCTCGATTTTCGCTTGAACGCTTCTCGAAGGTGAAGGTTTGTTCAGGGCCTTTGCCCAATACAAGGCCATCAAAGTCATTCATAACTTCAAACACCCGACTGATGTCCTCGCCGCTGATGGCGTAGCGCCTCGGATGATTTTCGCCTGCCTCGGGCTGCGGAGCTACGGCCCGCCGGACGTTGGCGCTATTGAACGAGACCCGATCCACACCGGGCAGGTCCGCTTGGTTGCCGAGCTCGCGCTCGAATTTCGCACGCACACGTCCTTCCAGGGGGAAGTTCACTTGCGTGCCCTCTCCCTCCGCGCTGGGCAGCGGTCCTTCAACGGTTGCATTGACTAGGGAGCGCAGCACCTTTCGCGGCTCGTTGCCGAGATTGACTTCGTCATACTCAATTGCCCGTGTGCCGCTTCTCGGGTCGCCGAGCCCGCTTGCCGCCGCATCGACGATTTTCTGCGTCACCGGGTTCTTGATGTCGGGTAGGGGAACGTCAGGTGTGTCTTCCTCAGCATCCTCGCCGCCCAACACCACTTCGCGCGCGATCTCGCGCGCCGCTTCCGCCGCGACGACCGGGCCCAGGCCCGAGCCAGGCGGTTTCGGCCTGCCCGGTTCGCCATCCGCTGCGGGTGAATTGTCTGCCTTCTCTTCCTCTCCGTCTTCCGCCTCGTTGGGGGCGGCAACACCGATCGATCCAAACCACTCAGAGATTTTCTGAACTGATTCGTTCATCTGGCGCGCCGCTTCCTGGATATCTTCCGGCGTGGCGGGCGGCAGAACAGGGAGCGGAACGTCTGCGCCCGAGCCTGATCGCGCAAGGTGGCCCGCTTGTTGGATATTGGGATTAGCGCCGGGAACGCGGCCGAAGCGACCGCCTTCCAACGTGTCATCCCCAGCGCCACCAATCAGCGTGTCGTCCGCCCCCGGGGATGGCGCCACGACCGTGGCCAACTCCGTCGCCGCTTCGTTGATCAGCTTGCGGCGCTGGGCGATGGCGAGCGGCTTGCCGCCATTGGCGGCGGCTGCCTCGGCGATCTCGGCGCGGATCTCGCGCTCAATCAAGCCGCGCGTCTCGGCCTGTGCCGCGCTGTCCCAGCCCATACGGGTGGCCAGCGCCGCCAATTGCGCATCGAGCGAGCCGGGTGCGCCGGCGGCGCTGAACGGCGCGCCCGTGGCCAGCGCGGCGCGGGTCTGCTGTTGGCGTTCGGCGAGGAGGAGGAATTCCGAGCGGTTGAGCTTCTCCGCATGGTCCCAGATGGGAACTTCAGCAAGCTCTTTCGGTGGAAGATTGCTCAACCGGTAATAAAGACCCCAATCGGTCTCGACCGGCGTGCCTTGGCGGAGTTTTTTGGCGAGTTTGCGCGCCGCCTTGGCTTCGCCGCGTGGTTTGCCCTTGCCGTCACCGGCGCCTGGGCCGTCCTGCGCCTGCCACTGGGCTTCCGTGACGGCGCCAAGATCGCCGCCCGCATCGCCGAGCGTGGTGTAGAGATCAACAAAGCCGCGCGCGCGGGCATCGAAGGCAGTGCGCGCCTCCAGGGTGTTGCGCACCTCCAGCGCCTCAAGCACGAGCGCCTTGACCTGCTTGTTGTTGATCCGCTTGGCCTCGGCCAGGGCGGCAGCATGATCGGGCATGCGCTCGAGCAGCGCACCGATGGTGTCGGCGGCATTCTCGCGCTCGAGCGATTTGAGCAGAAGCCCGTCTTTCTTCTGGCGCGTCGCTTCGTCCCAAATGCCCTCCGCCATGCTCTCCTTAAAGAGTTCCGCCGCAACCGCGTTGCCGCGCGCCAGCAGGCTGTCGAAGACGGCGGTGCTGAGCTTTCTCTCCTCCGCCAGCCGATAGGCGTTCGTTTCTGCGTCCGACCACCCTTGGTCGACCGCCTCGCGCCGCGCCACATCGTCGATCAGGGCCTCGGCCTGGGCCATCTCGAAAGCACCGCCATCGGCGGCGATCACGCTCTCCAAGCCGCGCTTCAGCTTGGCTTGGCGCGCGGCTTGTGCGCCGGCTTCCGTGTAGGCCTGTTGCTGTTGCACCAGATGGGCCCGGGCCATATCGGTACGCGAGACGATATAGGGTGCGAGTTTGCGGCGTTCCTCAGGCGGCAATGGGCCGAGCGCATCCATCGCCAGGCGCGGCAACGCTTTGTCGATCTCGCGGTATTTATCTCCCGCCCCGGCGACGCCGGGTGCCGGCATCGCCTTGGCGGCCGCTGCCAAACCGTTCTCGAAATCCTCTTCCGCCTGCTCGGCAGCGATCTCATCGGCGCGTTGACGCTGCGCCTGCTGTGTCAACTCGCGTGCTTCCGCCGCCGCGCCGCGCCGCGCCCCGGCCGCCGCATCTTTCGCCCGCGATTTCCGTATCTCGGCATCGATAATGCTGCCGATGCCCTGAACGCCCGTGGCGAGCGAACTCAACTGTTTCGCCCGCACACCGCCGAAGGCACCTTCGGGCACGGTCAGGGTTTGCTGTTTGACCGGTGTCGCGTCGGGCAGGATCTGGCCGAGGCCAGCGTCTAAACCGGTGGGGACTTTCATATTCGTTTCCTTGCCTATATGGCGCCGCCCGGCCTCCTCCAATTTCGGGGCGCGCGCGGGGATTGAATTTGTTTCGGGTGGAATTCGCCCGAACCGCCGGATAGCACGGCAGTTCTTCAACCAAGCAAAGAACTAGATTTAAAAATGTGAAATCGCGCTGCTGTTTCAATGACCTAGGGCGAGGATTAATTTTTTCGCCGGATTCGGATTGCCGCTCATCGGGAACGACGGTGGTGTACGTGGCGCCTATTCCGCCGCCGCGCCGCGCTCGCGCCGGCTGCGCCGGCCGAGCTCCAATTTGGTCTCGGCCATGTCAGACGCCTTTTTGATGCAGCGTATCTTGACCGGTTGATTGCGCCCGCGGATCTGAATTTCATGGGCGGGGAACTCGTCCAGGCTAACGCCGGCGCGCCGGCAGATTTGCTCCGAGACGATGAGTTGGCAGGTATATTCCTTGGTTGCCTGCTCCAGGCGGCTCGCGGTGTTGACCGCATCGCCGATGGCGGTGAAGGAGACCGCGTTGGAGAAGCCCATCTCGCCGACGATCACCGTGCCGAGGTGGATACCGATGCCGATGCGAAGCGGCGCATCGAGATCGGCGCGGAGCGCGTGGTTGAGGTCGTCGAGCGCCGTGCTCATGCGCCGCGCCGCTTCGAGGGCGCGGCGGCAGCCTTCTTCCGGCGTGGTATTGGCGCCGAATAGCGCCATCACGCCGTCGCCGATGAACTTGTCGAGCTCGCCGCCGGTCTGGTTGACCACTTCGCCCATGGCGCGGAAATAGCGGTTGAGGACGAACACCACGTCATAAGGCAGCTTGTTCTCGGAAAATTGCGTGAACTGGCGGATATCGGCAAAGAGGATCGCCACTTCGCGTTCGCTGCCCTGCAGACGGGCCGGCTTGCGGTGGGCGTCCTTGGGCGTGGCGTTGGCCGGCAGCAGCGGAATCACCTCAAGGTCCTTGGTCGGGCGCAGCTGGCAGGCAAGGCGGACATGCTCGGGCGCGCCGACCCGCTTCAGCACCTTCTGTTCGTCGGCGCTGGCTGATGCCACATGTTCGCGCCCTTCACCCAGGCGGATACGGCAGGTTGAGCAGCGCCCGCGTCCGCCGCACACGCTGGCATGATCAATGCCGGCCTCGCGGCTCGCTTCGAGCACTGTGATGCCGGGCGTGATCTGGGTGACGCGGCCGCCGGGATAGGTCAGGCGCACCATACCGCGCCGCCGTTCCAGCGCCCAGCGCAGGCCACGCGCAACGACGACCGCAGCCAACAGGCCGCCGCAGATTTGCCAGATCATCACTTTCCAGCGTCCAACCCAGATCACCGCCGATTCGTTCGGCCAGTTGATGTGGATCGTCATGTCTTCGAGCCAAACCGGGCTCTCGGCCAGCACCTTGATTTCGCGCCCGGCGGCGACGAAGCCGAAGATCGCTGTCACCGGCAGGACAATGGCGAAGGCGAACAGATAGGGCGAGCAGGCGCGGTACCACGGTTTCAGCCGCAGCCAGAAATGCAGGCCCGCGCAACCATGCAGCCAGGCGGTGACAAGCAGCACCGTTTGCACCACGCCTTTTTCGGGCGCGTAGACCCAAAGCACGAGAATTTCATAAATATAATCGTCGATGACGCCGAAGGTGGCATTCAGCCCGCGTGTGCCGAGCACATGTTCGGCGAGGAGAAAAGGGATCGCGAGGCCGAGCAGAATCTGCGCCATCTCCCAAACGCGCACCCTGAAAGTGCGCCGGTTATAGAGGCTCCACAGGATCAGGATGAAATGGGCGAGGAGGGCGCCATAAAGCAAAATGGTGCCGGGCCAGCTACGCCACACCGTGACGAAAATTTCGCGCCCGAAATTCAGCGCCTCCATCGAGGCGAGGCCCCATGAATGGTTAATCAGGTGCGTTCCCACATAGACGAACAACACCAAACCGGATATCAGTCGGATGGTTGCCAACAAATTCTCCCGCCCTCCTTGCGCACTGCCCATGATGACAGAATTCGCGCTTCAATGCGCGTCTTTTGCGGGCGAAAATCCGCTTGTGCGCTTGATATCAGGCCTATGCGCGCCTACTCTCCGAACAACTCAAAAACCCATGGAGAGCGTTATGGCGAAGAAGGAAATTATTTGTGCGTTTGGCGTTGATGTCGACGCGGTGGCCGGGCAAATCGGCTCCTATGCGGGCGGCAATTCGCCTTCCGATATTTCACGCGGTGTGTTCGCCGCCGAGGTTGGCACGCCGCGCATGCTGAAGATGTTCGACAAACTCGGCATCCGCACCAGCTGGTTCATTCCCGGCCATTCAATCGAGACCTTCCCGAAGGAAATGAAAATGGTCGCCGATGCCGGGCACGAAATTGGCCTGCATGGCTATACCCATGAAAACCCGATCGCCATGACGCCCGAGCAGGAAGCCGACGTGCTCGACAAAACCCTCGGCCTGGTTACCAAACTGGCCGGCAAACGGCCGACCGGTTATGTCGCGCCGTGGTGGGAAATGAGCAAGGCGACGCCCGGTCTCCTGATGGAGCGCGGTATCAAATATGATCACAGCCAAATGCATGACGATTTCCTGCCTTATTGGATGCGCATCAATGAGAAGTGGGACCTGATCGATTATTCCAAGCCGGCGAAAACCTGGATGAAGCCGATGAAGAAGGGCACCACCTTCCCGATCGTGCAGATCCCCGGCAGTTGGTACACCGACGATCTGCCGCCGATGATGTTCATGAAAAACGTGCCCAACAGTGGCGGCTGGACCAACCCGCGCGATATCGAGGATTGGTGGCGCGATCAGTTCGATTGGGTCTACCGCGAGATGGATTATGCCACCTTCACCTTCACCGTCCATCCCGATATCTCGGGCCGGCCGCAAACGCTGTTAATGCTCGAACGCATCATTGCGCACATCAACAATCATTCCGGCATCCGCTGGGCGACGTTCGATGAAATTGCCGATGATTTCATCAAGCGCTCGCCGTTCAAGGGCAAGAAGCCGGCGGCCAAGAAGAAGAAAAAAGCGGCCAAGAAAAAGAAATAGGCCGGAGCAGGGGAGCGCAAATCATGTGCGCACTCTGCGGCGTGTTGATGGATGGCCCGCATTGGACCGAAGCCGGGACCAATGCGGGCCGCTCCGACGACGCGCCTCAAGGCCATCAACGCCAGCTCGATCGCGATTACCGCATCACGCTGATCAACCGGGTGATCGGCCATTATGGCTGCACCGCGCGCGATTTCGCCGGTAGTCAGTATGTCGTGCAAAACTTAAGCGGCGGCGCCAGTGAAGTGGTGATCAATCTGCCGCAAATGTGGCAGGCGATGGAAAACATCACGCGCAAAATCGCCGATCCGCTCGATACCAAGCTGATCGGCCGCCTCGAAGGGCGCGTGTGATCCGTCATGGCTGCTTATAGCCGCCTGACACCGCTCTTTATCGTCACCGGATTTCTCGGCAGCGGCAAGACGACGCTGTTAAACCGCATGCTGCGCCATCCGTCGCTGAAAGATGCCGCCGTGCTGGTCAATGAGTTCGGCGATGTCGGGCTCGATCATTTCCTGGTCGAGAAAATGGACGAGAACACGGTGCTGCTCGAATCGGGTTGTCTCTGCTGCACCATCCGCGACGATCTCAAGGACGCGATCATCGAGCTCAACAGCAAGCGCGAGCGCGGCGAGGTGCCTTACTATAAGCGCATGATCATCGAGACCACGGGCCTCGCCGATCCGTCGCCGATCATCTTCACGCTTAATTCCGATATCATCATTAAGCATCATTACCGCCTCGGCTCCATCATCACCACGGTCGATGCGGTCAACGGCCTCAAGCAAATGAAGCGCCACGCCGAATCGGTCAAACAGGCGAGCGTTGCCGACCGCATTGTCATCAG
The DNA here is from genome assembly GCA_018666805.1 of Rhodospirillaceae bacterium. Classification (GTDB taxonomy): domain Bacteria; phylum Pseudomonadota; class Alphaproteobacteria; order UBA828; family UBA828; genus PTKB01. The sequence continues at coordinate 1,524 of JABIXB010000107.1, read as the reverse complement.
CAAAACCGATATTGCCGAGGCCGGCGATATAGAGCGTCTCCGTGCCAAGCTCGAACGCCTCAACCCGTCGGCCGAATTGATCGAGGCGGTTAACGGCGATGTCGATGTGAAGCGCTTATTGCGGGCTGATATTTATGATGCGCGGACAAAAGGCGCCGAAGTGCGGCGCTGGCTGGCGGCGGAAGAGAAGAATGATTCCGAGCATCACCACAGCCATGACGTCAACCGCCATGACGAACATATACGCACCTTCACCCTGACCTTCGACGAGGCGCTTGATTGGACCGCCTTCGGCATCTGGCTGACCATGCTGCTGCATGCGCATGGCGAGAAGGTGCTGCGCGTCAAAGGCATTCTCAACGTTAAAGGGGTGGAGGCGCCGGTGATCATCAACGGCGTGCAGCATGTCGTTCATCCGCCGATGCATCTCAAAGCCTGGCCGGACGATGACCGCCGTTCGCGCATTGTCTTCATCGTCGATGATATCGGGCAGGATTTGATCGAGCGCTCGCTCGCCGCCTTCAATGCCGCCGCCGCTGCCGATGCGGCGGCAGCGTAATAAGAAAAGGAGAAATTCCCATGTCGGATAAAGTCGCAATTCTGGGCGCCGGGCTGGTCGGCAGCGCCTGGGCCATCGTCTTCGCCCGCGCCGGGCGTAATGTATCGCTGTTCGATGGCGAGGCGGCGCAATGCGAGCAGGCGCTGACGCGCGTCGCCGAGAATATGCGCGAGCTTGTCGGCTTCGGCCTGATCGACGATGCCGAGGCGGCGCTGGCGCGCATTTCGATTGCCGGCAGCCTCGCTGAGGCGCTGGAAGGCGCTGACTACGCCCAGGAGAGCGTGTTCGAGCGCGCCGATGTCAAAACCGAGTTTTACAAAGAGATCGACAAGGTGGCGCCCGCCGATCTGGTGATCGGCTCATCATCGTCGGGTATTCCGGCCTCGGTCTTTACCGAGGGCTTGACCTGCGCGCCGCGCTGCCTGATCGCCCACCCGATCAATCCGCCCTACGTCATCCCCCTGGTCGAAGTGGTGCCGACACCCTGGACCGGTGATGCCGCTGTGCAAACCTGCTGGGATTTCATGCTCGAGGTCGGCATGGAGCCGGTCCGTCTCACGCGCGAGGTCGATGGCTTCATCGCCAACCGCCTGCAGGCGGCGCTGCTGTGGGAAGCCTTCCGCCTGCTCGAAGCCGGCATCGCCACGGCGGAAGATATCGACAAGACGATCTCGGAGGGTTTGGGAAGGCGCTGGACCTTTATCGGCCCGTTCCAGACCATCGATCTTAACGCACCGGGCGGCCTCGAAGATTACGCTGCCCGCCTGGGCGCGGGCTTCTTCGAATTCGTCAAACAAGGCGAGCCGGCGGAGCCGTGGTCGGACGCCGTCATCGCCAAGGCGCATGGTGAGATGCGCGACAAGCTGCCGCTAAAGGATCAGCCCGCCAGACAGGCATGGCGCGACAAGCGCCTGATGGCGCTGGCCAAACATTTCCAGGAAGTGGGAGAATAGAGATGAAATACT
>JABIXB010000106.1 GCA_018666805.1 Rhodospirillaceae bacterium | reverse complement strand
GCGAACTGTATGGCCGCCTGCCGCTCGACCAAGGCGTTAATTACCAAGCCCTGGTGCCGAACGAAAAAGGTTATGAGCGCGCCGTCGCGTCGGGCGCCAAAACCATCGCCCTGGTGCTGGCCTCGACCGAAGAGATGAACGTCAAAAATATCGGCATGTCGCTCGAGCGCGCCATCGAGGTCAATATCGGCGTCATCAAGCGCGCCAAGCGCGAAGGAATCATTCCACGCTCCTATATTTCCACCGCCGTCGGCTGCCCCTATGAGGGCGACGTCGCGCCGGAGGTGGTGTTCGACCTCACCGCGCAAATGTTCGAAGCCGGCGCCGCCGAAGTCGCGGTGGCCGACACCATCGGCTCGGGCAATCCGGCGCAGGTTAAATTCATCTTCGAGACCCTGGCCAACCGCTATGGCCCGGAACGCCTGGCCGCCCACTTCCACGACACGCGCGGCCTGGCCTTAGCCAACACCTGGGCCGCCCTCGAATGCGGCGTCCGCACCTTCGACACCTCCATCGGCGGCCTCGGCGGCTGCCCCTTCGCGCCCGGCGCGACCGGCAATGTGGCGACCGAGGATGTGGTGCATATGGTCGAGCGCTCCGGCTTCGAGACCGGCATCGATGTCGAGGGCTTGCGCAAAGCGGTCAAGATCGCCGCTGACTTTACCGGCCAAGAGCTCGGCGGCCGCGTCCTCTCCTGGATCGAAAGCCAGGAGAGGCGCAAACAGGCCACAGCGAGTGCGGCTGCGGAGTAGATCATCCGCTCGCACCGTATGGTAATCCAAAGAAGTCTCGGCCTTACCACCACCGAGAAACGACAGCAAGCAAGGCCGAGTAATTCCTTAAATTTTGGCTATCGAAAACTTGATAGCTCCAAATCGGGCTTCTTAGATTTCGTAGCTACCAGAAAGCCTCACCATCGACGAATTGCTCATCGCGGCAACTAGAATCGGGCCCGCAGCGACATTGTCGCCGCATTCCACGAAGTCAATTCGGGTTGTGTTGGTCGTCGCCATCGCCCCAAGAACACCATATCCGGTATTCAGATTGATTCCCCCAAACGCAACTGCCATGGTTGCGAGATAGTTGGTTGAATTCAACACCGTGAACGGCAAGCCGGAAAGGCCAACTTGGCCTGTCGCTGAGCCATCCCATGCCGTCAATTGAATAGCGGCATCAATGAAACATCTGTTCCCGATACGGGTATATCGGCCGACCTGCACCGAATAAGTATGCGTACCGTTGACTGCCAAGCCGATCAGTGTGGGTGTCCAAGTGCCTTCCTTATAGTTGGAGAGGTTGTCGTCACCAAGATTAACTCCGGCAAATGCCGGTGTATCCGTCGAGCCGACACCCATCGTCGTGCGCACCGTGGCGCCGCTTTCCAGGCCCATGGCTCCGGTGCCGGTACCGACAACGAAATCACCGTCGACCACGCCTCCGGCATTAATTTCAAGCCCACCATGCTCATGGCGCAGAAATCCGGTAGATGTCGAGAAGGCGTTCATATCCACAGGGTCGCCTACGCCGTCGCTTACATAGATATGGCCATCCGCAAGCACAGGGAGAGCCGTTAAGGCGCTGCTTCCTGACCCGACGAGAAACGCGCCATCGGTGAATGAAGATGCGCCGGTGCCGCCGTCGGCCACGGAGAGGTCGGTAATTCCGCTAACGGCACCGCCCGTGATCGCCACATTGTCGGCGGCTTGAGACGCCATGGAACCGAGGCCCATTTTCGCACGCGCATTGGCGCCGCTTTGGAGACCCATTGTGCCGGTGCCGGTGCCAACAACGAAATCGCCATCGACCACGCCGGAGGCATCGAATTCAAGGCCGCCGACTTCATGTTTCAGGAGAAAACTATTCGCGGAATCGTCGAGAGTGCCAAGCGAAATCCAGTCTGCGCCATCGAAAAAATTCAATACCCAGGCATTGGCCGTGGTGTCATCCAGCCAGAGTTGTCCGGCATAGGCTGTGCTCGGTGCCGTGCTTCCCTTAGAGGAAGACGCCAGCGCCTGAAGCGCTTCCTCCACCTGTCCTGCAACGGTATCGATAATCATGTCACTTTGTGTCATTTCTCGCCCTTTTGTTGAGTGTTAAACCCTGCCGATTAAAATCGCCAAGAATGTGGTTCGCACATATTTGGCTGATCAGAAAAATTATCTATGCTTAAGTTTCAAAACGTTGATTCACTTATTGGATTCAACGAACTAGAGCGTGTGTTAATTTTTTTGACTATTTTTGCTTTGGCGCAATTGGGAGGGAGGGCTTGGCTTTACCGCAGAACTCCCTCGTCGTTTCGGCACGCAGTGAAAAAAACCGCCGAAGCGGAGCATTCGAAGAGGTGAGAGCTTCTCTGTTCGGTCAAGTTGGCAGGCCTCAGTGCATGTTCAGCCGCCGAGCAAACTCTTCTTAGCTGTAGGGGCCGTGCCCAAAAGGCCCTGCCCGCTGGTCTTGGTGGTTGACGCGGATGGCCGGGTGGATGTGGCTAATGCGCTTGTTCTCCTGCTGCCGCTTACCTTCGCCGCTGCACGTTGGGTGGCCGTGCTTACGGTTGAGGGAGGTGATTCCTTATCCGCTGCGGCCGCGACCGTAGACTTGGGTGCGGGTATATTCGGGCCTGGGCCGCCCTTACCAAAGCCGGCGGCACTAGCATTGGCGAAGCCACCAAGACCGGTGCTTGCCGTACCATCCCCGCCTATCGCCGCTTTCGATTCAGCTGAGAAGGTGGTGCTTGGAACCCCGGTACCACCTCCGCCCACGCCACTAGATCCGACACACATATTAGCGTCCTCTAATTAGAATGGTGTTGGATACCAGGAGAAACTCCTGGGCGTAGATCCCAAAATTTTGAGTTAGTTGTATTCCGTTGATGGCTCATTTCGTGATCCTTTGCCGGCGAGATTTATGCGCTGTTAATTCAGAACACTTTGAGAGCCATATTTATGCGCGCGGGAATTAAATCTATACCTGAATATGAAAATTCTGATTCATCAAATAAAAACAACAACCTACAAAAGACATTAATATTATTGGATACGCGGCGCAGTCATTAAAAAGGCCCCGCCAAAGCGGAGCCTTAATAGTGACAGCCGTATCCATAATCGCCGAAGCGCCGCGCTGAGGCCCGCGCCTATCCCATCGCGGCGCGCTCGCCGGCCATGCCGTTTGCGATTAGATCGATGTCGAAGTTTTCCAGAATGATTTCGCAGATGCGCTCATAGTTGACGCCGATGCGGATGGTTTTGAAATCGCTGAGATCGATGATCGAGCTTGAGCGGCCCTCGTCGTTGGCGTATTTGCTGGTGCCATGATCGAGCGCGATATCGGCGGCCTCACGCACCGGCGCTTCGATATCCTCAAGCCGGTATTTGCTGCCTTGCAGCGAAGTGTTGGCCGAGGAGCCGAATAGCGGCATGCCGCGCGCATAGGCTTGGCACACAAGTTCATTGTGAAATTCGCCGGCATTCAACAGCATGTCGATGGTGCCGGCCTTGGACGAATGGCCGATGACGAAGGGATCGACACCTTCGAATACCGGATGATCGGGGCGGAAGGACGCAACCGTCGACATCGGCAAATTATGTTCGTTGATGACGCAGTTCACCACCGCGCGCTCGCGCTCGCCGCAAATCTGAATATCGTTGAACAATTGCCAATTGCTCAGCATGCCGCTCGGCTTGTCGAAGCTGCGGTTCTTGGCGGTGAAGATGCGCCGCATGGCGTCTTCACTGTTGCCGGTAATGGCGTAGGCCACATCGAGCGGCACAATCGCGACGCCACCCGCCTCCACCGCATCGACCACCCGCGCGGCATCCGCTTTCATGTCATATGTGTTCATATTTTCCTCATTTGGCGGCAAATAGGGCAAGCAAGCGCGTCGGCCCGCCGTCCTGGTCAAACGTATCTACTGCGTGGCTGATTTCCCTGATCCCGGGCGCTGTGTCCAGCGGCGCCAGCAGGCCGGCAATCTTATCTTCTATGGCGGTCATATCCATCGGCCGGGCCGGCGTGCCGATGCTGTCGAGTACATCCGAGCGGCGGGTTTCTCCAGCCTCGGTGCGAAGCTCAACCCAGCTGCCGAAATGTTCCGGGAAGGCCGCCTCCATCCCGCTGTCCTCGACCGCCTCGACCACATCACAAAGGCGGAGAATGGCGGCATCCTCGAACTTATCCTCACCAAAAGCCTCATATTCGCTCGGACCATGCACGAGGCTGGCGCCGAGCGAAAATGGCAAACTATATTGCGCCGCCATCACCGAAACCGGGCGGCGCAACATGTGCTGGGTGACCATAATGGCCGGTCCGCCAACTTTTATGTTGGCGATTTCGCTTGGCTCAAGAGAGAAATCCGCCGTCACTTCACGCAACGCATCAATGGTCGAATGAAACAGGCGGCAACAGGGGTAGGGCTTCATGCTGATGCGGTGAATTTCGAGTTGATCGCCCTCGCCCCGGGCCAGTTGCCCGAAGTCCGGCTTCTGACCGAACAGATTACCAAGGCCATAGCGGCCGTCGAAGGCACGCGACGGCCCGGCAATGCCAAGCGCGGCAAACTCGGCCGCCAAAATGCCGTTATGCGCACCATACCCGCCATGCAGGCGCTTGACGGTGGTGCCGAGCGGATCCTCGGAAAACTGCATTGAGCCGCCGGCCATGGAAAGCATCAGGCCCCAGGCCGAAGCCATACCGCGCGCGTCCAAACCGATCAGCTTAGCCGCCGCCGCCGCCGCGCCGAAGCCGCCAAACAGCGCCGTCGGGTGATAGCCAAACTCGATAACCTCGGAGGCGCCAACCGCGCGCCCGGTCCGGCCCATGGTCTCGTAACCGGCGGCGATGGCGGCCATGATCTCCGCGCCGGATGATCCCCGCGCCGTGCCAACCGCGAGCGCTGTGGCAATCACCACGGCGCCGGGGTGGCTGACGGAAGAATCATGCGTATCGTCAAGCTCCATGCCGTGCGCCGCAGTGGCGTTGACCAGCGCCGCCACATTGGGCGCTGTGCGGAGCGCGGTGCCGAACAGCACACTCTCACCGCTGCCGCTGAAGCTGGCCGCCCATTCGCGCAGCGAGACGCTCCACGGTAATTCCGCGCCGCGCAGGCAGACGCCGACATGGTCCAATATCAGGCGCTTGATCTGGGCGCGATCCGCTTCACTTAAGGTATCAAAACTGAGTGCCGCGAGGTGCTCACCAAGCACGGCCGTAAAATCACGTTCTGGGGGGGTGTTGGTCACGCCGTTGGTCACTCGCAAAATCACTGCTTTTCAGGCGCGCATTCCATTAGAATGGGCAGCCATTTATTGCACGGAAGGTGAACTGCTGTATATAGAAGGCTAACTTGTCCGGACCAATATTACAGAGATATTAGCAGGGAATATCCGATGGCTGAAATCAGCAAAGAACGCATTCTCATCGACGCGATGCAGATTACCGGCGGCAAACCGACAGCGGAGCGGGCCGAGGAATTGGCCGGCATGCTGAACCGGCTGATCGAGGCGCTCGACAAGGCGGCGGCGGATGTCCCGTTTGAGGCGGAACCGGCCGACATGCAGGCGGCGCTCGACCAATTGGCCGGGGATTGAGAGCATGAGCGCTGAAATCCTGAACGCTTCCCTGGTCGATACCGCCGAGGCTATTCGCACAAAAAAGCTCTCGTCCGTCGAGGTGGTGCGGGCCAGTATCGCGCGCGCCGAAGCGCTGCAGCCGGTGCTCAACTGCTTCACCCAATTGCTTGCTGAGGAAGCGCTGGAAGAGGCCGAAAAATGTGATGCCGAGCTCGCCCGGGGCGAGCTGCGCGGCCCCCTGCACGGCGTTCCGATGGCGCATAAGGATATGTATTACCGCGCCGGCAAGCGCACCACCTGCGGCTCCAAAATCCGCAAGGATTACATCGCCGATAGTGATTCCACGGCCCTCAAACGCCTGCTCGACGCCGGCAGCATCTATCTCGGTGGCCTCAACATGGCGGAATTCGCCACCGGGCCAACCGGTCACAACGCCCATTGGGGCGACAATCATAATCCGTGGAACCCCGACCATATCGCCGGCGGCTCATCGAGCGGCACGGGCTCATCGGTCGCCGCACGCATACATTATGGTGGTCTTGGGTCCGATACCGGTGGGTCGATCCGCATTCCCTCCAGCGTCAACGGCCTGGTCGGCATGAAAACCACCAACGGTTTGGTCAGCCGCCATGGGCTGATGCCGCTTTCCTTCACCATGGATACGGTCGGCGCCCTTACCCGCACGGTGCGCGACAATGCCTGCCTGACCGCCATCATGGCCGGGCAAGACCCGCTCGATGCGACCACCAGCAGCCGCCCGGTGCCGGATTATGAGGCGACTTTGGGTCAATCCATCAAAGGGCTGCGCATCGGCGTGCCGGCAAACTATTACTACGAGGTGACCACGCCGGAAATCAAAGAGTTACAGGACGCGAGCATCGCCGTATTCCGCGACCTCGGCGCCGAGATTATCGAGATCGAAGTGCCGGATATGCATGTACCGACGCATATGTCGAATATCGTTTTTCCGGCAGAGGCCGCCACCATTCACGGCACCTGGTTGCGCGAGCGGCCGGAGGATTATCAGGATCAGGTGCGCAGCCGCTACGAGATCGGTCTCTATATTCCGGCGGCCAAATATCTGAGCGCCCTGGGTGCGCGTGTGAATCTGCTGCGCGAGTTCAGCGATATGGTGTTCTCCAAAGTCGATGTGTTGCACACACCCGGCCTTTCCATCGCCGTGCCCAGCCTCGCCGACACCGACGTCGCGGCGGGACAAGGCATGCCGGAGATGGTCGCCCGCCTGAGCTGGACCACGCGCTCCAACAATTATCTCGGCATTCCCGCTCTCGCGGTGCCGTGCGGCTTCACCGCTGATGGCTTGCCGTCGGGCTTTCAATTGATGGGCCGGCCATTCTCGGAAGCGCAACTCTTCCAACTCGGACATGCCTATCAAGGTGCCACCGATTGGCACGAGCGCGTGCCGGATATCAGCACTTGATTCCGGAATGCATCATGCATTCCGGCAAGCGCGCCCTAGCCAAGGCCACGGATGTGGCCGCCCGGCGCTTGAGGGTCTTTTGAAATGAGCGCCCGAGTTAATACGAGGTAGCCAAGGGTGCGGATGCACCCGCCCGGCGATTGAAGGAACATCTAATGAAAGATTGGGGTAACACAT
>JABIXB010000105.1 GCA_018666805.1 Rhodospirillaceae bacterium | reverse complement strand
GGGGTGAGCCATGTCAAACTATCGGCCGTTGTCGTCGGCAATGAAGATCTCGGCAATAGCGTCTACCACACCTCGATCAGGTCGCTCGCAGCACTCCAAATTGAGCGGGCGAAAGAGCTCAATGATGATCAATTTCACATCGTCGACCATTATCACGAACTGGCCGAGCGCTTTCAAAAATCCTATGAGAGCTGCCCGTTTTCACGCCTCTTAACGGTGATCGGCGCCGACGGTGGCGTCTACACTTGCCAGGACAAGGCTTATACCGAGGGCGGGAAGCTCGGCTCGGTGTTGAATCAGGATTTCAAAAGCCTTTGGTATTCCGAGGAGACATGCGGGCGCATGCAGGCGATTTCCCCGGCGCGCGATTGCCAGCACCATTGTGTGGCACACGCGAAAAACCTCGCACTCTTGGATATGATGTCGTTGGACCCGGCACACATTCCCTTCGTCTAAACAGGTATATCTTACTTCGGTACTGCGATATTCGGCGCGATTTAGGTGCCGAATTAAGCACTATTGTGCAGCATACGTAATACCCCGTACGCGGCGATAATCGGTTGCAAATTAACCGCGCCTTAACCGTCCGAATACATGGTGGCAGCGGGTGTTGGGCTCGTTGGGGGTATCTGGCGTGACATTCGCAACATATTCGGTTTTAGGAATTAATTGCTATCGGAGAAGAATTATGAGCGACACAAATAACGTGGAGCCGACCCAGAATATGGGCTCCGTAAAAAAGGTCAGTAAATTTCGCCTCACCTTGGCGCGTAAACTTCCCCTCATCATTGTTGCCGCCGCGCTGACAGTTGCTGTCGCCATTGGCGTCTCGGATACCATCAACGCGTCGCGCGCGATCAAGACGGAAGCGCAGAACGGCCTGACCGCGCTGTTGGAGGCGCGCCAGGATACACTGTCCCATTATCTTGAAACAATTCGCGCCGATCTGCGCTTCGTCGCAACCAACCCGACGACGGTCGAGGCGACGGAAAATTTTAATTTCACCTGGCGGGATCTGGGCGAAGGCGCGCAAGCTGATTTGCAGCGCCTCTACATCACCGATAACCCCAACCCGACCGGACAAAAGGAAAATCTCGATTTTGCCCCTGATGGCTCGGGCTATAGCGCCGCGCATGGGCGCTACCATCCGTGGTTCCGCCAGTTCCTGCGCGAGCGCGGCTATTACGATATCTTCCTATTCAACACCGAAGGCGATCTGGTCTATTCCGTCTTTAAGGAGCTGGATTACGCCACCAATATGAATAGTGGCGAGTGGCGCTCGACCGATCTCGCCAATGTTTTCAAGGCTGGCCTCTCCCAGCAGGCGGCGGGGTCCCAAACGTTCTTCGATTTCAAACCCTATGCGCCGAGCAACGATGCGCCGGCGAGCTTTATCTCGACACCTATTCATAATGGGTCGGGCCAGTTAATCGGCGTGTTGGCTTTCCAAATGCCGATTGACCGCCTCAATGCCGTCATGCAGGTCACGGCCGGCATGGGCGAAACCGGCGAAGCCTACATCATCGGCGAAGATCATCTGATGCGGACGGATTCCCGTTTCTCGGAAGAATCGACAATCCTGGTGCGCAAGGTCGACACCGAATCCGTCATCGCCGCCTTAGAGGGCGAAAGCGGTGTGATCCAAATGGATGATTATCGCGGTGTTTCGGTGTTCTCCGCTTTTGGCGCGCTCGATTTTATGGGCACCCGCTGGGCCGTCATCGCCGAGAAAGACAGCGATGAAGTTCTATCATCGGTGGTTGAGACCCGCAATATCATGCTCATTGTCGCTCTCATCGTTCTCGGCATCGTTGCCTTGATCGGTGTTTTCGTTGCCCGTGGCGTTTCCGGGCCCGTGACAGCCATGACCAGCGCCATGCGTGAACTGGCGTCCGGCAACAAGGATGTCGATATTCCCGGCCAGGCCCGGAGCGATGAAATCGGCGACATGGCGGCGGCCGTTCAGGTCTTCAAGGAAAACGCTGTTGAGGCCGAACGCCTTTCTGCGATTGAGGCGGAAGAGGTCCGCAAGCGTGAGGAACGTACCAAGCGTATGATGGAGCTCTGCACCAATTTCGACGCCTCTATCTCGGAAGTCGTCAGTTCAGTGACGGCAGCGGCGACCGAGACCGAATCCACGGCGCAAAGCATGGCTTCCAACGCCGAGGAAACGAGCCAGCAAAGTGCCGCGGTGGCATCCGCGACCGAGCAGGCAACCGCCAATGTGCAGACCGTCGCCAGCGCCGCCGAGGAACTGGCTTCTTCAATCGCCGAGATCGCCCGCCAAGTGGACGAATCGACGAAGAATGCGCAAAGTGCGGTGTCTCAGGCCGAGAAGACCAACGAGACGGTCAAGAGCCTGTCCGAAGCGGGTCAGAAGATTGGCGACGTGGTGCAGTTGATCAACGACATCGCCAGTCAGACCAACCTGCTGGCGCTCAACGCCACGATCGAAGCGGCGCGTGCCGGCGAGGCGGGCAAGGGCTTTGCCGTGGTTGCCTCCGAGGTTAAGAGCCTGGCCAATCAGACGGCCAAAGCGACCGATGAGATCGGCACGCAAATATCCACACTGCAAAGTGCGACCGAGGAAGCGGTTGTCGCCATCGATGGCATCGGCAAATCGATCGGTGAGATCAACGAGACCTCCACCACGGTGGCCTCGGCGGTCGAAGAACAGCGTGCTGCCACCGGCGAGATTTCCCGCAACGTGCAGGAGGCCGCAACCGGCACCCAGCAAGTTTCTTCGAACATCACCGGGGTCAATGAAGCGGCTCAGCAGACGGGTGCCGCCGCGGTGCAAATGACCAATGCGGCATCGCAGCTTTCCGAGCAAGCCGATACGCTTGGCCGGGAAGTGGAGAAGTTCCTCTCCGATATACGCGCCGCCTAATTTAGGCAGTCCGCAAACACAGCAACAGGGCCCGGAGCGCATTTTCGCTCCGGGCCTTTTGTTTTGCGTAATAGTTATTGCGCTTGGCTGATACGGTCTTCGAGGCCGGGCGCGATGGGTGAATGCTCGCCAATATAGGCCACCGCCGCCTCGGCCAGCACCGGCCCGAAATCATAGGCATCACGCGCCTTGTCGTGCAGCACGCCATAGCCGTCGCCGCCACGGCGTAGGAAATTATTGCTCACCACGCGGTAGATGCGCGCTTTATCGAGCGGCGCGTAAGTGCCGTCTGGGTTTCTGACCGCCACTTGGCCGAGCCGCGCGCCCGCCGGGCGCGCAGCATCCCAGCTATAGCGCAGGCCCGCTACTTGCAGAAAGCCACCGCCGCCCGGCCGCGCCACGCCATGCTCGAGCACGTTTATCAGGTCGCTGCCTAAGAGACCAAATGTGGCGAGCGTGTTGCCGAACGGCAAAACCTGGAGAACGTCACCCCGCGTCACCGTCCCGGCGGGCAGGCCAGCGCGGATGCCGCCACCATTGGCGATGGCAATCTCGCTGCCTTCGGCGCTGGTGCGCCACAGCATGATATCGGCGAGTAAATTGCCGAGCGCGCATTCGCCGCTGCGGCAATTTCCGTTGCCAAGCGCGATTTCGGAATGGCCGATAACTTCGTTCCTGATTTCATGCAGCGGTTGATTGAGCTCCGCCACCAGGGCCGCGACGCCCGCCACCTCTGGGATTTTATTGTCCATATGGATTGGCGCCCCGTGCCAGGCGCGCACCTGTCCAGTAGCGTCAAACGAGACATCCAGCCGGCCGAGATAGCGGCTCCATTGAAAGGCCTGCACGATCAATACAGTTTGCCCGCCCGGCGCGGTCACAAGCGTGGGATAGGGACCGGCGGCGTCGGGGTCGTCGCTCGATAAATATGTGTGGGAATGGCCGCCGACGATGATATCGATGCCGTCGATGGCGCGCGCCAATTCCATATCACGCTCATAGCCGACATGGCCAAGCGCGATGATCTTGTCGATCCCAGTTTTCTCGAGAGCCGCCACCGCGCCTTTTAGCGCCTCGGCGACGCCGGAAAATTGCACATCGGGTCCAGGGCTGGAAATGCTCGGCACCGCCTCGGTGATCAGGCCGATGATTCCGACCTTCTCGCCGCCGAGCTCAAATACGGTCCAGGGCGCCACCAGCCCGGCGAGAAGCGGTTCGGCCGAGACATCCATATTGGCTGCCACCAGGGGAAAAGCGACCCGCTTGGCAAAGCGCCCGAGCGCCGCCGGGCCATCGTCAAACTCATGATTGCCGACCGCCATGGCGTCATAGCCGAGTTTGTTCATCACTTGCGCTGCGGCCTGGCCTTTATAGTGGGTGTAGAACAGCGTGCCCTGAAATTGATCGCCGGCATCGAGCAGCAGCACATTGCCGCCCTCGGCGCGGGTCGCCGATATGGCGCCAGCCAGGCGCGCCGCGCCGCCCAGGCATTTGTTCTGGGCTTTGTGCTCAGCCGTGCAGACCGAACCAAACGGCGGCGTCGCGGCGAGCCGGCCATGCACATCGTTGGTGTGCAGAATGGTCAAATCGAGGGCGCCGGCAAAAGCGGATGTGCTCACCGTTAAGAATAGCGCCGTAAGCGCAACTCCCCAGAATCGACGCATCTGGCCGCCCCCTTTATACCAAGGAGTGATGATAATGACCCATAGGGACGGTTTGCCAAGGTTTTCGGCTAGGAGCGTGGGGCGTAGCGATGCGGCGCATCGGAAGCCGCGCGCGACGCCGTCCGAAAGCCTTGGCAAGCTGCCGTCCCGGTCGCCCCCGCGACCCGTCGGAGGGCGTCGAATGACCTTGCCGATGCGCCGCATCGCCTGCGGCCATCCTCCTACCCGACGGGTCGCGGGGGCGATCCCTATGGGTCATTATCACCGCTCCTTGGTATTAGTCGAGATAACGCACCTTGTCCGAGGCAAACAGCTCGCGCCACGAATCGGGAACTTCCAGGCCGGCCTCAACCTTGGCCTCCATTTCCGCTTCAGCGGCGCGCACCTCGGCCAACTTATCGATAATCATATCGAGCTTGCCCTGCGGCACGATCACCACACCATCCATGTCGGCAACGACGATATCGCCGGGATGGACCGTGGCGCCACCGATGGTGACCGGCAGGCCAACACTGCCCGGCCCGAGAGCGGCCGGTGAATCAGGATTAATGCCAGCGCAGAAAACCGGCAGGCCGACCGCAAAAACGCCGCCGAGATCGCGCACCGGGCCGTCCGTCACCAGGCCAGCCAGGCCCCGGTTGCGCGCCATACCGAGCATCAGGTCACCCATCACGGCGGTGCCGGTATAGCCCTCGGTGGCGGCAACGATCACATCGCCGGGCTTGGCTTCCGCCAGCGCGCCCATGGCGCCAAGATGATCGGACGGCGCGCATTGGCAGGTAATCGCCGGGCCGACCACGCTCTTCATCGAATCGGGGCAGCCCGCCAATGGCTTGATGATCGGATCCAAGGCGGCGCGCCCGCCGAGGCAATCGGCGATATTGCCGGTGAGTGCGCCCTTCAGCTTCGCCACCTTGTCCGGGTCGGGGCGGTCGAAATTGCGCTGGATAGTCAGGATCGGCGGTACTTCGAGCATTAAATTATTCTCCCACTCATGATTCAGCGGCCAAACCCTCGGCCTCAAGGTTTTCTGCCAGTATTAGCAATTCCATGTCCGAGCCGCGCCGCCCAACCAACGAAAGCCCGAGCGGGCAATTGTCCAGGCTGGCGAGCGGCAGGGTAATTTGCGGCAATCCGGCGAGGCCGGCGGTGCAGAGCAGTTCCATCGCGCGGGCGCGGAAATCGTCCAGCACCTCGCCCGATGCGCCGCGCTCGGGCGCGATGCCGGGAGCCGTCGGCAGGCACAACACCGAGCCATCCGACAGCATATGATGGACACGTTCGGCAAACATCTCGCGGCGTTTTTTGGCTTCCGCCACATCGCTTGCGCTGACCGTCGCCGCCCAGGCGAAACGCTCGCGCACGCCGGGGCCGAAACTGGGCTGCGCACGCTCGATCCACTCCTGGTGGTTGGCCCATATTTCTGCGCCCTGTAGCGTGCGGAAGGTTTGGAAGCAGGCCGCCAGCCCGTCGCCGGCGATCACCGCGCTCTGCTCGGCGCCGACGAAATCGCGCAACATTTCGAGCGCGCCTTGAAGCGCCGCCGTGACATCCGCACCCGCCGCCGTGAAGGCATCCTCGGCCATCAGTAGGCGTTTCGGGCGCATGGCGCGCGGCGTTTCTTCGAGCAACACTTCGCCGATACGCGCCAGCATGCCCGGGTCGCGCGCGAACCAGCCGAAAGTATCGAAACTCGACGCCAGCGGCATGCAGCCTTCCAGCGTGATGCGGCCATGGCTTGGGCGAAAGCCAAAGAGGCCGCAAAACGAGGCCGGCAGGCGCACCGAGCCGCCGCAATCGGTGCCGATGGTGAAATCGACCAGCCCGCCCGCCGCTGCCGCTGCCGAGCCGCTCGACGAGCCGCCCGGAATACGTCCCGGCGCGTTGACGTTCACCGGCGTGCCGTAATGGGCGTTTTCGCCCATCAGGCTATAGGTCAACTCGTCGGTGTGGGTTTTGCCGGCGAGGTCTGCGCCGGCATCGAGCAGGTGCTGCACGGCAGGCGCTGTCGTCTCGGCCGGCGAATGGGTGGCCAGCCAATCAGGGTTACCACAGCCCGATATGTGCCCGGCCACATCGAACACGTCCTTGGCGCCAAAATTGAGGCCGCTGAGCGGCCCCGCTGGCGCACCCTTGAGGGCGACGTGGGATTCCTTGCAAAAGGCGCCGAGCTCATCCTTCATGCCATGTGCTCCAAACTGCTTTAGAGCGGCTTGCGCCGCGCCTCCCGGTGGGCGATATAAATTCCCGAGCAGATGATGATGGCGATGCCGAGCCACGTCCAGCCGTCAGGAAAGTCGCCCCAAATGAAATAGCCCAGCAGGGTCGCGCCGACAAGTTGGCCGTAATCGAAGGGCGAGAGCATTGAGGCCTCGCCGGTCTCATAGGCCTTGATGAGAAAATAGTGCGAAATGCCGCCGATCAGGCCGAGCGCGGCAAACAGCAGCCAGGTATTGGTGTCGCTGGGCCAGTCCATGTCGAACGGCGCAATCGCGGTGGCGACGACGAGTGTGACCAGCACCGTATAGACCGCTGTCACGCGGGTATCGTCATGTGGCGCCAGCTTGCGTGTCAGGATTTGGAAAAAGGCGTAACAAAGTGCGGCGCCGAGCGCCAACAGGGCGGGCAGGACTTCGATATCGCTGCCTGGGCGGATGATGACGATCGCACCGATAAAGCCGACCAGCACCGCCGCCCAGCGCCTTATGCCAACGCGCTCACCAAGCATCGGGATGGAGAGCATCACCACCATGAAGGCGGCGGTGAAGGTGATCGAGGTGACGGTCGCGAGCGGCAGCGATATGAGCGCTGCCATGAAGCAATACATGGCGCCGGTTTGCAAGCCAGCGCGGGTGAGCTGCAGCACCGGCTTCGAGGTTTTGAAAACGCGCACCAAGCCATAGCCCGGCGCGCACAGCGCCAGCATAACGGCAAGATGGAGGATCGAGCGCACCCAGATGATCTGCCAGACGGTGAATCCTTCGCCGAGAAATTTCACCGTGGCGTTGAGTAGCGGAAACAGCAGCACCGTCGCCAGGCACATATAAAAAATGGCGCGCATCTGCGAGCCGCCGCGCGAGGAGGGGGATGTTGTCATCAATCCCAGGCTAGTCGATCCCTGCCAGTGGAGCCACACGCAAGTCGCGCCCTGACTGTGGGCCGTGTGGGGCGGTACCTAAACCGTCATGCCGCCGTCGATGATGGCCTCGGTGCCGGTCGTGTAGGCAGATTCGTCCGAGGCCAGATAAAGCGCGAGCGATGCAATCTCCTCGGCCGAGCCCAAGCGGCCCATGGGCTGGCGGGCGATGAAGGCCTTGCGCGCCGCGACCGGATCGTCGAAGGCGTTGATGCGCTCGTCGAGCGAGGGGGTTTGCACGGTGCCCGGGCAGATGGCGTTGCAGCGGATGCCGTGGCCGACGAAATCCGCTGCCACCGCCTTGGTCAGGCCGATCACGGCGGCCTTGGTGGCGCCGTAGAGGAAGCGGTTCGGCACGCCTTTTACGTTGGAGGCGACCGAGGCGACATTGACGATCGAGCCGCCGCCATTTTCCAGCATCGCCGGCAGGCTGGCGCGGATGATGCGGTACATCGAGCGCACATTAAGGTCGAAGGAGAGCTCCCAGTCTTCTTCCGAGCAATCGAGAATGGTGCCGTTATGGACAATTCCGGCGCAATTGAAGAGTACGCCAAGGGCACCGATCTCGCCGACGGTGGCGGAAATGGCGCCGGCATCCATCACATCGAGGCGCCGGGTGGTGATGTTGGGCGCTTCCTCGGCCAAAGTGGCGAGCGCCGCTTCGTTGATGTCCGTCGCCCAAACATTTGCGTCCTCGCGCGCGAAGGCGAGCGCCGTCGCCCGCCCGATGCCCTGGCCGGCAGCCGTGATCAGCGCCGTTTTCCCCTGTAGCCGTTCTCCCATGTCAAAGTCTCTTTCTTCTTGGTTTTTTCACTGTGGGGCCGAATATTCACAGGATACCGTATTTGTCGAATACGCTTTTGAGCGTCGCGCCCGCGGCGAGCTCGTCGCGCACGCTATTTTCACCGGCGACTTTTTCCATCGCGGTTTTCAGCACCTCTTCGGCGATTGCCGCCGGGATCGCCACCACGCCATCGACATCGCCAAAGACGATATCGCCGGGCGCGATTTTGGCGCCGCCGATCTCGGCCGGCACATCGGCCATCATCATTTTGGCCCGCCCTTTGGTGTCGAGCGGGCCGATGCCGCCGGCAAAGACGGGAAAGCTCATCTCGCGGATCATGCGCACATCGCGCACCAGGCCGTCTGTCACACAGCCGAGCGCGCCGCGCGCGTGTGCCGCGGTCGAGAGCAACTCGCCCCAAGGCGCGATGCGGCTGTTGCCGGCGCAGGAAAAGACGGCGACGTCGCCGGGCTTGAGGTCGTCGACCAGAGCAATCTCATGTTCATAGACATCAAGCTCCGCGTTATCGTGATAAAGCGGCATATAAAGCCCGGTGCGCGCCCGCCCACAGAGCACCAGATTTTCATCAAGCGGGCGCACCGTTGGCGGCAGCGCCTGGCTCAATAGTCCCATTGAATCGAGGGTGTCGGAAATAACCGGCGTGTAGAGGATGCCGCGCGCTTGTTCGAGCAATTCGTCGCTGATCGTCATCTTATTATTCTCCGCATTGCATAGGTCACTTAGCCTCCATAACATGGAGACCGTAGATTTTATCAGAAGGAACCGCCTTCCAGAATGCATAATGCTTTCTGGCAAGCGCGGATGCCCCCGCCCGGCGACTGAGGGCCCAAAAACAAGAGGAATCCTACCCATGGACATGGTGACGATGAACATCCTCGACTCCACCATGGTGTCGATCTGCCGCGAGATGGGTATCTCGCTGATGAAAACCTCCTATTCGACGATTTTCAACGAAGGGCTGGATTTTACCTGCGCGCTGGCCGACACCAATGGCGACATGATCGCCGTGGCCGAGTTTTGCCCGGCACAGATTGGCGGCATGCCATTACTCATAAAGACCTGTGCTCAGGAATTTCCCATCGAGACCCTCGATGAGGGCGATGTGCTGATCCATAACGACCCCTATCGCGGCGGCCTGCACGTGCCCGAGCACACCCTCTTTAAGCCCTTCTTCCATAACGGCAAGGCGCTTGGTTATCTGGTTTGTATCGGCCATATCGCCGAGGTCGGCGGCATGGTGCCGGGCGGCTTTGCCGGCGAGGCAAAGGAGATTTTCCACGAGGGTCTGCGCGTGCCGCCGGTCAAGATCAAAAAGGCCGGTGAGGATGTCGCGTCAGTGTGGAAGCTGATGCTCGCCAATGTGCGCACGCCCAGGCACAATTACGGCGATATCCGCGCCATGATCGGCGTCTTGGATCTCGGCGAGCAGCGCGTGGCCGAACTGCTGGAGAAGTACGGCGAAGAGACCTTTAAAGAGACCTGCCATGATTTGATGGAATATTCCGAGCGCCGCATGCGGGCCGAAATTTCGTCTTTCCCGGATGGCCATTACAGCTTCGAAGATACGGTCGAGAATGACGGTATCGAGGATAAGGGTTATCTGCTGCGCGTTGATGTTTTCGTTCAGGGCGATGAAGTGGTGGCCGATTTCAGCGGCAGTGCCGCCCAGGCCAAGGGACCGATCAACGCCACCCTCGGCGTCACCTGGAGCGCCACCTTCAACGCCATGTTCCACATGACCGATCCGTCGATTCCGAAAAACGCCGGTTGTTTCCGCCCGATCCGCATCGTCGCCGCACCTGGCAGCGTTACCAATGTGGATTATCCCGCGCCCGAGGTCGCCGGCAATACGGAAACTCATCCGCGCCTTGCCGCCATCGTCATCGGCGCTTTGGCGCAGTGCATGCCCGAGCGCGCCATGGCGTCGGAAAGCGGCACGGGGGGCAATTTTGTCTTTGGCGGCCACCACCTGGAGCATGATGAATATTTCGCCTGTTACGATCTGATGTCGGGCGGCTGGGGGGGGCGCAGCTATGCCGACGGCAATGATTGCGTTATCGCCATCAACGGCAATTGCCGCTTCAATCCGATCGAAGTGTTTGAGACCCGCTATCCCTTCCTGGTCGAGGATTGTGCCATGACGCCTGATTCAGGCGGCGCCGGCACCTATCGCGGTGGCCTCGGTTTTCACAAGACGCTGCGGGCAACGACGACCGAGATCACCGCCAGCCAATGCACCGACCGTCACCGGATCAAATCCTGGTCGCTGTTTGGCGGCGGCGAGGGCGGCAACGGCGCCACCCTCATTCAGCCAAAAGGGCGCGACGATTGGCGTCCGGTTACGGAGACGTTCGGCAAGGTGTCGAGCAGCAAATATTCCAACATCACGCTTAGGCCCGGCGACCGCGTGCGCCTCTCGGTTTCGGGCGGCGGCGGCTATGGCAATCCTGAAGAACGCGACAAATCGATGATTGCGGAGGATTTGCGCGAAGGCTATATCACTCCCGACGGCGCGCGGCGCGATTATGGCGTCAAGCCCGATTAAACAGCGACATTTTGGAGGACTTTAGAGATGGCGGACCTGTCCAACGAGCGGGTTGTCTACATCAATGGCGAGATCGTGCCGGAAAGCCGCGCCATGGTGTCGTTCCGTGATCGCAGCTTTAAATATGGCGACGGTGCCTTCGATATGACGCGCACCTTCGGCCATCGCATCTTCAAACTCGATGAACATCTCAAACGGTTTTACAAATCGCTCAAATATCTCCAGATGGATCCGGGCATGAGCCTCGAGAAAATGAAGGAAATCAGCGAGGAGGTGCTGGCCCGCAATCTCCATCTATTAAACGAAGGCGAGGATTATTGGGTGGCGCAGCGTGTCTCGCGCGGGGTCGAGCCGGTCGGCGGCGATATCCACGAGGCCGCCGAACCCACTGTGGTGGTCGAATGCACACCGCTGCCGTTCAAGGCGCGGGCGCATTATTTCCGCGACGGCATGGAAATCGTCATCCCCTCGACACGGCGCACCGCGCCCGATTCGCTCACGCCGCGGGCCAAGACACATAATTATATGAATTTAATGATCGCCCATGACGAAGTACGGCGCGGCAATCCCAATGCCTGGGCGATTCTCCTCGATGTGAATGGCAATCTCTGTGAGGGCGTTGGCTCGAATATTTTTGTCGTTGAGGATGGCGTGGTCTACACGCCGGAAGACCGCTATGTGCTGTGCGGCGTCAGCCGCCAGACGGCGATCGATCTGGCCGAGGCGGCGGGCATCAAGGTCGTGCGCAAGGATCTCGATCTCTATGACGCCTACACGGCGGACGAGGCCTTCATCACCTCGACCAGCTTCTGCATTGTGCCGGTCAACAGTTTCAATGGCATCGAGGTTGGCAACGGCGCGATTCCCGGCCCAATCACCAAACGCATCACGCAAGCCTATATCGATTTCGTCGACCATGATTTCGTCGGCCAATATCTCAACCATTTGGACTGAATATAAATGACAGACAGGAAGAAAGACGGCCTGCGCTCGCAAGCCTGGTTCGGCAAGGCCGACAAGGATGGCTTCCTGCATCGCAGCTGGATGAAAAACCAGGGCATGCCGGAGGATTCGTTTGATGGCCGCCCGGTGATCGGCATCTGCAACACGTTTTCGGAACTGACGCCGTGCAATGCCCATCTGCGCGGCATTGCCGAGCGCGTCAAACGCGGCGTTTATGAAGCCGGCGGATTTCCGGTCGAATTTCCCGTCATGTCCTTGGGCGAATCCAATTTGCGCCCGACCGCCATGCTGTTCCGCAATCTTGCCAGCATGGATACGGAAGAATCGATCCGCGCCAATCCGATGGACGGTGTCGTCCTCCTGGTCGGCTGCGATAAGACCACGCCGGCGCTGCTGATGGGTGCGGCGAGCTGCGACCTGCCGACCCTGGTGGTCTCCGGCGGGCCGATGCTAAGCGGGCGCTTTCGTGGCCGCCAAATTGGCTCCGGCACGGATGTGTTTAAGTTTTCTGAAGAGGTTCGCGCCGGCAAGATGTCGCTCGCTGATTTCATGGATGCCGAAGCCGGCATGTCGCGTAGCCCCGGCCATTGCATGACCATGGGCACGGCTTCGACCATGGCCAGCATGGTTGAGGCGCTCGGCATGGGGATGCCGCACAATGCCGCCATTCCGGCAGTCGATTCGAGGCGCAATGCGTTGGCGCAAAATGCCGGGCGGCGAATTGTCGATATGGTGCGCGAGGATGTGCGCATTTCGCAAATTCTCACCAAAGAGGCGTTCGAGAATGCAGTGCGCGTCAATGGCGCGATCGGCGGCTCGACCAATGCGGTGGTGCATCTGATTGCCATCGCGCGCCGCCTCGATCTTGATTTCGGCCTTGAGGATTGGGACCGCCTCGGGCGCGATATCCCGACGATTGTCGATCTGATGCCGTCGGGGCGTTTCCTGATGGAGGATTTCTATTATGCCGGCGGCCTGCCGGCGGTGATCCGCGCCATCGGCGATCACATCCATAAGGATGCGATGACCGTGAATGGCCGCACCATCTGGCAAAATTGCGCGGAAGCGCCCAACTATAATCCGGATGTGATTCGTGATCCCGCCAATCCGCTCACCGAAAATGGCGGCATTGCCGTCTTGCGCGGCAATCTTGCGCCCAAGGGTGCGGTGCTGAAGCCTTCCGCCGCGACGCCCGGGCTGATGCAGCATAGGGGCCGTGCCGTGGTGTTCGAGGATATCGAGCATTACAAAAAGCGCATCATCGACCCCGATCTCGATGTCGATGAAAATTGCGTGCTGGTGCTCAAAAATTGCGGCCCGCGCGGCTATCCCGGCATGGCCGAGGTCGGCAATATGGGCCTGCCGCCGAAAATCCTCGAGAAGGGCGTGAAAGATATGGTGCGGGTTTCGGACGCGCGCATGTCCGGCACCGCCTACGGCACCGTGGTGCTGCACACCGCCCCAGAGGCGGCGGCGGGCGGCCCGCTGGCGCTGGTGCGGGACGGCGACATGATCGAGCTCGATGTCGCCGGCCGGCGACTTCATCTCGATGTTTCGGATGAGGAGCTGGCGCGCCGGCGCGAAGCCTGGACAGCGCCCGAGCCGCCGATGTCAGGCGGTTACCAAAAGCTCTATTTCGACACGGTGCTGCAGGCCGACGAAGGCGTCGATCTCGACTTCCTGGTCGGCCAACGCGGCGCGGCGGTGCCCAGGGAATCGCACTAGGCCGGCGATTTAAGCCAGCTTTTTATCCCGGAGGCCGTTTTCCTCGATCCAGCGGGTGGTGTCGTCAAGTGCGAGGCTAAAGCGCGTCATCATTTCGCCGATATCTTCTTCCGAGATGATCAGCGGCGGCGAGAAGGCGACGCTGTCGCCGGAAAGGGCTGAGCGGATAATCAGGCCGTGCTCCTGGGCGCGCAGGCGGAGAAAGTCTTTCACTTTGAAACCCGGGTCGAAGGAGCGTTTGGTTTCTTTCTCGGCGACCAGTTCGAGCGCCACCATCAGGCCGACGCCGCGCACATTGCCGACCAGGGGATGGTCGAGGAAGGCTTTCAGGCCATTTTGCAGGGCCGGGGAGACGCGCCTCACATGGCCGACAATATCGCGCTCCTGCATTAATTGTTGCGCGCGGTTGGCAACGGCGACCGCAACCGGGTGCCCGGTGGTGGTGAAAGCATGGCCAAAAAAGCCGATCTTGTTGCTCTCGTCCCTGAGCACCTTATAGATATCCTCGGTTATCATGATTGCCGAAATTGGCTGATAGGCGCCGGACAGGCCCTTCGCCAGGGTCATGATATCGGGCTTAATGTTGAAGGTCTCCGAGCCGAACATATTGCCGGTGCGGCCAAATCCGGTGATCACTTCATCGGCGACCATCAGCACGTCGTATTTGTTGAGCACTGCCTGCATTTTTTCGAAATAGGTCTTGGGCGGCACGACGCAGCCGCCGCCGCCCATCACCGGTTCGGCAACGAAAGCGGCGACCGTCTCCGGCCCTTCTTCGAGGATCATGGCTTCCAGGCTCTCGGCCATGCGGGTGGCGAAATCCTCTTCCGATTCACCGTCCTTGCCGAAGCGGTAATAATGCGGGAACTCGGTATGTTTGAAATTGGGCAATGGCAGGTCGAAGCCGGCATGCATGGCCGGGATGCCGGTGATGCTGGCCGCCGCCATGGTAACGCCGTGAAAGCCGAATTGGCGGGCGATGATCTTCTTTTTCTCCGGGCGGCCGAGCGCGTTGTTGTAATAATAGATCATCTTGACGGCGGTATCGTTGGCCTCTGAGCCGGAATTGGCGAAAAACACTTTCGACATCGGCACCGGCGCTATCGCTTTCAGGCGCTCGGCCAGCTCGCCCATCGGCTCGGTCGTTTTGTCGATCAGGCTGTGATAATAGGGCAGCTTCTTGAATTGCTGCATCGCCGCATCGACCAGTTCGGGCTCGTTGAAACCGAACGAGGCGCACCACATGCCGGCGGCGCCTTCGATATATTCCTTGCCATCCTCATCGATAATGCGCACACCGCGCCCGCCCGTAACGACGACCGGCGGCGTTTTTTCCAACGCCGCAAGGTTGCTATAGCCATGCAGAATATTTTCGACGGCGCGCGCGCCGGCTGAATTCGCGGTGCTGCTCATGATGCCAATTCCTTTTTGTTATCTTCTTTCATCTCATTCAGGCTCGCCAATACAGCCTCGGCGAGATGGTCCACTTCTGCTTCGCCCATCGGGGTGGAGAGGCAACCCAACCCCCATGTGCTGAATAAAATGCCGCGATTAAGCAGGCGGCGGAACAAATCCTCAAGCATCTCGGCGCGCCGGTCGGTGTGCGCGCGCCATGTGCTGCGGTAATCGCCGAGCGCCTCGGACGAGAAATGCATCAGCACCAGCGATCCCTCGCCGGTCACCTGGCCGTCGACATCGGCGCGGCGGAACACTTCGCGCAGGCCCGCCCGGGCGCGCTCGCCGAGCCCGTTCAGGCGTTCGATCGCTTCGGGGGTGAGCAGTTTCATCGCCGCAATGCCGGCGGCCATGGTCACCGGGTTGCCGGCAAAGGTACCGGAATGCGAACAGAGCGCCTTGCCGGCGCTTGAATCAAACACCCGCATGACCTCTTCGCGCCCGGCAACGGCGCCGATCGGCATGCCGCCGCCGATCACCTTGCCAAGCGTCGTCATATCCGGCTCGACGCCGTAAAGAGTCTGGGCGCCGCCATAACCAAGGCGCCAGGTCACCACCTCGTCCAGGATCAGTACCTTGTCGTGCGCCTGGGTGAAGGCTTTCAGCATCTTGATATAATCCGCACTTGCCGGAATGCCGCCGCAGCGCGACGGCACCACATCGAACAGCACCCCGGCGAGATCACCGGCATTCTCTTCGAGAATTTTCTCGGAAGCAGCGACATCGTTGAACGGCAGGACGACCACATCGCTGGTTACACCCTCCGGCACGCCATGTGTATGGCCGACCGATTGCGGCCTGTCCTGGCCCCACATTTGCGGGTTCGAATCGAGACTGACCTCGGCATAATCATAGGCGCCGTGATAGACGCCCTCGCATTTGGCGATCTTGGCTTTGCCGGTATAGGCGCGCGCGCCCTTGATGGCGTGCATCACCGCTTCGGTGCCGGTATTGGTAAAGCGCAAATGCTCGAATGAGGCGGCGCGGCCGAGGACCATCTCGGCAAGCTCGATATCGAGCTCAGACGGCATGGTAAAACACATGCCGCGCGCAGCCTGGTGCTGCACGGCGGCGACGATATCCGGATGCGAATGGCCAAAAAATTGAACGGTGTAATTATTGAGAAAATCGGTGCGCGCAGTACCATCCACATCGAACACCTGGCAGCCCTCGGCGTGATCGACATAAATCGGATAGGGCGTGTAATAGGTTTGCCCGCGTGTTGTGCCGCCGGGATAAACCCGCCCGGCCCGTTTGGCCAGTTCCGCCGATCGCGAGGTTGGGTCCGGATAGATCATTTGCTTCAATGCCTTTCAGTCGTCAGCTTCTAATCGATTATATGTATTACTGTGATCACACCATAAATCATCGCCTGCCGTCCATGCCAAATGGCATCAACAGAACACGCTGTTGCCAACAGCCTCGATTGGCTTATCGTATGGCCAGAACTTAGGGAGCAAGAACATGAAACGGGTAAAAAAGATCGGCATCCTGCTGGCGGCACTGTGTTTTGCCTTGGCTGGCACGCTTATGTGGAACGCTTCGGTGCGCGCCGCTTCGGACCAGGGAATGGAACTGGTCGAGGAAATTTCGGAACTGATCGAGGAAGCGGAGAAATCACGCGCTGCCGATCCTAAATTCCTCAACGAATTGCGCCAGGCGCTGGACGAATATCAAGGGCCGAAATTCGTCGAATTGATGAAAGACGATTTCCACGACGGCAATATTTCGCGCAATCCGCGTTGGAATACGGCTGAAGGCGAATTCACCGTCAGCCAGCGGCACGGTCTCATGGCTGTGGCGCCGAAACCCGAGCCGTCTGAAGCCGATGCCTTGGCGGAAACCCTGAAGGAGATGGAAGCCAAGAAAGCCGATAAAGGGCGTTATACCCTGGTCCAGTCCGCGACACTGAACGGCAAACCCTATGTACCGGTCGGCGAGGAGATCGAGCGTATTCAGGCGGTGATCAAGGCTGAGGGCGGACCGAGCGAGATGGAAAACCGGTTGGCGCAATTGCGTGAAATTCGCGAAAATTCCGGCCGCTACACCCTGGTTCAATCAATCTTTCTCTCCGGCAAGCCGAGCGTGCCGGTCGGCGATGAGATCGAACGCACAGAACAGGCGGTGGAGAAGGAAAAAGCCGAAAAAGCCGCTGAAATGGCGACACTTGCCAAGGCGCGCGCAGAGCTTTTCACCAGTCTCGCCATTTCCAACGCGTTTTCGGTGCAGCTCGAATTGGTGTCGCGCGAGCGCGGCGGCCGGATTGAGGTGGATATATTCCAGGGCAGCCGGCGCAATTCGGGCTACCGCCTAGCCTATAATGCCGGGGTCTCTCCGGGCTTTGAAATTCTTCGCTTCGGGCGTAGCGGCGCACGCCTGCTGGCGGCGCATAAACAGGTGGTTAATCTCGAAGACGGCTATCGCCACCGCCTCCTATTTGCGCGTGACGATAGCGGCGGCATGAGCCTTACCTTGGATGGCAGGGCCGTGCTGCAGGTCAGCGACAGAAGCTTCCGCGATCCCTTTGCCGGCATTGCGCTCGCTACGGAAGGCGGCGATTTTGCCGTTCGCGAGGTTAGCGTCCTTGGCGTGAAGTGACGGCGTTAGAGCAAAACCCGAGCAGGTGGAATCACCTGCGACGACGATTTGCTTCAGCTCAAAAGAGATAGAGCATTTCGCGTGAGCGCATGCGAGCGTGACATGCTCTAGGGGCGCCGCGCGATGGCGACGAAGAATAGATTCAGGGGGAACCGTATCCTCAGGTTGCCGACCCGCTCGAAGGGCGAAACTACCTTTTGCGCGCCGCCGGCGCATTTCGCGGCGATACTGTTCGGCCAGAATTCATCGAACAAAGCGAGGAGGTATCTCAAGCTCCACGATTTGTGAAAATAACGCGTGCCCAGCGCCTCAAACCCAGCCTTTTCGAGCGCCTTGCTCAAGGTTTCCGGCGAGAAATGATAGAAGTGCGCGTAGAGTAATAACGGGTTGCGCTTGCCCAGAACCCGGCAAAATATATTTTCAATATTATGCGTGCAGACAAATATATATCCGCCGCGCTTTAGTTTCGGCAGAAGTGCCGCGAGGTCTGCCAGCGGATCATATAAATGCTCGACCACATCCCACATGGTAATGATATCGAGGCTTTCGTCCGGTAGATCCAGGCCGGCGATAACATCGTTTTGAACATCCAGATCGAAGCGCGACTTGGCAACCTTGGTGGCCTCCAATGAGGGCTCAAGGCCAAACGGATTGGCTCCCAGGCCGCGTACGAGATTCAGAAAGACGCCGGTGTTGGCGCCGGCATCGAGGATATTTGCGCCGCCAATGGCGCGGTGCTTTTCAATAATCGCCACCAGGGGCGCATAGGCATCAGCCTTCTCCTGAAGATTGAGCTGATCGATGATCTCCTCGCCATATTCCTCTTTGCTGAGATATTCGATGATCTCCGGCGTGTCGTGGCTCATCTCCTCAATAACGAATCCGCAATCACCGCATTTATAGATGTCGCCATAAAATGCGTATTGAGAGAATTTTTTCATATCGTCGGGGTTTAAATTGCCCGCATACAGCAATGACATATTCCTGCTGTTGCATAAGTTACACACCATTTCGGGGTTGGGGATGTTATTCACAATTGAAAAATTTCATCAGGTTTTTCGAGGTAAAGCGATGGATCTTGCCGCCATTCGAGGCGCCATTCGAGGCGCCAGCCGGAAACGGAGTCTGGTTATCAGGTTACCAATAATGAGCGCCCTGTATAGGCCCCTCTCCGGCGGCCCGGCCATCGGCGAACCCAGGCGCTTGCATCCGCGCAAGTCCGGTGCATAACATCGCCATTCGGCAGAATCAGAATAATTCAACAGAGCAATATTGATGAATCTTCTCGCGCTTCACGATGGCCACACGGCGACGGCCTGCTTCATGAAAGATGGCGAGTTGATTGCTCTGGTGTCCGAGGAGCGTTTTACCAACGTCAAAAATCAGGCCGGTTTTCCGCGCCGCGCGCTGGAATGGATTCTGTCCGACAACCAAATCACTCTGGCCGATATGGATGCCATTGTGTTTCCCCACCTGGTTCAGCCGATTGATTTTTCCAAAAGCTATGCCAGCCATTATTCTTATCGCCACCTTCTTGCCCACCTGCTGAACTATGTCGTGCCGCGAAACCTGCTGGCCTCGCCGGCATTGGTGCGGCCCTATGTCGGGCTTTTCCGCCGCCATCGCAGCAAGACCATCCGTGCCTATTGCGCCGCTTATGGCATCCGGCCCGAGCAGGTTCATAAGCTTGAGCATCACAGCGCGCACCGCTATGCGGCGCTCTATGGTTCTGGCTTTAGCGCCCGAGCAGCGCCTGTTTTGGCTTTTACCCTGGATGGCTCCGGCGATGGCGTTTCCAACACGGTCTCCCGCTGGGATCCCGAGAACGGCCACGAATTGTTAGCGCAACAATCAAGCTATCACTCGATCGGCGAATTCTATTCGCTCGTCACGCAACTGCTCGGCATGCGCCCGGGCGAGCATGAATATAAGGTCATGGGCCTGGCGCCCTATGTAGCGCCCGAGCAT
>JABIXB010000104.1 GCA_018666805.1 Rhodospirillaceae bacterium | reverse complement strand
GCGCCGCGATCTTTTCAGCTGCCGTGGTAGCACCCCGCCAATATTCAAATTCTTGCGTCTGGGATGGATTCAGATTGTCCAAGAGGGTAGCAAAGCGAGCGATAACGACCCCGATGTTGTGGGACGCGTTGTGCGAATCTGGCCCCCAAGCTGAAATCAGCGCGTCGCCGACTTCGCTTTCGGCGAAATCTTCATATTCCTCGGCATCCGCGATTCTCACGTAGGCCATTTCTGGTTTGCTAAGTTGGCTGTAAACCGCCGCTTGGGTGCCCTCGGAAAGGCCCTCAAAGCTAACGGTGAAATCATCACGAAGCATGGCATCCTCGATACCGCCGAGCGCGCCGGCGGCGACGTCTTGTAAGCGGCTCAGGCGCTCCGGTAAATCACCGGCCTCGTTCCATTGGGCGGCAAGCTCGGGGGCGGCGGCTTCGAACATGGCAGGCGTCGAGCGTCCATCTTGTGCGGGTTGGTTAACCGAGGCGTCAGCAATTACGCCCCGGCTGACCGGCGTAGCCGCGGGGGCTTAGCGTATTCAAGGGTAGCGCATTCGTGGTGGATGCACCTGATTGTGGTTCAGGGGGTCGGGGGTTCAAGTCCCCTCACTCGCCCCATTCTTTTCAATAGTTTAGCCGAATGCGTCGGCGCACTAGGGCTGGAGCGTCGACAACAGCAAGGCGGCGTTCGAGGGGGCGGCCTCAAGCTCGCCGCGCTCGATTTGCAGAGCGATGTCGACCAGCTTGGCGTTGACCGGGGCCGTTCCGCCCATTGCCTGTTGCTCGGCGACGACAATGCCATTGATCTCGTCGACCTCGGCGCGGCGGCCCTTCATCCAGTCTTGCAGATGGGCCACTCTCGTGTTGGGCAATGTCCATTCTGACAGGACCGTATCGAGCAGCGATGCCGCGTAGTGGCCCGGATCGTTTTCCTCGATGCGCGACTTGCCGAGTATCGGAACGAGTTTATGGCCGAGAGCGAGCGCCGTCCGGGTCGCCTCAATGCCCGCCGCCGCCATGACGTCACGAATACCAGGCGTATCGACTGCTTCCCGGAGCGGCATATTGAGGATCGCGGACGGCAGGCATTCCGCCGCGTTGACGATGAGTTTCATCCATTTCGCCGAGCGAATGTCATGCGAAATTTCGACCTTGCCGGCGTGGCGCAGCACTTCAACGACTTCGCTTTCGCGTCCCCGCGTTGCCGCGTCATGGGCGCCGATGGCGAACCAGGTTCCCGAGGGCGGGGTTTGCCGGTCCACGATGCCAGGCTCGAACATGTTGGCCGCGATCTCAACCACGGCGCCGAGTGTGCGTTCCGGGCCCATGATCGACGCGATGTCATCTGTTGTCATGCCATTTTGCATGCCGACAACGAGCCCGGTCGGGCTCGTTAAAGGCTTGATCAGTTCGCATGCCCAGCGTGTGTCATACGCCTTTACGACGATCAGGACGATGTCGAATGTCTCCTGCAAGCTGGCCGCTTGGCAAAGATCGTACGCCCGAACCGGCGTGGTGTGCGTTTGTTCGGGCATCTCAATCCGAATGCCTTTGGCGCGCATGGCCTCGACGTGCGCTGGCCACTGCTCGATAAAGGTGACGTCAAGCCCGGCACGTGTCAGGTCGGCCCCGATGGACGCGCCACTTGCTCCGGTCCCCATCACAGCGATCCGTTTAGCTGTCATCGGTGCGTTCCCTTTCCCAGGCGATAATTGGATTTATTCCAAATGCCGGCAGAGAAATATCCAATACGCTCATGAAGATCAATCGAAGAGGGCCGTGCCGTATTTCCTGTTGCCGCTACAGTGATCGTAGCGCGGAGGCGGTCACGCGGCTGCGCTCAACTGGAGGCGGCACGGGTCAACCTCGCCCGGCGAGCGCCTTGACCAATTCGCGCACGCGTTGGCGCATCTTCTGTTCCGGCATGCGGTAATAGGCGTTGACCAATTCTTGCGTTTCCTGCTTGGCCAAGGGGTCACCTTCGAAGCCTTTGCTCGGGCCGAGGCCGGGCGTCCGGGAGCCGGAGATGTCGTCGGGTAGTTCGTCGAAGAAATAGGAGATCGGCACGTCAAGCACTTGCGACAGCATGTGCAGGCGGCTGGCACTCACCCGGTTGGTGCCGTGTTCGTATTTTTGCACCTGTTGGAAAGTGGTGTCGATCGCCTTGCCGAGCTTTGATTGACTCAATCCGCGCATGGTGCGCCGTGCTCGCACGCGCCCGCCGACATGAACATCTATTGGGTTTGGTTTTTTTGCCACGCGCTCTTCTAGCGCGAATCGGCGCGGCGGTGAAGCCATACGATATTTGTTGTTTTGTGCTATGGTCCGCAGGCGGTTGAAACCCGATGCGTCGGGCCGGGCAGCGGCGCATAAAGGGTGAATTACAAAACAATACCAATTTGGTACGAAGGTAATATAGGCACTGCTAAAGACGTAGTTATCGCTTCAGCCACTGATCAGCCCGTCAATCAGCCCGCCGGAAATGCCGATATCGTAAATCAGCCAGACGCCAAGACCCACGGTCGCCGTGCCGGTAACGGCATTAAGAGCGTTGTGCGCCCAGGTGAGCGAGTTGGCCAATTTTTGCAGCGGTAGGGAAATCACCACCGAAAGCAGTGCCATGCCGAGCATGGTGCCGAGGCCAAACAGCGCCATATAGAGGAAGGCGGGCCACCAGGAATCGAACTGGCCGAGGGTCAGCAGGATCAGTGCCGAGGAGCCGGCCATGCCGTGCACCAGGCCGATGATAAAAGCGCGCCGCCGCATGTTGCCGTGCTGATGGTCATGCGCCGAATTTTGGTGCGATGTGTCGCCCTTATGCGAATGGGCGTGGAAATGGTTGGCCGCACCTGCTGGGCTGGAGGCATGGCGGTGCTGGTGAAAATGGATGCGTTCGCGGATCAGCCGGCGCAGCACGTCATAGCCGAGCCAGCACAGCATGATACCGACGGCGAGCTCGAGATATTGCGCGATGCGCTCCGGCATGACGCTATCCATCATGATCACCGCGGCGCCGACGGCGAACAGCATCAGGGTATGGCCGAGGCCCCAGGCGGCGGCGAGGCGGGCGGCGGCGGCGAGGCTTTTTGAGCGATTGGTGAGTGCCGCGACAGCGGCGACATGGTCGGCCTCAATGGCGTGCCGCAAACCGATTAAAAATCCGAGCAGAAGGACTGAACCCATCGCGCCGCGCCACACTGTATCGTTTTAGTTTCTTATCGCTTTGTTGTGCCTGCGGCGGCGGCAGAAAGCAACGCCTTCCAGTGGCGGGAGGCGGATTCATTTAGGTGAAAATTGTAGGGCGCATATGGGCCGGCGGATTTGCGCCCTAGGCGGTGCCGAGCAGCTTCTTCACGACGTCCTTGTCGATGATCGCGCTTTTGACATCCGCTTCGCCGAAGCGCGTATCAATGAGGGCCGCGTCGGTGAAATTGGCGCCGGTAATGAGGGCGTTGCGCAAGTTCGTGTTGGTTAGATTGGCGCCGGTGAAATCGACCTCGGTAAGGTTGGTCGGCCATTCCCGTCCGGTCGGCTTACCGGCCGCGTCGAGAAGATCGGTCGGGCCCATATTCGCGTTAGTGAGGTTGGCGCCGACGAATTTTGCCTTGGCAAAATTGCTGCCCGCCATCACCGCATCGGCGAGATTGGCGCCGCTCATATCGGTCTCGGTCAGATCGGACATCAGAAACGAGGCACCCTGAAGTTCGGTTTTTACCAGCGATGCGTTTTTCAGCACCGCGGCGCTCAGATTCACATCGCCGAGATCGGTGTGCGATAAATCCTCGCCGGAGAGATCAGCGCGTTCGCCGCGCGCGGCATTGCTGTCGATCCAGATATAATGTTTTTGTAACACATCCTGAATTTTCTTCGGTAAATTATCCTTTGAGCGGAGGAATTCCGCCCCTTCCATATTGGCCAGCGAGGTATCCGAATCGCCGAAATCCGCGCCGCGTAAATCGGCGTTGGCCAAATTGGTTTCCTTGAGGTTGGTGCCGCTCAGTTTTGCGCCGACGAGCTTCACCCCTTCCATATTGGCGCCGCTTAGATCGGCGCCGGTCAAATCCGCGCCGGAGAGGTCTGAATTTCTCAGATCCGCGCCGGACAGGTTGGTGTCGCGCATAATCGCGTTCGAGAGATCGGTTTGAACGATGGCCGATTCGGCCAGATGCGCGCCGGAGAGGTTGGCGCCGGATAAGTCGGCTAATTCGGTCTCGAGCATGCGGTTGTCGGAATTGATCAGCGCCAGGCCTTCTTTGCGGTCGGCCCGAAGCAGGCTGCCATCGCGCAGATCGACATTGCTGAGATCGGCGCCGCTGAGATCGCAGCCGCGCAATTGCGCGCCTCTCATATTAGCGCCCTTGAGCGAGGCATCCTGTAATTTTGCGTTTAGCATATTGGCGCCGAACAAATCGGTGCCGCTGAGATCGGCGCGCAGCAGGATAGCCTGGCTAAAATCCACACCGGTCAATTTGGCGCGGTGCAAATTGACACCCGTCAAGTCAAAGCCATAGAGGCTTTGCAAGGCCAAATCGGCGGGGCTTCCGCCGGTTTGGTTCTGGAGCCACTGACTGTGCTTGTCCAGAGCCTCAACGAGGTCGGATGGTGTCATGCTGGGTTATACTTTCAGGATACAAGGGCTGCATCCTGACAGCAGAGCGTTAATTTTCTTTTAGGCTTAACGTTTGGTTGCGCGTAACTGGCCGGTTATTGGTGAAAATCAGCGCTTTATCGCGACGGCGTCGATTTCAACCAGCCATTCGGGACGCACCAAACCGGCGACCAGAAGGGTGGTTGAGGCCGCTTTGTGGTCCGCGCCGAGGAATCGTTTGCGCATTTTCGCTAGTACCGGAATATGGTCCCGGTCCATGACATAGCTGTTGGTTTTAACGATATCCCCGGGCGACATGCCGGCATCGGCCAACACGGCGCAGATATTCTGCCAGACCAGCTCCGTCTGCGCCGCAATATCCTCCGGTACGCTATCGTTGGCGGCGACACCGGTCTGGCCGGAGATACAAAGCAGGCGGCCCGGCAGCGCCGCCTCGACGCCATGATCGTAATGGCCGAAGGGGCCGGCGATAGCGCTCGGATTGTAAACTTTAGGCATGTCTCAGGCTCCTTCTGTGGTGCGGATAATTGGCCGGTCGGAAATCGGCCAATGGATCAATGCCGCCAGCACGCCAAGCGCTATGGCAATCATCCAGGCGACGTCATAATTGCCGGTCAGGTCAAACAGGTAGCCGCCCAGCCAGGCGCCAAGAAAGCCACCGATCTGGTGGCTAAAAAAGACGATGCCAAACAGCGCGCCGAGATAGCGGGCGCCGAATATTTGCGCTACCAGCCCGCTCGTGAGCGGCACCGTGCCAAGCCACATGAAGCCCATCAGGGCGGCGAAGATCAGCACTGAGGTTTCAGTGACCGGAAAGATGAGAAAGCCGGCGATAATGACGGCGCGCGCCAAATAATAAATGCTGAGGACGTAATTCTGGCGATATTTTCCGCCGAGCCAGCCGGAAGCCAAGGTGCCAAGAATATTAAAGAAGCCGATGATCGCGATCGCCGTCGCGGCCAGCATGGTCTGCATGTCGTTGTCAGCAAGATAGGGCGGCAGGTGGGTGGCGATAAAGGCGACGTGAAAGCCGCAGACGAAAAATCCAGCGCAGAGCAGCCAATAGTTTTTGTTGCCGGAGGCCTCGCGCAGCGCTTCGCGCAGACTTTGCGCCGGCCCGCCATCGCCGGCGCTTTTGCCGCGCACCCCGAGCGCGAGCGGAATGATAAAGGCGGCGATAATGGCCATCACCAGGAGGGCGGCGGCCCAGCCCATGCTATCGATCAAGGCGCCGCCGACGAGCGCCATGATCAGTTGCCCGGCCGAGCCGCCGGCGCTGGCGATGCCAAGCGCCATGCTACGCTTCTCCGGCGGAAAGGCGCGCCCGACCGGTCCGAGCACGACCGCGAAGCCGGCGGCGCTGGTGCCCATTCCAACCAGGATTCCGATACCGCCATGCAGCGCCCAGGGGCCGCTCGCATTGGCCATGAGCAACAATCCGCCGGCATAGAAAAGGCCGCCTAATACAACAATGCGCGCCGCGCCATAGCGATCCGCCAAGGCGCCGAATATCGGCTGGCTGATGCCCCAGGCGAGCATTTGAATGGCGATGGCAAGAGCAAAGACCCCGCGCGGCAATTGCAGGTCGAGGCTCATCGGCTGGAGAAAGAGGCCGAACGTGTTGCGCATGCCCATGCCGAGGGCAAGGATCAGCGCAGCGCAGGCGACCAGCACGTAAGGCGAGGGGGAGCGCAGCAGGGCTTTCATATTCGAGCGCCGAAAAATACGTTGGTTATTCAGCCGCTGCGGTCAATTGTTCGCGAAACACCGAGAGTAAAGTTTCCTTCGGCACCATGCCGGGAATGCCGATGCGGCTGTTGAGGACGAATGTCGGCACCGAGTTGATGCCCATAACATCGCGCCCGAGAATCAATTGCTGTTCGCATTCTTTGCTATAGACGCCGCTATCGAGAGCCTCGCGAAAATCCTGCTTGTCGAGGCCGATTTCGACCGCGCAATCGCCGAGCACATCGGCAACGCCGATATC